>JBOEHG010000108.1:0-1355 GCA_050633825.1 Cellvibrionaceae bacterium | reverse complement strand
GGCTCTTCTCCGCTTTCGTGAGGTAAAAAAGATGCTAAGGCCTCACTAAGCTGTTGAAATATAAAGTTTCTCAGGCCGCTATATTCAACAGATAAATGAACCTTAACATCTCCAGCCAAATATTGAGCCTTCCAGGCCAGCGTGTCAAACACGTTCAGCATGATTTAGACCATCAAAGATTAACGATTACCTGTTGCCGAGACCGTCGTTTTAGGGTCGTGGATCCAACCACTGGTCGACTAGGTTCAATTAATGCTTATCAGCGTAGAACGATTCGAGATTTGCCACTTTGTGGGTTTGATTGCTACCTGGAAATCGAATTAGCACAAGTCAATACAAGCAATGGAAGACGCTTATTAGAAACTGCCGATTTTGTAGAAACCGGTAACCGTTACACCATTCGTTTTTGTCAGTTGGTTAGTGGATTATGCCGTCATATGAGTATCAGCGCCGTCGCCAAGCATTTACAGTTGCGTTGGGAAACGGTGAAAAATATGGATAAATTTTATCTGGAATCAACGTTGCCAGCACTCGATCCAAGCCACTTAACCGGACTCAAATACCTTGGTGTTGATGAAGTTGCCAGAGCGAAAGGGCATGATTATATGACGGTTATTTATGACATGGTATCTGGCCACTTGATCGGTGTTGAAACGGGTCGCACCGCCGAAGTGTTAACGAATTTTTTAACGCGTATACCTCCAGAAACCACTGAAAAAATAGAGGCTGTTGCTATGGACATGGGACCCGCCTATCAAAAAGCAGTACGCGATTGCTTACCCAACGCGGAGATTGTATTTGATCGTTTTCATGTGATGCAAAATTACACCAAGGCTATCGGTAATCAACGACGTATTGAATATCGAAAGGCCAATAAAGCCGGTAAAGATCTTATGAAAGGCTGTCATTACCTATTATTAAAAAATGCAGACAAATTGAGTGACTCACAAGCTGAAAAACTCAATACGCTGCTTGCTGAGAATAGCAATCTCAATACGCTCTATCTGCTAAAAGAACAGCTGCAAGCCTTATGGAAATCTGAAACGGTTGAAAGTATGCAGACCAATCTAGAGCAGTGGTGCTTACTTGCTGAAGAGACTAACATGCTTTACTTAAAGAAATTTGCAACATCACTTAGAAAACGCCGTAATGGTATCTGCAATTACGCCAAACACAAGCTTACTAGTGCCAGAATAGAAGCTGGGAATGTCAGTATTGGCATGATTCGAAAGCGAGCTAGAGGCATTAGAGACACCGATTACTTTAAGCTGAAAATACGACAATCTTCTCTACCTGATCAGCAATCTATGTTCTATGGATACCTCTAATTTACCTCACGAAAGCGGAGAAGAGCC
>JBOEHG010000107.1:0-753 GCA_050633825.1 Cellvibrionaceae bacterium | reverse complement strand
CTGACCTGATTGGCTCCTGCTGCTTTACCATCTTTCAATAACTCCAGCAAAGGCAAGGTGAAACCCGCTGTCTTTCCGGTGCCTGTCTGAGCAGCAGCCATAACATCACTGCCACGAATAATGGCTGGGATTGCTTTTTCTTGAATGGGCGANNGGGGTTTCGTAGCCTTTATCGGCAACGGCTTTTAGCAAGGAATCGGATAAACCAAGTGACGAGAAACTCATAGATTAATTGTACGCAATGATAATAGAAGGGATTGGTCGCGCAGCTTACAGTAATTGAACAAAAATACCAGCCACTTTTTAAGAAGCTGAGACAAAACGAAAAAGAAAGACTTTATACTTCTACTTCATTATCGGGCCAAATAAAACCAATGGGGCGAGGCTCTTCTTTGGCGATAACTTCCTGCCCATAACAGAGAATCTGTACCGTTGATTGGTGAGCCATTAATGAGCAAGGTCCACCATTAAGCTCTCCTTCGATACGAATCCCGTGAAAGCTAACCTGAGAGAGTGTATGCACTTTAATTTGTATACCGCCATTTAACACTGCCAAAATAGCGGGTCTAAAATTTTCAGGTAGCTGGTTTTTCCACATGAGGGCTTCATTAGCAATCGCTTGCATAAAGGCAGAGGCGCTGCGGTATTCATTTAATTGCTCAGGAGAAATGCTGGAAATTGCTTGTGTTAGCACAGCTTCCCTCTGTGAAGGAAAGGAAAAGTTAGGAACTTTGGGCACACTGTTTAAAGGGC
>JBOEHG010000106.1:0-3528 GCA_050633825.1 Cellvibrionaceae bacterium | reverse complement strand
GGATATTGGCATTTTTGAGGTGTTTTATAGCCCTGTTTCTATAAATGCAGCCTTCAGGAGCAACGATTAAGGGGATCGAGTCAGTGTCGTGGGAGAAGTGTTCACTAGCAGATACCCATACCAGTTGGTCCCTTTTAACATAGTGGCCTTCTATCTGATCGGGATCATCGAGTATCGATAGAATAAGATCATACTTTCTTTGTTTAAGGTCATTATTAAGGTTACGGCTGAGGTCGCAAATAACTTCTAAGGTAATTTGTGGATTTTGCCGAGAAAAGTTACCGACAATTTTAGGAAGTAGGGAGATGGCAAATTCACTGGGAATGCCCAGTCTTACTTTGCCGACAATCGCTTTACTGTCTAGCTCGCCCAGTACTCTATCGTTCAACTGTAATATCTGCGTTGCATAACGCATCAATATCTCACCTGAATGGGTGAGCTCAAAATTATGGCCCTTACGGCTAAACACCTGTTGCCCCAAGAGCTCTTCCAGCTTTTTAATCTGTAAGCTAATTGCCGACTGTGAGCGGGCCAGCTTATCACCGGCTTGGGTAAAGCTACCTAATTCTGCAATAGTCACAAATGATCGTAAAAACTCAGTGGGAATATTTTTATTCATAATGCAATATCAAGGTGTGGGTTCAGGAATGGGGATGATGTCGGTTTCTTTCACTTCCTCCATCACCATATAAGTTCGTGTTGAATTGACATGGGGTAGAGAAAGTAATGTCTCCCCAAGTAGTTTGCGGTAAGCGTGCATATCCTTAACCCGGGCTTTGAGTAGGTAGTCAAAATCACCTGAAACAAGGTGGCATTCCATAATTTCAGGTAGCTTACGCACTTCAATGCGAAAATTACTGAAAACATTTTTCGATGTTCGATCAAGTCGCACTTCAACAAACACCAGCAGTTTTGCATCTACAAAGTCAGGGTTAATGCGGACTGTGTAATGCTCAATACAACCTTCTTTTTCTAAACGTTTGACGCGATTAAGGCAAGGCGTTGGGCTAAGACCAACACGTTTAGCGAGCTCTACATTGGGAATGCGCCCATTGGTCTGAAGTTCTCTAAGGATTTTACGATCCAGCCTATCTAGCAGTTGTGTACTATCAGTATCCATAATATTGAATTGGTTCTACCTCTCAGTCAGTTTGGTATTGTATAGGATGTTCTTTGGTTGTAATCACTAAATATATAGAAAAATAAAGCATAATATACTTCATTTTAATAAAATTAAAACAGTTTGAGCTTTTTTTGATCGATATAATAGTGGAATGTTTTAGTAGACAACATTTCGGAGTGAAATATGAATATAGGCGTACCCAAAGAGATTAAAAATCATGAGTATCGAGTGGGAATGACACCCAGTTCGGTAAGAGAATTAACCCATCGCCAGCATTCGGTAAGGGTAGAAACTAATGCGGGTATTGGTATTGGTTTTAGTGATGATGACTATCGAGCTGTTGGCGCCATCATTGTTGATACCGCTGAAGAGGTGTTTGCGCAGTCGGACATGATCGTTAAAGTGAAAGAGCCGCTTGCGCAAGAGCGCAAATTGCTTAAACCTGATCAAGTGCTCTTTACCTACTTACACCTTGCGCCTGATGCGCCTCAAACAAAAGACTTAGTCGATAGCGGTGCTATTTGTATTGCCTACGAAACGGTTACATCCTCTTCTGGGCAATTGCCGCTGTTGGCCCCCATGTCTGAGGTGGCTGGCCGTATGTCGGTACAGGCGGGTGCACATTCACTTGAAAAAGCCCAGGGTGGTAATGGTGTCTTGTTAGCTGGTGTTCCCGGTGTGGCGCCTGGTAAAGTGGCTATTATTGGCGGCGGTGTTGTCGGCGCTAATGCGGCTCAAATGGCTGTTGGTTTGGGCGCTCAAGTGACTATTTTGGATAATAATGTCGATTCCCTTCGTCGTTTAGATAAGCAATTTGGAGCCAGCGTTGAATTAGTTTATTCGACACAAGAGTCATTAGAAAAGTATGTGCTGGAAGCAGACTTGGTCATTGGTGCGGTGCTTATTCCGGGGGCTGCTGCGCCTAAACTAGTCACAGCCGATATGATTAAACGAATGAAACCCGGCTCAGTTGTTGTGGATGTGGCCATTGACCAAGGTGGCTGTTTTGCAACATCGAAAGCCACCACCCATCAAGAACCGACTTATATAGTTGATGATGTTGTTCATTATTGTGTAGCGAATATGCCCGGTGGTGTGGCACGCACATCTTCGTTTGCGCTTAACAATGTAACCTTACCTTATATCATCTCGCTTGCGGATAAAGGCTGGAAAACTGCACTAGCAGAAGATCCGCATTTCTTGAATGGGCTTAATGTCTATAAAGGGCAGGTAACCAATCAAGCGGTAGCCAAAAACTTAAACTATGACTACGTTGATCCAAAATCTATTTTGGAAAGTGTTGTACCGGACTATCAGCATATGCGATTGATTTAAAATTTCTCATTCCTCTTATTGGCTTAGGGTAGTAGTACTCTGAGCCAATATTTTTTCTATTTTTATTATTGTGCTTCATTCGGCCCTCCGGATGGATATCCATCTTGTGCTATACCATTAATATAAAATGGAGCGCTATATTGTGTGGTATCCAGTACTCCCATAACAAAATTAGAGCTAGTAGGTGGATAAGGTACAGGTAAGAAAAATCCGCTGGCAATGGTTGATGGGCCTAATGGTTGGCCACCATTATTATAGCCGGTGGGCGTCCAGTTGGAGATCAAAATAGTTTGGGTGAGGATTGTGTCTACTTCTCCTGTTTGTGTAAAGAAAATATCATAAGTGGCTAGGGTGGGCGTGGTTGCGGCAAAAATAGAGGGTTCTCCCACATCTTCATTGGCAATACGCACTATCATTTTCCAAACGTTTGGCTGGTTGGAGAAAGATATAGCCTGTGTTGAGTCGTAGTCTTTTTTAACAAAAAATAATTGTAATAAATGTGAGCTTCCCAAGCTGTCATAAATAGTTGTAGTAGTAGAATAATTAAAAGTGGTAGAGTCGTTGGGGTTGAATGCATTGATGGTAAACGATGTTGGTATGCTATAGAAAAGCTTTTCAATAGAGTTGTCAGTTAAGCTGTACCCTTCATTTAATTCCAGCGTGATGACACCGCCTACAACAATACTATTAGTGTCGCTATCGATATTTCCTGAAGAAACACCATCAGCGGTAGAGTCTCTTTCTATAGTTTGAGTCCCGGCACTTGCACCTGTGACAGTAAAAAAATCACCATCACTTCCACCGCCTATCACCAGAAAAGTTAAGTCTCCGTTGGTTGACTGAATTTGTATTGAGTTATCATTGCTGTCGTAGTTTGCAGATAAATTAGGTAGGCTATTAATTTCAGCTGCTGTTGCTTGGCTGATGTTGGTGCCCGTTATATTATTCCCATTAATCGATACCACTAAACCACTATCCCAAGTAGTAATTATTGCGTCAGCTGTCGCATTGGCTGTAGCACCTTCTATATTATCCAGCAGCGTAGCAATAACCAGTGAGTTATCGTTGAC
>JBOEHG010000105.1:0-1146 GCA_050633825.1 Cellvibrionaceae bacterium | reverse complement strand
GGCATGATTGTCATGTTTATGAGAAGGCTCGTATCAGCACCCACTGCAAAATTAGTGGCGTTATTAAAGGATACTTTTATACAAGAAGGGGATTTAACTAAGCGCTTGCCAGAAAATGCAGTAGGTGAGTTAGGTGAGCTATCAAAATATTTTAACTGTTTTATAGAAAGAACTCAGACTATAGTCGTTGACGCATCAACAGCGAGTAGTGAATTACTGAGTAATGTTGAAGAGTTAAAAGCCCTCGTAGATAAAAGTATGTCTCTTGTTAATACTCAGAAAAAAGAAGCCAGTGCGGTAGATATAGCCGTGAATGATATGAATACCTCTGCTATAGGTGTTGCCGAAAATGCTCAAACAGCATCGAACTATACTAATCAAGCAAATGAGGATGTCACCAATGTAGTCTCCTTAATATCTAAAACGACGGTGTCAGTAGAAGGTTTAGCAGAAGATTTTGTTGTTGGTACGGAAAGTATAGATTCTGTGCAAAACCATGTTAATGATATAGGTTCTGTGCTCGATGTTATTCGCGGTATTGCAGAGCAAACCAATTTACTTGCATTAAATGCTGCCATTGAAGCGGCTCGTG
The DNA here is from genome assembly GCA_050633825.1 of Cellvibrionaceae bacterium. GTDB lineage: Bacteria > Pseudomonadota > Gammaproteobacteria > Pseudomonadales > Cellvibrionaceae > CANLBN01. The sequence goes on along the minus strand of JBOEHG010000105.1, from coordinate 554 downwards.
CTGGAGAGCAAGGCCGAGGTTTTGCCGTAGTAGCGGATGAAGTCCGGGCGTTAGCTAGCCGTACTCAGCAAAGTACGGGGGAAATTCAGACAATGATTGAAGGCTTACAAGAAAGTGCAGGTAAAGCCGTAGAGCTTATGAATGGTGGCGCTATAAACAGTAAAAGCGCTGTTGAAATGACCAGCAGTACAGTTGATAGTTTATCAAATATTGCACGGCATATTGAATCAGTTAACAACATGAATTTGCAAACGGCCTCTGTCGCTAAAGAGCAGTCAGGTGTATCAGAGTCAGTCGGGAAACGTGTTAAGCGGATTTCAACATTAACGATTGAAGCCAATGAAGTAACCTCTAATGTATCAAAAATAAGCTCATCTGTAGAAAATTCAGCTAATAGGCTAAATGATACAATTGGCAGTTTTAAAATATAACATGGGGTACTCAATCAGCCCAAACAGATTTGGTGAATGTTTCCAGTGTAGTTGTATTAGATTAGAGCTTATTTATACAAGATTTACTAAATGCTGGGTTATATGGATAGTTTCAACAAAGCT
>JBOEHG010000104.1:793-1525 GCA_050633825.1 Cellvibrionaceae bacterium | reverse complement strand
ATCCTCGCTTTGGGTGAAACCGTGGGAGGAGGTGCCAATGAAGGTTTAGAAATAGGTTTAGCTGCCTGAGCTAAGTTAATGATCTGCCCCGGAAAAATACTGTAAGAACGACCTATTCCATTGTTTTTAGCGAGTTTTTTATAATCTAGGCCGTAACGCCAAGCAATCGAATATAACGTTTCACCCGGAGAAACAACATGGCTTGCCACTTTAGTCGAAGGAGGCTGATTTCTAGTAGTAACGGGTGCTTGAGACGAAGAAGATGAGCATGCTGAAATAACCAAAAAAACGATCAATATATTGATCACTTTAACTTTTCTGTAAAAGACCTGTAAAAAACCTGTGGATAAGTATGTATGAATTTCAGAGATCATTTTTTAGCCACTAATATAGCTTTTAGTTATCAATTTCATTGATTTATGCAAAATCACTCTAAATTATTTATAAGAAAACTCTATTTTTATGAGCAATTTGGCTATTTATCCGAGGTACGCGTCAAATTACCCCTATTTAACCCTGTGAATCCCCTATTCTTTCTAGTAATAAAACCAACACTAAACCAAACAAAGTGCACAGTATGGCCCCTATTAGATACGCCGGTTGTGATGTTAGTTCAGTATAAAATGCCGGTGATATATTCGATTGCACCAAAGGAATGATATCCCCATGACGGTCTACGGTTGTTTCTAAGACTTCTTTCCATGGCCAGAGTACATTTAAAGACCCTATAAG
>JBOEHG010000104.1:443-745 GCA_050633825.1 Cellvibrionaceae bacterium | reverse complement strand
GGCAAAATCATTGCACAAATAGCAATAGAACCGGCTATCAACATCATCCACCACTCTCCGGGCAGTTGAGCTGGGCGTAATGATGAGATAACAATAGCAATAGCAGTACCCACAGAGATCGCCAGCCATTCCTGTAGCCGCCATTGAGGTGTTTGTTTAATCAAATAGACAATAGAGGCTAGAACAAGCCCAAAAAAGAAAGACCAGACCAGTATAGGATAATGAAGCAGTGCAACATCGATAACATTAGCAAGAGTTAAGATACTGAGTAAAATACCGGAAAACAAGGTCAGTAAAAACCA
>JBOEHG010000104.1:285-414 GCA_050633825.1 Cellvibrionaceae bacterium | reverse complement strand
AAGAGCCAAGGGCGTCAGACTCTTCAGTGCATTCAGTAAACGCTGATAAATACCGGATATAAAAGCAATGGTTCCCCCGGATACCCCGGGAACAACATCCGCAGCCCCCATAGCCATTCCTTTGAAAAA
>JBOEHG010000104.1:0-197 GCA_050633825.1 Cellvibrionaceae bacterium | reverse complement strand
ACCAGTACAAGCGTTTGAGAGGACTCACCTACTGGAATCACCAATACCCCATCAGGTGCCAGTTGCTGTTTCAAGCTATCAGGAATCGTAGCGGGAGCCGCTGCGCTGAGAATAGCGTCGTAAGGGGCTTTTGCTGACAAACCCAAACCGCCATCAGCCAGTGAGAGTTGAACGTTGCGAATCGATAATTGCCGCAA
>JBOEHG010000103.1:0-1091 GCA_050633825.1 Cellvibrionaceae bacterium | reverse complement strand
ACCAGCATCACAAACCACACGACCTTTGGCTCATCGATGACACCATAGCCATCCACAGGGAAGTCCATACCAATAATAACGGGCGCCAATAAAGGCAGTGCAATCAAGGTGATTTCAATCCAGTCCAATAAAAAGCCCAATAAGAACACGATAATCAGAATGGAAATCAAGACGCCATAAGGACCAAAGGGTAAGCTAGTTAAACCACGCTCGATTAATTCGTCTCCACCTAACTCGCGCAATACCAAGGCAAACATCGTTGCCCCAATAAAAATCATAAAGATATACGCGGTGGTTCGATAGGCATCAAGACTGACTTGCTTAAAGACTGAGAAATTTAATTTTTTGTAGTAAGCGGCAAGCAAGGTCGCACCCAGAGCACCGACACCACTGGCTTCAGTCGGCGTACAAATACCGGCAAAAATAGACCCTAGTACAGCGAGAATTAATAACAGTGGCGGTAAAATGTTTTTAAGCACGGCCAATATTATTTTCCACTCCAATTCCCGGTAGTTTTCGGGTAAGGGCGCCATAGCAGGCTTGGCATAAGAAACGATAAATATATACGTGAGGTATAAACCACCCAAGATTAAACCGGGGAAGACTGCTCCCATAAATAAATCGCCCACCGATAGCGCTAGCTGATCGGCCATGATCACCAACATAATACTGGGTGGTAATAAAATGCCGAGTGTCCCTGCACTACAAATCGTACCTGTGGCCAAGGCTTTGTTATAACCCTGATTTAGCATGGCAGGTAAAGACAGTAAGCCAAGTAGTACGACTGATGCGCCAATAATACCGGTTGATGCTGCGAGAATAATACCGATTAAGGTGACGGTGATGGCAAGACCACCACGCACTTTACCGAATAAATCTTGCATGGATAACATAAGGCGTTCAGCTACACCGGAGCGATCTAACATAAGCCCCATAAAAATAAACATGGGCAAGGCAACCAGCACCCAATTTTCCATTAGGGAATAGAGGCGGGCAACCACTAAGCCAAGGGTATTTAAATCCAAGCCAGTGATAGTACCTAAATAAATATCAGAAAAATAACCGACAAAGCCAAACAGTACACCGACACC
>JBOEHG010000102.1:0-5011 GCA_050633825.1 Cellvibrionaceae bacterium | reverse complement strand
GGCGCAAAGCCTTCGTCTATACTCATATAAAATGACTTAAAAACCTCATACTTCCGTTTGATAACAGGGTATTGGGAAATAAGCTTTTTCATTTTTTTAGGGTTAGTAAAAATGACTTCGGCGTAGGTGTTAAAGTCATTTTCCACTCCTGTTTCAGCATAGTGTTTTATGAGACCTCTTTTGTATAAATCCTTATTTTTGATTTTTTCTGAATTTCCTTGAATATAAATTGTGTAATAGAAAGGATCTTCATCGCTTTTATATAAAAAATCTTTTCCTGATGAATTTATCCAATCATTTTCAGATAATTCATATTTTTTAATTAATATAGAGCTGAATTCATGATGAAATATTGATGCTATAGTATGTTTTGATTTGTTTGTGTTATATTTTTTATATTTTGTTGATATAAAAATACTCTTTTTTTCATAATTATATATGCCTCCAACGTTGATTCCATAATAATCAATCGCTTTTAATAGATATATAAAATCTATATTTTTATTGATTAATTTTTCGGGGTATTTTGATGTTGCTTCAGACAAGCTTTTCAGGGCTATATATTTTTCAATGTTATAATTTAGTCCATGAAGATCTATTTCATTTTTTTCAGAGGATTTTTTTATTTGTGATAATTTATTTTCTTTAAGATCGTTAAAAAGTATTTTAAAAGAATATTTTTGGAGTAGGTTTTCTTTTAAATTACTGTTAGTAAAAGTACTTTTTATAAAAATAGAAGGTTGGAGGCCATATGTATAGCCTCCAGCTTCCAGTCCAGCACCTATTAATGTTAGGAATAAAAGTAATTTAATAGCTTTTTTCATTTAAGGTTGAATACCTGTATCCACTTCATCTGTAGCCATTGCCATTGGTGTAGCAAAAATGGCTCCAGTGCTTACAGCAATACGGCGCCCTAAACGGCTGGTATAGCGTTTAAATAAATGTCGCGCACTGATAATCATGGCGGCAGCCAAGGCAAAAGAGGCGGGGTCATCGACCACACCGGCACCAAGGGTCAGACAGTCTTCAATAATTGTGACTACGACTAAGGCAGCTGCACCTACCACTAGAACAAATGCGCCATGAGTTGCGCCAAGCTCTTCCCATACATTGCTATCTTCATACTTTCTTTCTATGTCTTTATCTGGGGTTGCTTCAATTGTAAAACTGATTTTTTCCCCTGCAAAGGCATAATGCTGTACCTGACCTTTAACTATATTATAGGTCACGCTGCCTTTAAGCACGGGTTGGCCATGCTGGTTAACACTGTCATCCAGCTTAATCACAGGTGTACCGGCAATATTGGATTGGCTGGCTATACCGCCGCTGAGTTTGATCGTTTTATTTTTAGGGTCAAAATTAAATTTTACATCGCTGATTAATTTCCCTGCTACCGTTTCGGTTTGTTGTTTGGTGCTGATTTCCAGTTGTTTTAAATCTTTGGCCGTTACACCAATAGCAGAGGTGTGGGTGTCTTGTACCATTAGGCTACCGCTTAGGCTGGCCTTTAATGTAAAACCCGGTCCTTTTATGGCGGATAGTGTGCTTTCGCCCAAATCAAACTGGTAGGCTGGCGCAGCCACTTTTTTGGCATAACGCTGCCCCATAGGCTCTCTGCCACCGGGAGGTTGCGGCTGGCTTTGGCGTATACGCTGAATTTGCTGCTGTTCTTGCTTGCCTTTATTGGCGTGGTCGTGACGATTCTTTTCGGCCTCGTCCTTGGTTTTTGTTAATTCTTTTTCATCTACTTTTTCGGCTAAGGTTCTCGAGGGAATAATCAGTGTTTGCCCAATTAAAATTAAATCCGGGTCTAATATACGGCTACCGGTTTGTTTGACGACATCGGGCTGGTTGTTGTATTTAAAGATCACAGGCCACAAGCTACCTTTGCCGTAAAAGCGGCTGGCAAGGTTCCATAAGCAATCTCGTGGGGCGACAGTGTAGGTGATATTATTTTGCATACTTTTGCTCCTTATTCCTTTTTAATGGTGCACAGCTGTTGTGCCGTAGTCGGTATAGCCCTGATGGGTTTATAAGATACCGGAGGGGCAAGTTACCATATTGCCGCAAATAAAATGTGCGCGGAATCACATTTTATTATTGTTAACTTATGGTTTTTCTTCGCTTGACCTCATTTTTAGTTTTACGGATTTTTTGGTGGCTTTAAGTTAGTTATTATCTTTATCTAATCTGGCCGTGCACATGAAATATCTATTTCGATTTCCTGATTACTTATCAAACCTTTGTCGGCTGCGATAGGTAGATATAATGCACTTGATTTTAGGAAAGAAACCTTTGCTTCTAAAATAAAATATCGGTAATTTTCTTTCTTTGTAAAAACGCGATAAGAACCTAATGCAGATTTACATCCACATTCTGAAATTGGTTTATTGACTAGTAATTGTCCATTGATAAAGGCTACTGTTTTATCATAGGTGATACTTTTTTCTATAGAGATGCACTGAGATAGCTTATTGTTAATACTCAATGACTCGCTTCTGACAGCTGAAATACAGGAAAAAAGCAATAAGCATATTATAGTAACGCTATATTTTTGTGCCGCCATTAGTTTCTATTCCTTTTCGCTAATGGACTTCGATCATATTAAGATACTTTTATACTTTGTCCTAAGGGGGCAAAGTACCATATTACCTCAAATAAAATGTGCGCAGAATCACATTTTATTTAATTAACTTATGGTTTCGTAATGGTTTTTAAATGATGTGGATTTGCTACTGATAAAATAAAAGTTACTACTATTGCGTGCTTATTTCCTCTATGAGCCGTACATGATATAGCGTTATGTTTTCCTTTCGATTTATGACGAGATGCACTAGTATTGTTAATGCAATACCTTAGTCAAATAGTAGGTTTTGGTATTACAATAAGAAGAATAGTCTAGAGCCGTTAATTCATGTTTTTTTACCCTATATTTTTTTATAAATCATTGATTTCAAAGTTTTTTCTGACATTCATAAGCCTAAGCGTTATTGCCTCTATTTATTCAGAGGTTGTTGCAGCCGGTGGTTTTCAAATATCTGATCATAGTGTGGCTGCTATGGGTCGGGCTCAGGCGGGGTATGGCATTGTTGGTGATGATGCTTCTGCAGTGTATTTTAACCCAGCGGGTATGGTCTTACTGGATAAGAAATTCTTGCAAATAGGCGCTGTTTATTTTGATACCAGCGCTGAAATTGAGAATACGGGCAGCACAGGTTTTAATGCCGGTGATAATGGAGATGGTACAAGGAACTCAGTCGTTCCCAATGTATTCTTTGTTATGCCTTTGGAAAATAATATTCATATAGGTTTAGGGCTTACGGTTCCTTTTGCGACACGAAACGGCTATGAAGATAATTTTTTTGGCCGTTACAATGGCTTAGAAACCGAATTAGTTTTTTTAGATCTTAACCCAGTTATTTCCTATCAGGTCAGTGAACACCTTAGTATTGGCGGTGGCATTAGTTTGCAGAAAAGCGATGTTATTTATAATACGGCTGTTTATACCGGTGCTCCTGTAGATGCCGAGCTTAATCTCGACGCTGATAGTGATATTAGTTTAGGTTACAACCTTGGCCTTATGGTTTCATTGTCGGAGAGCGCTCGATTTGGTTTTGGCTATCGCTCCAAAGTTGATCATGATATTGAGGGGGGTGCGACCTTTGCAAACGTAGGGCCAGCCAGTGGCACCTTTAATTCTGAGGTGCTTTTTGAGGCGCCGGCAACCGCTTATGCCGCTTATGTTCAACACCTTAGCCCTAAGGTTATTTTGTCTCTTGGTGCTCGCTGGACTGATTGGAGCAGTTTAGAGGAGATACGCATTGAATACCCTGAAGGCAATAGTTTGGGCGGAGAGGATACGGTTGTTAGAACTGCTTGGAAAGATGCTTGGACCTACAATATAGGTGTGGATTATATTTACAATAATGACTGGCGTTGGCGCTTTGGTTTGGCATTTGATGAATCGCCGATTATTGATGGTACGCGTTCTGTTAGAAACATAGACGGTGATAGAAGGATCTATTCATTTGGTGCCAACTACGCTTTGTCTAAATCAGCATCTCTTGACTTTGCTTATGGCTATATTGATTTTAGTGATACTAAAATTGATCAAGTGACCTTTGCCTTTGATGGAACACCAGCCAGTGTTAGGGCTGAATTTAATTCGACACGTGCGCACACTTTTGCTGTGCAGCTAAATTATACGTTTTAATGTGCTTCAAAAACGATGACGCTTAGCCTTTTTAAGGTTAGTTGCCCATCGCTTTTTCTAGTTGTTTTGTTCGGTCATCCATCAATTGTTGTACATTCTTTGCGTCATCGACCAGTTCTGGGATCTTATCCATTGGAACCGTGGTGGGGGATATGGAGCTATCTTTTATAAGTAATGCTTTTCCACTTTTGGGTTTTGTATCAGCGACTTTACTTGGTTTAAATTCTGGTACAAGGTCACGGTTTAGATTGGTGTTAACTAACACTTGTTCGGCTGTATTATTGCCCGGGGGGGTATCGGAATATTGCCAGTTACCTTCGGCATCTTTCCAGCGATACACAGCGACTTCGTTCCCTCCGGGTAAGGCATCTTTGACTGAGCCTACTGATATATCAGGGATAAAATCATCAAGGGACAGCCACGGTGTGCCGTCTGGTTTTTTTAATACAAATAGGCCAGCGAAGCCTAATACCAGTAGAAAACAGAAAAACTTAACAATTAATTTCATATCGCCTCATGCCTTGAAACCCATGATTGGGATGTTTTTAGCCAAACGGCTGCCTTTGTTTGGTTGCCATTGAATAATTGTAGCGCATGTTGGGCCACAATGGCGTCATATTCTTTTTTTACTTCAATCCCAACGCCATCTTCTGAGGCTGTAATTAATGGTTTTACTAGTTTGTTTATCAGTTTGCGTCGTTTTGAGAAAGGAAGCCAATAAGTAATGTCATATACACTTTCTTTCGAAATGCAGTGGGCTAAGGAGAGTAAAAAAATTGACATGAAAACGGGTAAAAA
>JBOEHG010000101.1:0-632 GCA_050633825.1 Cellvibrionaceae bacterium | reverse complement strand
TCATAAACATGACAATCATGCCGACTAGAGCAACAATAGAAAATAGTGTTTTTGCAATAGATGTCCAAACAAATCTAGATAATTCAGCTGTGATTTCGCTGGAATCGACTAAGAAAAATAAATCACCTAAGGTGCTTACTTCGCCATCATCATTATACGTAATAGGAAATTTTTTAATGCCGGGAAGGCTTATATCAACGTCTTTAATTTCTTCCGTCGTGTTATCATCATTGTGGCGAAAGGCGTAAAGAAGCTCTTTTCCATCATGAATACCGATAACCGCCACCCCAGAGGCACTTCCATTGCTCTCTAATGCACTTTTCAATGTCTCTTCGTCGTACCCCCATAGCGCCTCTGAAACAGTACCAAGCACACCACTGGCTATTAACTGGATGCGGCTATCTTGCTCTGCGTGAAGCCGCTTCGATATGCTGTAGTAGTCATATGTCGCATAGACGGTAAAAAGGAACCCGGTGATAATAAAAACACCCAAGCTAAATTTAGCTGCCAACCCTTTAAACATATCGAATCATCCAGTATTAATTTTCAAGTATTTATACTTACTATTACCTACAACACTAGGAGCGTGTGATTATTTGCAACTAGCAACAGCTTTGTTGAAACTATCCATA
>JBOEHG010000100.1:0-4853 GCA_050633825.1 Cellvibrionaceae bacterium | reverse complement strand
AAAATTCATGATAAATTTATTATTGACCACCATCGTTTTCCCTATAGGTCAGTAAAAAGCACGCAACAACCATCGTCAAACCATACGATCTTTATTCCAGTTAAAGGGGCGATAACTCTCAACGCCAGAATTAACGATGACAACTATAGACATAAAGAAATGATTGGTGGCAAAAGTAATCTACTCCTACCAGCCAGTCATGAGATAGCATGGGAATCACAACCTTACAGAGGCTCTACTAGTAATTTTGAAACCATGGTCTTATATTTCCCTGAAAAGAAGTTTAATCGCGTTCTACTAGAAACTTTTGATAAAGAGCCCAAAAATATAGAGTTGTTATCAAAAGTAAATACGCCAGATGGGCTAATAAAAGAAATCGTTTACAATATTTATATGGAATGCAAAAAAAATAACCCTTCCGGTCAAATATATATTGATACTGCATTAAGTATGCTAACGTTACACCTGCTATCGTATTATTGCACCATCAATTATTCACTTAGAAGAATTCGTGGCGGGCTCAACCCACTAGTATTACGAAAAGTAAAAGACTATATAGAAACAACATTTCAAGAAGACATTTCCCTTGACAAACTAGCCTCCATAGCCAATATAAGCAAATATCATTTTCTACGATTGTTTGAACAGAGCACAGGACTTCCACCCCACAAATATTTAATGCAATGCCGAGTAGAACGAGCTAAAAAGTTACTAATGCAGACTGAACTAACAGTAGAAAATATCGCTTTAGATGTTGGATATGATAGTGTCAGCCATTTTAGAACTATTTTCCGTCGATTCACCGGTATGAACCCAAACAGCTATAGAAACAAATAATCACAGCCCACGTAATAAGTTTTCATTTCAATAGTACTTAGGCTGCCCCTTAACAAGAGTCAGCCTACAGTCAGCTTCATCGCATAGTATTATTTAGGTCAACTTCCTTACTGTATTGACACCCTCATTTATTACAAACAGGACTACAACCATGAAAACCAAGCCACTTATTGGCATGTTGTTAATTATTGTTACAGCACCAACATTTGCAGGAAATAAACAGGCACCCGAAAAAACCCATGGTATCTCAGCAGAAACCCTACAATCTAATGCACTCGGCCCACAAATCAACGCGATGCAAGGATATGATTTCCGCAGCCGGCGCGTCACTATTGAGCCCGGCGGCGCCACCAATGAGCACTCCCATGCCGAGCGTCCGGGAATCGTCTATGTAGAGCAAGGAAAAATTATAGAGTATCGCAATGGCACAAAAAAAACCTACAAACCCGGAGACACCTGGGTTGAAAAAGCCGACACCGTACACTGGGTATACAACAAGACCAAAAAACCTGTCGTTTTGATTATCACCGATATCATAAAGCAATAAATGCCTCTCCCCATCGAAGACCCTCGATGGGGAAGTTTTTATTGAATTAAGATCATTACCAAACGGAACCTCACTTTATTTTTTTTGTCTGCATAGCAGCACTGTTACATATGGAACAATAATACGACATGAGAATACTGTTAACCGAAGATGACTCGATGATAGCGGATGGCATTATCAGGAAAATGAAGCAAGCAGCGCTGGAAACCGAACATGCAGCATCCATCACCGAAGCTAGAGCCGCCGTTAACGACAACAATATTGGTTTATTAATATTAGATCTAGGTCTACCCGATGGTGACGGTTTAACATTCCTTAAAGAGTTAAGAAATAAAGGCTCCGATATCCCAGTATTAGTCTTAACCGCGCGAGACGAACCCAGAGCCAGAGTCGTTGGGCTGGATATGGGTGCCGATGATTACCTTATCAAACCTTTCGATATGGAGGAGCTCACTGCAAGAGTAAGGGCACTATTGAGAAGGAAACTCGGCCGAACAGCACCAGTCATTAAGTACGAACGCCTGACACTTGATCCCGCCCAAATGCAGATAATCGTAGACGATAAAGTAGTACCTATATTATTGAGCCACTTTCGCTTACTACAATATCTATTAGAATCTCAAGGCAGAGTAAAAACAAAACAGCAAATTATCGACTCTCTTTATCGCTGGGATCAAGATATAGAAGAAAACACCATTGAAGTTTATGTATCACAACTAAGAAAAAAATTATGGCCCGAACTGATCAAAACAATGAGAGGGATTGGTTACCTGATCCCGAAAGTAAACAACAATCCATAAGATCACGGCTACTGCTCCGTATTGGCTTGTTATTTTTGGCCATATGGGTAATCGCAACAGTATCTACCAAATATCTCGTCAAAGATGGAACACGACAATTTTTATATCAACATACCGTACACCTAGCCAAAAGCTGGGTGGATATTTTATCCCAACAACACCTGTCTAACATTAAGCTCTCGAATCAATCTTCCCAGTTACTCAATGGCTGGATTAATGATGAGCTCGTTATTCAACAAGGGCCGTTTAAACTCGATAAGCCAAGCAGGTCTGAGACTTACATTAAAAAAGTGGGTGAGATAAACTGGGTTATCAGTACCGAATGTGCAAATAATATTTGTGCATTGGTCGGCTTTAGGGATCTAGAACGGCGCTATGCCGCCAGACGCTTAGTCGCCTCTATTTCTGTACCACTTTTATTGATCTTTTTTATCACTACCGTCGCGATCTACTATGCGATTCAATCTGGCTTGCGACCACTGAATGCATTAACACAAAAAGTCTCTGAATCCGATATCAATAAACTAGAAACTGTTAACGAAGAAAAACCAACCAAGGAGCTATCTCCTTTAGTGAATGCGCTTAATCAGCTTATTATCAATATGAACAAACAATTATTAAAAGAAAGGCAGTTTTTAGATACCTGCGCACATGAACTAAGAACACCGGTAACTGCCTTAGTCTCGCAAATTCAAAGCATTCCGAAGCCCCAACAGCTAAAGCCCAAGCAATTAAAACGTATTCACGACTCAGCCTTACGCACCGTTAGAGTGGCCAACCAATTTCTGATGCTCGCACGCAACAGCAATAACCAAGCCTTACCTGACCAAAACAACACCTTTGATCTTTGTGAAAGCATACGGCAAATCGCTTCCGAGTTAATCAATACCGACACCGATGTCGACATTCAAATGACTGGCGAAAAACACTTAAGCATTAACGCTGATCCGTTGGCGATCGAAGTCGCCTGCAAAAACATGATAGAAAATGCCTTGCGTTATGGAAAAAATACAGAGGATGAAAAAAGTAAAATCATTATCACCTGCCAACAAGAAGCGCTAAGCACCATACTGACTGTTGAAGACAACGGCTCAGGCGTTCATTCAGATCACAGAGAAAAACTACTCAAACGCTTTTATCGAATACCCGGCAAAAATAGTGAAGGCGCTGGCCTAGGACTATCCATCGTGTCTGAAATCGCAGAGCGCTATAACGGAAATGTGACGATTAGTGAAAGCGAACAACTGGGCGGCTTTAAAATCACAGTATCATTTAGTGGTATTGTCAATAAAAGCTGAACGCGGGAAAACTGAACCTGTGAGCAACAGTGAATACCGAGCGACTTTGTACTCTTTTCTACTCTAGATCGCCAAGCTGCTTTAATGCACTTTGCAAGCGTCGCGTTAATTTTTTGGGGTAGACTTTCGCTAATGATACAGAATCACAGCCTTGAAATTCACAAAAGTGTTCAATAGCGTCTACGAATGCGGCAACGATTAGCTCGTCATCAAAATTATGTGGCTCCAAATGCAGCGACTTGATTTCCAAATGATACGTTTTACGATGCGCCTTACAATCCATTCGCCCAATAAACTCGCCACGATAAAGTAAGGGCAAACTAAAATAACCATACTGGCGCTTAGCGGCGGGAACATAACATTCTATTTGATAGTCAAATTGAAATAGCGCCTTGAGCCGTTCACGCTGAATCACACTATTATCAAAAGGCGAAAGAATAAGCATACGATTATTCAGTCTGGGAAGAGGAGCTTCCAAGGCACCCGTTTCAATAACAAATTGTTCACCGCTATCGACTTGTATTTGCTCCAACGCGCCCTGCGCCAAGCGTTCATTGACCAGAATTTTAACCGCCTTTCGAAGCGCAGGGCTTTTACGCAAATAGGTGAAGCCTTTAAGCGATGCGAATCCATGACAACGTAACTGCTGATCTACAATATGCTTGGCAAATTCTTCTATACCGGGCATAGTTGAATTGACATTATCGGGTAGTACGCGCTCAGTTAGATCATAGGCTTTTTGAAAACCTTCGCGGCTACTCACCATTAGATCGCCTTCCATATACAATTGTTCAAGTGCCTTTTTCGCTGGCTTTAAATCCCACCAACCTGTACGTTTTGTAGCAGCCGTTTCTAAATCGCGGGAGCGCAACGGACCCTCTGAACGTATGCGCGACAACAGCTCTTTCATCAGCTTTTTGTCAGGGTTTTTATACCAATGGGTTTGACCACCTTTAATGGCATACTTGTAAGGTAAGGAAAAACGAAAATCCGCCATGGGTATAAAAGCAGCAGCGTGTGTCCAATATTCAAAAATATCACCCTCGAGCAACATTTTATTTATCATAGCCGGCTTAAATTTTGGCACTCTAGAATAAAACACATGATGATGCGCTCGCTCCACCACAGAGATGGTGTCGATTTGCACATACCCTATATGTTTAATCGCTTTACGTGCTCCGACCAAACCACACCCATAGGGTTGTGTCTGAAGAAGGCCTTGTGCCGCTAGGGCAAGCCGACGTAAACGAGCTAAATCTTGTGGACGCTTAAGGTTAGTTATAGTCATGCTTTGTTAATATTCTTGTTCCATGGTCATGATGTTGACCCATTATTGATTAACGTTTATTTATATTTAGAAGTCAATAAAAA
>JBOEHG010000099.1:0-6220 GCA_050633825.1 Cellvibrionaceae bacterium | reverse complement strand
GTAGGTGAGCGTACTCGTGAGGGTAATGACTTCTACCACGAAATGCAGGAAGCCGGTGTTGTTAACGTTGAAAACTTTGACCAGTCAAAAGTGGCAATGGTTTACGGCCAGATGAATGAGCCACCCGGAAACAGACTTCGTGTTGCGTTGACCGGTTTGACCATGGCAGAAAAATTCCGTGACGAAGGTAAAGACGTTCTATTGTTCGTTGATAACATCTATCGTTACACGCTTGCGGGTACTGAGGTATCGGCACTCCTAGGTCGTATGCCTTCAGCGGTGGGTTATCAGCCTACACTTGCTGAAGAAATGGGTGTTCTTCAGGAGCGTATTACCTCAACAAAAACTGGTTCAATTACCTCTATCCAAGCGGTATATGTACCTGCGGATGACTTGACGGATCCATCACCAGCAACAACCTTTGCTCACTTGGACTCTACTGTTGTATTGTCACGTGATATTGCATCAAAAGGTATTTACCCTGCGGTTGATCCACTGGATTCAACGTCTCGTCAGCTAGATCCACTCATTATCGGTAACGAGCACTATGATGTCGCTCGTGGTGTTCAGTCAGTACTTCAACGTTATAAAGAACTGAAAGACATTATTGCCATTCTAGGTATGGATGAATTGTCAGAAGATGACAAATTATCCGTATCACGCGCACGTAAAATTGAGCGCTTCTTGTCACAGCCATTCCACGTAGCGGAAGTATTTACCGGTTCTCCTGGTAAATATGTTTCACTAAAAGAAACGATTCGTGGTTTCCAAGGCATTTTGGCAGGTGAGTACGATAATCTACCGGAACAAGCGTTCTATATGGTAGGTACAATCGACGAAGCAATCGAAAAAGCAAATGCGATGAAAAAGTAAGTGCTAAAACACTTACTTGATTGAAAGAGTCCTAGAGGAGAGAGAACAGTATGGCCATGACAGTTCACTGCGATATAGTTAGTGCAGAACAACAGATTTTTTCCGGTTTAGTGGAAATGATCGTTGCTGCGGGTAGTGAAGGTGATATAGGTGTTGCCTATGGTCATGCGCCATTACTGACAGGCTTAAAGCCAGGCCCGATTCGTGTAATTAAACAAGGTGGTGAAGAGGAGGTGTATTACATTTCCAGTGGTTATCTTGAAGTTCAGCCGAGCCAAGTCACCGTGCTTGCGGACACTGCTTTGCGTGCTGAAGATATGGACGAAGCGGCAGCTTTACAAGCCAAAGAAGATGCAGAGAAGAACTTTGCTAATCGCAGTGGTGAGTTCGACTACTCAGCTGCTGCGGTTCAACTAGCAGAAGCATCGGCTCAACTAAGAACACTACAAGCTATCCGTAAAAAAATGGGTAAATAGTCTTAAATAAAGACATTCGTACAAAAAGGGTAGCAAAGGCTACCCTTTTTAGTTTTTATACTCCCTTTAATTTGATATCGTTCCCCTAAATCCACTGATACCCTAGTTACCTATTTTTATGCTCGATATTATTATTCTCGCCGCGGGTAAAGGCACTCGCATGAAGTCTGATTTACCAAAAGTGCTGCACCCAGTGGGTGGTAGGCCTTTGCTGACACATGTTATTTCTGCTGCCCAAGAATTAGAGCCTAAGACTAAAAACAATTTTCATATTGTTGTTGGTCATGGTGCTGACAAGGTGGCGAATAAGGTCAGGGCATCATTTGATAACAGTGAATCCATCAATTTTATCGAACAAACCGAACAGTTGGGGACAGGGCATGCGGTAAAGCAGGTATTACCCCATCTAAATAATGATTCAGTATCATTAATTCTCTATGGCGATGTTCCTCTTATACAGCAAGAAACTCTGACCCGTTTGATTGATCAGGTCGATCATAATACCTTAGCTTTGTTGACGGTCACTTTAGATGATTCAACAGGGTATGGACGTATTATCCGTAATGACAGTGATGCGGTTACAGCAATTGTTGAACAAAAAGATGCCTTAGAAGAGCAGTTGGAAATTAAAGAAGTTAATACCGGAATCATGGCAGTGAATAGCCAGCAACTGCAACAATGGCTGCCTCTTCTTAGCAACGATAATGCTCAAGGAGAATATTACTTAACGGACATTATTGCGATGGCTGTTGCCGAAGGTGTACTTATTGCAACAGAACAGCCACAGCACGAATGGGAAGTGATGGGAATTAATAATCGCCAACAACAAGCAGAACTTGAGCGTATTTATCAATACAAGCAAGCCAGTCAGCTGATGACAGATGGGGTAACATTGTATGATCCCAATCGCTTCGATTGTCGAGGTACATTGAGCTGCGGCACGGATGTTATTATCGATGTTAATTGTGTTTTCGAGGGCGATAACCGCATTGGGAATAATGTCACCATTGGTCCTAACTGTATTTTTAAAAACGCGACCATTGGCAATGACACACAAATCAATGCCAATAGTATTATTGAAGATGCCAGCCTTGCGACGGCTTGTACTATAGGGCCCTTTGCACGCTTACGCCCGGGCACAGAATTAGCTGATAATGCAAAAATAGGTAATTTTGTTGAAACCAAAAAAGCTATTATTGGTAAAGGCAGCAAAGTGAATCACCTGAGTTATGTGGGTGATGCTGTGTTGGGTAAGGATGTTAATGTTGGTGCAGGTACGATTACCTGCAATTATGACGGTGTTAATAAACACCAAACAACGATTGGTGATAATGTATTTGTCGGCTCGAATACAGCCTTGGTTGCACCGGTGACAGTAGAAGATGGTGCAACCATCGGCGCTGGCTCAACGATTAACAAAGACATAGAAAAAGACACTTTATCTTTAACGCGCTCACCGCAAAAAACCTTTAAAGAGTGGCAGCGTCCTGTTAAGAAAAAATAATGAATAACTGGGGTCAGGGTTATAATGAGAGTCATGACACTGACCCCAGTTATTCTTGTTAGCATAATAAAAACTCTGGGAAAAAACTATGTGTGGAATCGTTGGTGCTATTGCACAACGTAATGTAACCAATATTTTATTAGAAGGCTTACGCCGTTTAGAATACCGCGGTTATGATTCGGCAGGTGTTGCCGTTATTGATAATAATCAATTGGCTATTTGCAAAGAAGCAGGCAAGGTAAGTAACCTTGAAAACAGTTTAGAACAAACACCTGCGGAAGGCCATATCGGTATTGCACATACGCGCTGGGCAACTCACGGAAAACCAACCCAACCTAATGCACATCCACATTACTCAAATAATATTGCCCTTGTTCACAATGGTATTATTGAAAATCACGAAGAATTAAAAACGATACTTAAAGAAAAAGACTACACTTTTTCCAGTGATACTGATACTGAAGTTATTGCTCATCTAGTTCATAGCTTTGTAAAAGAAGGTTTAAGTTTATTTGACGCTGTTCGAAAAAGTACCCAGCTTTGTGAAGGTGCCTATGCTCTAGCAGTAATAGATGCTAATGAGCCTTCACAAATAGTTGTCACCCGAGAGGGTAGTCCCTTGGTCATTGGCGTTGGTATTGATGAAAATTTTATTGCCTCAGATCAGTTAGCACTGCGGCAAGTGACCGATCGCTTTATTTATCTTGAAGAAGGTGATATTGCTAAAATTACGACGGATAATATTTCGGTTTTTGACTGTGATAATAACCCTGTTGAGCGTAAACAAGAACAGCTGATCGGTAATGATCAGTCAGCCAGCCGTGGTGAGTATCGCCACTTTATGTTGAAAGAAATTTACGAACAACCCTCTGTTATTCAACAAACACTACAAGGTCGATTAAGTAAAACTCGCGTACTTGAAAATAGCTTTGGTGTCGATGCTAAAAAGATTTTTGATCAAATTGAACATGTACAAATTATTGCTTGTGGCACCAGCTATCACGCGGGTTTAATTGCTAAATACTGGCTGGAAAATTGGGCTAACCTCGCGTGTTCAGTCGAAGTGGCTAGTGAATTTCGTTATCGCAAAGTGGTTGTACCAAAAAACTGTTTATTTATTACTATTTCACAGTCAGGTGAAACAGCTGATACTTTAGCTGCTTTGCGTAAAGCAAAAGAGGAGGGTTATTTATCTTCTCTTACTATTTGCAACGTACCCAACAGTTCATTAGTACGAGAATCAGATCTTTCTTTAATGACCGAAGCGGGCCCGGAAATTGGCGTCGCATCAACCAAAGCCTTTACTACTCAACTAGTGGCTTTACAGTTACTGACAATTGTATTGGGCCGACGACATGGCTTAAGTGAAACAAAAGAAGCCGATATGGTTGCCGCGCTTCATAAGTTACCGGCACTTTGTGAAAAAGTATTAGAACTAGACACACCAATAGAAAAACTCAGTGAACAGTTTGTTGAAAAGAATCATGCACTATTTTTAGGGAGAGGTATTCATTACCCGGTTGCATTAGAAGGCGCTCTAAAACTAAAAGAAATTTCCTATATTCATGCCGAAGCCTACCCAGCAGGTGAATTAAAACACGGCCCTCTGGCACTTGTAGATAGTGATATGCCCATTGTTGCTGTCGCTCCAAAAGATGAATTAATTGATAAACTAAAATCGAACTTAGAAGAGGTACATGCGCGAGGAGGGCAACTCTTTATCTTTGCCGATACTGAAACAGCCTTTAATAATACAGAAGGGTTTCAGGTGATTAATCTACCTCAGGTTCCCTATGGTTTAACCGCCATCGTATTTACACTACCTTTACAATTGTTGTCTTATCATGTTGCTGTATTAAAAGGGACGGATGTCGACCAACCCAGAAATTTAGCCAAATCAGTCACGGTAGAGTAGTGCTGGAAAAGGCATAGATAAAAGGTATAGGTATATGAGAGAAAAACTAACATCTTATTTGGCTCGATCACCTTTTTCTACTTTATGCATTATGGCGATTAGTTTTTTAGGTTTTGGTTATTTTTCGTTAAATCTATTTTTTCTATTTCAAGCCAATATTAGTGTTATTAAAGAGTTTGGCCTTTTAGTTTTGCAAGAAGGCGCAGCAATACAACTACTGACAATTATTTTTAATACTTTTATGAGTGTTATTTTTTATTCTTCTTGGAAGGTATGCGAGCGTTTAGTCGTGGATTGGTTTTTACATAAAAACCACCAATAGCCTACACCCGTAAACTCTTTAAACCCTGTTTCAGTTTTAACAAATGCTCTTTCAATGCTGGGCCGCGTCGCTGGGCGACGCCAATCGCTAGTACATCAACCACTACAAGATGGACAATACGTGATGATAGCGGTGTATAAATTTCCGTATCTTCTTCAACATTAACCTCAATAGGAATATCCGCCACTTCAATAACCGGTGTACCACTTGGCGCAATCGAAATCACGGTGCCACCGGCTTCTTGAACGAGCCGCAAAGAATGTACAAGGGCAGAGGTACGACCACTTTGGGAAATCGCGACAACCACATCGCCTTCCTGCATGGAGGTGGCCGACATATTTTGAATATGGTGATCACTGTGGGCCGCTGTGGCTAATTGTAAACGGAAAAACTTGTGTTGCGCATCAGCCGCCACCGCACCCGAAGCGCCAAAACCAAAAAACTCCACCCGTTTGGCAATAGACAGGGCATTGACGGCTTGGGTAATCACGGTGATATCAATTTGGTCGCGGACCTTTCTCAAGGTATCAGCGGTAGCATCAAAGACTTTATGGCAATAATCAGTCGTGGAGTCAGTAACCGTCACCGGGACTTGACCAAAACCCGGGTTCGATGCCAGCTCCTGCGCTAGGGTCATCTTAAAGTCTTGGAAGCCGTTACAACCGATAGCCCGACAAAAGCGAATGACAGTAGGCTCACTCACCTCCGCTTCACTGGCAAGGTCAGTAATCCGTAAACGAATAACTGTGGATAAATGCTCTAATACATAATCAGCGACTTTGCGCTCTGATTTTCGCAAAGCGGGCAACTTACTGGAAATCGTTTGGGTGAGATGCATTAGGCTAACTCTACTATTATGTATTAAAAAAGTATGTAGTAAAAAGGCGATTTTGTAGCCATTAAAGCATTTTTTAGCTATTTTTTGTAGTTAAGCTACAAAAAGAGCCAATTTTGTTTAAAGTGCTGAATATATTTACAGTATTAGTAGAAGAAAAGGCAATGGCAGAGTAAAATTTTCACCCTAGCTATTAACTATAACATTATCACTGGCCCTTCTTTCTCTATGGATGTTTCCTCAATTCTTAATGAACTAAACGATGCGCAGCGCGAAGCTGTTACCTCTAAACCGG
>JBOEHG010000098.1:0-557 GCA_050633825.1 Cellvibrionaceae bacterium | reverse complement strand
CGCGTTAACTTATTGGCGCCATGTTTTGTGCGGGTAAACACTAACACCTGTTCCCACTGGTGTTTATGGACTAAATGACAAAGTAGAGCTGCTTTTTGTTTTTTATCAACAGGGTGAATCCACTGTTTTACTGTTTTTGCTGTGGCATTACGTGGCGTCACTGAAATTTCTATGGGGTTGTTAACTAAACCTTTAGCCAACTGTCGTATGTCATCAGAAAATGTAGCCGAAAATAATAAGTTTTGTCGTTTAGCGGGTAATACACGTAATATTTTACGAATATCATTAATAAAGCCCATATCCAACATACGGTCAGCTTCATCTAACACTAATATTTCCAGATGATTAAACTTAACTGCATTCTGCTGATATAAATCCAATAAACGACCCGGTGTTGCCACTAAAATATCAACGCCTTTGCGTAACTTCATCATCTGGGGGTTAATTTTGACTCCGCCAAAAACAACTGCTGAGCGCAATGGTAAATGCTGACCATAAGTGGCAACACTCTCCCCTACTTGTGCCGCTAGTTCACGAGTCGGTGTTAACACCAAAGC
>JBOEHG010000097.1:0-1630 GCA_050633825.1 Cellvibrionaceae bacterium | reverse complement strand
CCCGGCGAAGAAAACGCCGATTTCATGATGTCACTTGAAAAATCTGACAAAATTCGCTTCATCTTAACTCGCCATGAACAAGGCGCAGCATTTATGGCAGAAATTTATGGCCGACTAACCGGTAACCCTGCTGGCTGTTTGGGTACTTTAGGCCCAGGAGCAACTAACCTGATTACAGGTGTTGCAGATTCCAATATGGACCGTGCGCCAATGTTGGTATTAACAGGCCAAGGAGCCTCTACCCGCCTACACAAAGAATCACACCAAGTCATGGATGTGGTCGACATGTTCAGTGCCGTCACTAAATGGGCAACGACCATTTGGCACCCTGAGAACATTCCTGAAATTATTCGTAAAGCCGTTCGTTTGGCAAGAACAGAAAAACCCGGAGCAACTCATATTGAACTTCCGGAAGATATCGCCAAACTACCAACAACAAAACAGCCACTAAAAGTACATAAATTCCTTCGTTCTGTGCCTGACAGTGAAATTATTGATCGTGCTTACGATCGCATTAAAGAGGCTAAACGACCCATTATTATTGCAGGTAATGGCTGTATTCGTCGCCGTGCGAGTGAACAGCTTCGCCTCTTATGTGAAAAAACAGGCATTGGCGTCATGAGTACCTTTATGGCAAAAGGTTGTGTGGATATGGATGCGGACTATTGCCTTTACACCATTGGTCTTGGCGGTAAAGATATTCCGGCTTGCGCTATTGATAATTCAGACTTGGTTATTACCATCGGTTACGACATGGTGGAATACCATCCCAAAAACTGGAATGATGGCCGCAGCACCGAAGTATTACATATCGACTTTTTACCCGCTGAAATTGATGAAAACTATCACCCAGAAATTGAAGTAGTTGGCGATTTAGCACACGCTCTGGAAATGTTGAACCAGAAGATCGATGATGAAGGTGGTTTCGACCATGACTTCAGTGTTCAAAAGAGCACCCGCGAAACCATGTCCCAAGAACTTGCCATCCATAAAGATGACAAGGGAGAAGGCCCCATACGTCCACAAAAAGCCCTATGGGATGCTCGCCAAGTGTTGGGCGCAAATGATATTTTGCTCTCCGACGTCGGCGCACACAAAATGTGGATTGCTCGTCATTACCACTGTCATGAGCCCAACACCTGCTTAATCCCTAACGGTTTTTGTTCAATGGGCTTTGCCTTACCGGGTGCAATCTCTGCTAGCCTAGTTCACTCTGATCGTCGGATTTTGGCTATTTGCGGTGACGGTGGTTTTATGATGAATGGCCAGGAAATGGAAACTGCTCGCCGTTTAAATAGCAACATTACCGTAATGGTATGGGAAGACGGCGGCTACGGTCTTATTAGCTGGAAACAAGAAAACGAATTTGACCGCAGTACAGACCTAGCATTTAGTAACCCAGACTGGTTAAAACTAGCGGACTCATTTGGTTGGCATGGCCACCTTGTAACAGAAGCGGAAAAACTACAAGACACGCTAGAGCAGACCTTTAATGAAGACGGCCCTAGCCTGCTAGTGATTCCTATTGATTACAATGAAAATAAGCTTCTCACCAAACGCTTAAAAGAACTAACCTGCAAAATATAAATAAAATTTTGTAGTTTATACAATAAAAAGGCACCTAATAATG
>JBOEHG010000096.1:0-8918 GCA_050633825.1 Cellvibrionaceae bacterium | reverse complement strand
GTCATATGGTGGGTGCAGATGCCGGAGAGATTGTTCAAGGGCTTGCCATTGCACTTAAAGCCGGCGCCACAAAAGCTGACTTTGATACAACCATTGGCATCCACCCTACTGCAGCAGAAGAATTTGTGACAATGAGAGAACCAGCTTACATTATCTCTGGTGCTACTATTTCCAGTGCTAATGGATGATAATGCCGTTAAAGAAAAATTTTCTCGTTACCCACCTCATGTAAGAGAAAAGCTAGAATATTTACGGCATCTTATTTTTGATGTTGCCAAAAACACAGAGGGGGTCGGGCCTATTCAGGAGACACTGAAATGGAACGAGCCTTCTTATATAACAGCAAAAACTAAAAGTGGAACAACAATAAGAATAAATTGGAAAGAAAGTCGGCCAGAAGAATTTTTTCTCTATGTTAATTGTCGAACAACATTAATCGATCAATTTAACAGCCTCTTTCCCGACACTTTTAGGTACGAAGGAAGTAGGGCGGTAATATTTGATTTAAACAAAAAAGTCCCTGAAGAAGAATTAAGAATTTGTCTCAGTTTAGCTTTGCGATATCACCTTGATAAAAAAGATAAGACGTTTAAATAATCAAATGGTTTTTGAAAGATCATAACCCGCTTGCTTTGCCTGAGCTAAAATTTTATTTTTATCCTCTCCCTGTTTTAACTGTCCTAAAGCCCACAATGTTGTACAACGTGTTCCCGAACGGCAATAAGCATGTATTGGTTGAGGCAATTTATTAATTAACTCATCAAATTCGATACCGTTATCCATAGTTACCTGTCCAGAAATAACGGGCATAAAATAAAATACTAAACCTTGCTCTTTAGCCGCCTGTTCAAGGGATTGATGTGTAAGTTGGCCAGGATCTTCATTATCAGGACGATTACAAACAATTGATTTCACACCAACACTTTTTAATGCAGTAATATCATCAAGTGATATTTGTCCTGAAACCGTCAACGCATCATTAATTTTTTTAGCATCCATTATTTCTATCCTATGTAATAGTCTTAGGCTTTACCAACATGAAGACCACATTCACGATCTTTTAGTACCTTTGTTGGGTCAAAATAGTCATCCTCAATCGGTAAGTCATGCTCTACCAAATATTCTTCCAAATCGAGCTCAGTCCAATAAAAAAGTGGAGCAACCTTTATTAAACCAGTGCCAATATCCTGAGTCACAATATCCAATGAATCACGGAAAGGCGTTTGCTCTTTACGAATAGCAGTTAACCAAACCTCAGGTTTAAATTCGGACATTGCTCGATTAAAAGGCTCTAACTTTACTTCACGAGTAAACTCATCATGGGCTTGCTCATCATCAATACTTGGAAAACCACCATAAATGACTTCTCGCCGTTTTGCCGTTACTTTAGGCGTGTAGTAGTGCATATTCAACGACAACTTTCGTATCACCTCATCCGCAAAGCGATAGGTGGCATCCGTGTTATACCCATGATCAACACAAATAACCGGCATATCAGATGCTTGCTGGCTAACAAGGTGCAAAATAGCCGCTTCATGAGGGCCGAAATTAGTCGTAACGATCGTTTTTTGATCTAATGATAAGGCCCATTCAATAATCTCTTTGGGTGATTTTTTACGAAGCTCTGTATTGATTGCGGCTAAATCTATAGTAGTACTCATAATGGCCCTTGATAACTTTTCATAATTCATAATGTAGTATTTAAGGTCCCTGGGTAAAAGACCACTAAAATAAGGCGCTATTATAAGCGTCTGCGGTATCTTCTGCTAGAATATGTTGCTCTAACGATGTAACAGGAAGTTTGAATGAATTTTTTCTCAATTTCAGCAAGTACCGTGAAGTGGTTGATGTACCTATGGCCTCCGTTTTGGTTTACGGGCATTCGGTTTGATCATATTAGTGATGATTTTCACCATATTCGCGTTTCTATGCCACTGCGCTTTTACAATAAAAATTTTCATGGTATACAGTTTGGGGGGAGTCTGTATGCAATGACAGACCCTTGTTATTTACTCATGTTACTGAGAAATTTAGGTGTAGATTACCGAGTTCTTGATAAGGCCGCTTATGTCGACTATATCAAACCTGGCACATCAAAAGTAACGGCTGATTTCAAGTTAACCGATGAAGATTTAAAAGAGATTATTGAAAAAACAGCCACAGGGGAGAAATTTTTTAAGGATTTCACCA
Organism: Cellvibrionaceae bacterium; assembly: GCA_050633825.1. Taxonomy (GTDB): domain Bacteria; phylum Pseudomonadota; class Gammaproteobacteria; order Pseudomonadales; family Cellvibrionaceae; genus CANLBN01. The sequence goes on along the minus strand of JBOEHG010000096.1, from coordinate 6,728 downwards.
TCGAGATAAAAGATATCAATGGTGAGCTCGTCACGAAAGTGGTCAAAACACTTTATATTCGTCAAAAGCAAAAAAAGAGTTAGTACTAGACAGCCTATTGATCATGCTGCCTAGCACTAACGAGATTATTTATTATCTACTAATGCCGCTATTATTACGCGGCATAATTGAGCGTAGATAATCTTGTCTTCGACTGGTTGTTTAATTTCGTTCTAACACTTAAGCCAATAATAATAAGCGTGCTTACAAACACCGCACAAGCAGTATAAAATAATGCGCCGCCATCGGTATTCCCTGCAAAATCAACCACTCTATCAATACCTAAAGGCGTAAAAAGATGAAAGAATATTGCACCGCTAATAACAACCAAGCCCAAACTTGCTCCAATGATGCGTGTTTTAGGCACTAGAATTAATAACGCAGCGATAAGTTCAGCAAGTGCCACACTATAGCCACCAAATTCACTAAAAAAATTGGCTATTGCTTGCGGCATGCCTATAGTACTCATCCAAGCAGCAATGGTATCAAAAATAATAGTGGTTTCTATTGAGCCTGATAATTTAAAAACCAACGATTGAGCAAAAATAAAGGCTACAAAAATACTAAAAATCCAAGTAATGATATTTTTCATAAGGGTTCACCTGTTCTTTAAATGTTATTTCTATAAAATGTTATCTAAAATAAGTAGTAGTGACTAAAAAACTTTTATAAGGGTGAGCTACCCCAAAGCTTGCTGTATTCTTCACAATGAAAAACAAGAGACTTATATTGTGTTAGATCAACTCCTGTTGGCAACTCGATTCGAGCTTTACCCTCAAATGTTGAGATCAATTTAATAAAGAGGCTGCCTTTTACGGCATTGTTGCCATCAATATTAGATGATTCGGTTGGAGACAAAAATATTTTTACGTCGGGCCCTTTTTTTGCTTTAAAGTTTTCGTCCAATTCAAGAAATGTTTTATTTCCTTCTTGCACAATACGCCAATCACCTTGCAATGAAGGCTTTCCCCAAGATGAAAAATCGCCTTTTAAGCTTCCGCTGGTTATAGCAGTGTTATCGGCAACGCTATGGTTGATTGAAAATACAGTAAAAACGAATAATACTAGTGATATAATGATGTTTTTCATGGTTATGCTCCTATCGGTATAACGTTAATGAATGTTAGTGATTTAATATGGTGATCAGTATAGGGCAGGGCAATTTATCCCTCTATGTCGATATCACCGAGTCTTATGTCTCATTGTCTAAAAAATAGGTTGCAGTAATAATGGATGCATTAAGTCAGTTACTATCTACTTTCCGATTAAAAACAGATTTAATTAATAATGGACAATATTGCGGAAACTGGGCTGTAGATACTTCTGGAACAGGTAAGGCGAGCTTTCATATTGTCGCCCACTCAGCTTGTTACCTTCGAAGTGACGCAATCAGTGAACCACTATTGTTAGAGAAAGGGGATTTTGTACTCTTCCCAAGAGATAGCAAGCATCTACTCAGTAATACATCGCAACCTAAAAGTGAGACTAATCAGCAACAATCTACCGATTATAATAATGGCATTCAGAATGACGGTGTCGGTCTTATTTGCGGTTATTTTCACTTTAAGCAAAATGCGGCTTCTTCGTTAATGGATACATTACCTGACGCTATGATTATCCGCCGTAAAGGTGCCAATGGTAATTTAGCATTATTGATGGATCTTATGGTCAGTGAATCACTTAAAACAACATCCGGTGCAACCGCTGCTGTCGATCGTTTAGCAGAAGCTTTCTTTGTTATCGCTCTTCGAGAACAACTGGCTAACGATCAGCACGAAACAGGTCTTTCTGCCGCATTAAGAGATCCACGTATTCACAAAGCTTTACTAGCCATTCAGACAGAACCACAACGCAAATGGACAGTCGATAAATTAGCCGAACTGGTTGCTATGTCAAGGTCATCCTTTGCTGAACACTTTAAGTCTTTACTGGGTGAAAGCCCAATGGAATATATTACGCGCTGGCGTATGCAAGTTGCTTATAATTTGCTGGATGAAGATGGGATGACGGTGTTGGAAGTGGCTGATCGTTGTGGCTATGAAAGTGAAGCTTCCTTTTCCAAAGCATTCAAACGGATTATTGGTGAAGGCCCCGGTGCAGTTCGTAAACAAGCAGCCTAATATATTAAGAGTAACGAATATTCCATTACCAGTATTCTCAAGAAGCACCCACAAAAAATAATGAGCTATTTTTTTCTCTTTATCAGCGCTTTTGGTGCTGCCACAATACTTCCTCTTTCTTCAGAGTTTGTTGTAACAGCTATGTTAGTGGAAGGCTTTTCACCTTTATGGGTTTGGCTAGTAGCAACAACGGGTAATACATTAGGGGCAACCCTCAGCTGGTTAATGGGCCGTTACCTTATACATTTTCAAGAGAAAAGTTGGTTTCCTTTTAAACCTAATACAATCGATCGAAGTCAGCGGTGGTTTCAATGCTATGGCAAGTGGAGCTTGTTAATGGCATGGACGCCAATAATAGGTGATGCACTCCCATTTATAGCAGGAGTCATGCGAGTCAACATATTATGGCTGGTGATACTTGTCGGAATAGGTAAGGGACTTCGGTATTACCTGCTTATCATTGCGTATCTGCAATTATGGTAATACCAATAAGATTGTCGTAAGCCATTGAAAAATAATACTTTTTTAGTTTTTCCGGCAATGTATAATCAAGCTAAACCCCTAACATGCAAAATATTAATACCCATTGTCTATTCAGTAAAAAACAGTTCTGGATTGTGTAAAAACCTACCGGTATACTTTGCGTCTTTCAAGTTTGACCATTAAGTTCTCACTGCTTATATTCAGCGATTAACCTCACTAATCGATTATAAGCCTTGGTCAACAAAGTAAGATCATTAGATAAATAATAAGCAGTAGATAGTCCAATAAAGACTAAGTCTTTTTCAATTTGACTGGAACTGAGATAAAAAAAATACGTCCAACTAATCAGAAAATGTTGTACTGAATTATTAAATCAATAGGCGTTAACAATAGATAATGATAGAAATAGTCGAATATAAAGATACACTCTTTGATGATGCGGTAGAAATATTCACCCAGCTTAGCAAGTATTATTTAAAAGAGAATGCCTCAAGTAGAGAGGTTGTGGAAGAAAATCTAAGAGATAATATTCTTGCTGAAAAATCTTCTGTCAATATAGCCTTAGCTTATTATGATGGCGTGATATGCGGCTTGGCATCCTATGCTATTTTATATCCTGCCACTAAAGAAACGGGGCAGTTATATTTAAAAGAGTTATTTGTTTCGCAAGACTATGCTCGAAACGGCGTAGGTAATCGTTTAATGAGCTTTATGGCAAAGGTAGCACTGGAAAGCAATTGTTCAAGATTTGATTGGACAGCGAATGAAGACAGTGGGTCAGCAGTCAATTTTTACCAAAAAATAGGCGCACCTATTATTCAGAAAAAGAAATACTACCGTTTAAGTGGAGAAAACTTAGAAAAAATGGCTGATAGTCATTGTTAATTTTTCTTACTAAGTTGTATAGGTGAATACCATAATGAAAATACTTTTTTTATTTGAAAATACCGAAAGCTTAACTGCTATTAATTTAATTGAATCTGCGAAAAAAAACGGAGTGCTATTTGATGTTGTTCCGTATTTCCAAGATGGTAAAGATCAATGCTCTATTATTCAAAAAGGTGGGCGAGACGCATTAGTATTTACTCATAAAACATATCAGGCAACTGATTATCATGGTGTAATTTTATGGTCTTGGGGAACAGCTCCTCTTGGTAGAAAATACTTACGTGTTTTTGAAGATCAAGGCATACCTGTTCTCAATTCATCTTATGACTCTGAAGTAACAGATAGCAAAATAAAATTAACCCAAATGTTATGGCGAAATAATATTCCCACACCTAAAACTATTTGCTGTGAAAATAGTAGCTGCCTAGATAATTTAGTAGAAAAAATCGAAGGGCATTTGGACTCTCCTTTATATGTATTCAAACCTGATTATGGTACAAGGGGCATAGGCATTCGCTTTGCTTCTAGTATTACTGAATTAAAGTCATTGTCCGATGAGCTAAAAAATAAAACCGATGATAATAGCGGTTTTATCGTTCAAGAATTTATAGGAAACCCTGATACACCTATTAATCATTTCAGAACGTTTGTTATTGGTGATTATGTAGTCCCCATTGCCATGAAAGTAACTGCTAAAAAACCGATGAAAGTGTCTAACATTTCTGCTGGAGGCAGTGTGGAGTTCGTTCCAGCTTCTCCCGAATTGATTAATCTATCGTTATCTGCCGCCAAAGCGTCTGGATTAAATGTGGCAGGTGTAGATGCAATGATGTCTGTGAGAGCAGGGCAGCAACACTACTCAATTTTAGAAGTTAATGATGGGCCTGGCACAAAAACCTTTGATAAAGAAGGTTTCAATGTCTCTGATATGGTTATTGATTTTTTTATACAACAAATTCAGCAACAAAAAATCGCATAAAATTTTCAATACAGGATTTTTTATATATTCTGGAAAAATAATTATTTCTTGTTTTTTACGCTATTATCTTTCAATATCTCAGCAAGCCCTGATTTTAAAATAAAATTTTTGGGAATGATCTTTTATAGAAATTTTTATGCAAAACATGCTATCGAAAGCGTATTTTAACAAGCTGCCTAAGGTACAAAACGCTAAATAAATCAACGGACTCCTTTTTATGAAAAAAAACAGTGCTATGGCTCCCTTCAAGTCGACTGACTTTACCGTGATATGGGGTGCCTCCGTTATATCCACTATTGGTGTTAGGATGCACGAAGTGGGCGCCGCTTGGTATATGACAACCATGACGGACGACCCGTTTATAGTAGCTTTAGTACAAGCGGCAACAACATTACCCATTTTCCTTTTTGCTTTGTTGGCTGGCGCTATAGCCGATAATTTTAGCAAACGAAAAATGTTACTGGTGGTTAATATTATTATGGCAGTGCTTGCCGCCATTTTAGCCCTGCTTGCCTGCTTTAATATCATGACACCTTATATGTTGCTGTTGTTTATTTTTTTGATGAGTTCTTTTGCAGCCTTTAGTGTGCCACCAAAGCAAGCCATTAACCCCTTGCTAGTGCCTAAAGAAGATTTGTCTGCCGCTATTTCGATGAATAGTATTGGTTTCAACATCAGTCGTTCTATTGGCCCAGCAATCGCGGGAATACTAATTGTTGCACTAGGCCCAGAGAGTCCCTTTGTCATTAATGCCTTAAGTTTTATTGCGGTTATATGGGCTTTTATGTGGTGGCGCCCTACAAATGCCAAGTCTCATGAGCCTAAGCACAAAGAGTCTATATCTCGATCGATTAAAGCGGGCTTACGTTATGCCCGATACAGTCAGCCATTACGCGCAACACTCTGGCGTGCGTTTGCATTCTTTATTTCTGCCAGTGGTTTCTGGGCACTATTACCTATCTTTGTTAAAACAGAGATGCAGGCGGGTGCAAACGTCTATGGACTATTGGTGGCGGCCATAGGGCTGGGAGCGGTTATTGGTGCTTTTCTTTTACCTAAAGCGAAGAAAAAACTAAGCTCAGACCAAATAACATGGATTGCCGCGGCATTTATTATTGCCCCCATGATGTTCACTGCATTTCCTGCCAATAACACATTATTCACCTATCTTTTCCCTACTTGGCCTGTTGATGAAATTCTTGCAGTTATGGGCAGTATTACCTTTGGTATCGCCTGGATGTGGACCTTATCAACATTCAGCGTGTCCGCTCAGGGAGCGTTGCCAGATTGGGTGAGGGCGCGTGGATTGGCGATTTACCTTATGGTGTTTTTTGGCTCCATGAGTGTGGGCAGTATCATTTGGGGTGCTATTGCTACCAATATGGGCATCAAAACAGCGCTGATTATTTCATCAGTGACCTTAACATTGGGAATGATATTGTCACGTAAACAGAAGCTAAATCTAGGTGAGGCTGTCGATCTTGCGCCTTCAGAGAACTGGGCTGAACCCAATATTTTAGTGAAAACAGAGCAGGATAAGGGGCTGCTAAACGAACGTTCACCCGTCATGATTATGATTGAATACAATCTTGCACCTGAAAATATTGATAAATTCTTATCAATGATGTGTCAACTTCAAGAAGCCAGAAAACAATATGGTGCTTATGGTTGGGAAGTACTACAACAATCCGATAAATCCGATGTGTTTGTTGAGTGTTTCTTTGATGTTTCTTGGATAGATTACTTAACCCATAGTGAACGTCAGGCCGGAAAAGATCAGGTACTTGAGCAGCAGATACATGCCTTATTAAAAGAGGGTGAGAAGCCCGTAATCAAGCATTTCCTAGGTCCTCAGGGACTTGGAAGTCATACAAACTGTTAATTAACTCTCCATTCCAAGTTAAAGTAAATTATTAGCTTAGTGGCATATAATATTAATAATAAATATATTTTTAAATTTAAGGGAGCGTGTTGTGCTTGGTTAGGGTTCGACATGGAAATGTCATCGTGGCATTGTGTACCGCGGTATTGTGTAATGTATTTTTTCCTAGCTTAGGCCAGCTTAAGTTTACGATATCCTTACAAGGTAAACCTGTAAATCCCATAAGGTTATTTGCTCAAAAAATTAATAAATTCAATACTTTAGAGTATATGTATGGTAATTCAGGTATATATCCAGAAACAGCCATTGAATCATATATGGGTTCGCATAATATATA
>JBOEHG010000095.1:0-16152 GCA_050633825.1 Cellvibrionaceae bacterium | reverse complement strand
AGTACATAGACCGTTACGTGAGCGATAGATTTTATCATTTCTATACTCCTCATTATTGAATGGACACTATTTTATAGGTAGAAACAAATTTATATTTCTCCAATATTGCTCACATAGCGGATGTACCTAAGAAATGATAGGCATAACAGGCAGGAATGGCCTGTGAAGGGTAGTGAAAGGCTTCAGTAGATAAGCTCCATAGCTTACGACGATATAAAGATGGTGAAACACCCACTTGTTCTCGAAAACGAGAAGAAAAGCTACCAAGACTCAAATAGCCTACGCTTTCACATATTTCTGTGATGCTTGAATTTTCTGTAACAAGCATCTTTTTTGCTTTTTCAATCCTCAGCCTGATCAAGAAAGCATTTGGTGTTTCACCAAATGTGTTTTTGAACGTTCGTAAAAAATGGTAAGAAGACATATGTGAGTGTTTTGCTGCACCGATTAAACTAAATGAATCTAAATAGTTATCTGCTATATAGTCTCTACCAGCACATATTTTTTTAAACTGAAAATTCTTCTTCATTAGCCAGTGTGCCTTAACTTATCCAGAATGAAAGCAGACCCAAGGGTCAGAATCTTTTATTTTAAATCTCTTCTCTATTTCAAGTACCCTGATCATTTGACCTTGTAAAACTCGTTTTATTTTTATTGCTTAGATTTATTGTCACTTTTCGGCTTACCTTCTATTTTAGAAGATAAATACCACGCTAATAACACCAGTACAATAAAAGCAGCTATTGTTAAATAAAATGAGCTTGAGTAAAGCCAAACAAAAAAACTTAATAATAAGGCTATATAATAAAATATTTGCTCAAATATGGAGGCCATAAATTGTCGAAGAGCACCCATGAAAACCTCACTTACATAAATTTTTCAGATTAATATTTTCAGGACGCAAACAAAATTCTTTGATTGGCACTGGCGAAGGGAAAACTTGCGAAAGAGCCATAACTTCAGTTAAGACTACTTCAGAGCTATTAAGAAGCTTCTCCTCTTCAGGCGACAATTCCCCTGAAGATTGAAGGGGAAGCTTTTGTAGACTCTCCGGTCTACCTGTAAGTATCGACTGTATAACTGACTCTAAATTCCTGTGACCACTTGCCATAGCTTTAATAGCTGCGCCATAGCTAGCTAATATAAAGTTACTTAAGTTTATAGGATACTTTAATCCTTTAGGTATTCTCTTTCCTGCTCGCCCGCCTGTACTTGCATAATTTGTGAATGCTCCACCCGCCAGCCTACCCGCCATGTCAGACTTCCTGTGTTTAAGATTATACTTAACAACGGATAGAATAATATCTTTACCAGTAGTACTTGCTTCATCTCGTAAAGGTCGTGTTACTTGCCACAATGTACCTCCCAAAGCGTTGGCAGAAGATTTCCTTTGATGCCCCCAAAGTCCCATTTGCATTTGAAGCTGAAATATACCAATCCACCACGTGATTGGGTGATTGTAAGCCCCTTTAATAAATCTATGCCAAGCGGGTTCTGAGGTTGAAAAATTTAAAATAAACCTGTTTAAATCTTCTTTCGGAACTGATTGGAGAGATTCAACTAAAGCTTGAGACGCTTTTTTTTGCTCATTAGTCAAAGATAGATTATTCATAAATTTCCTTTTCTGTGAATTATGATTGAGGCCTAGTATTTTAATAATCTAAATACACTTTATTACTTTTAGCTAAAAGTCAGGCAGCGTATTATCGAGCATATGATAACTCTTTTTCTGACATTCAGGAAATAGTTGGGAAGATTAAAGGGTAAGAGTCTGACCCTTTGATCATTGTACTTTCCCGCGCAGGTCCGAAGTGAACTTAACAACCTTGTTATAGGACATTTAGATACCTACTTAAAATTTGTGCGGATTCATAAGGGCCATCATTACTTAAATCATGTTGAGGTGTTTCAAACTTTACCCAGTAAAAATAATCTTCACCTTGGCGGGTATTTACAGACTCCGGATCAGAGGTAATTGCCGCAGTAGAATCTTGTGCCCAGCCCCCTTTACTCGATACTTTGACTTTGGCTCCTTTAATCAGATTCTTTCTCATTCCAGGAGTAAGCATGCCTCTTAGACTGGAAATTAAAGTTACATTGTGTATATCGTGTGGCTTACTCATTGATTCTGCTTTTTACTTTGCCCTATAACAGTCCGGTATAGAGGAATCTTTATATTCTTGCTAGAAAGCGTTTAGGAATCTTCCGTAATTTATTGAAAAGAAAGGCCTTGTTTGGTTTTTTGGCCTTTCTTTGAAAAAATAAGCAGAATTTAATCTCGTTATTTTATTTTCATTATATGTTGTCTTGCTTAGAGAGAGATGTCAATACACAAGGTGTTGTTATTGGTAAAGCATTACAACCAGCGAGCTATTAAGCCGAGCATTTGTTAATTTAAAATAAGCAAATATTGGTATAACGATAAGAAGGGTTTTGGGGCTTAAAAAGCAACGGCCCAGCGAATGCCGGGCCGTTGTCCTGATGTTTTTACTTCTTCCTTGACTTTACCCTGTCCTTGGGTAAATCGTTAACTAACTGGCTTAGAAGTCAGATAGTTCTAATGCTCTTAATGACTTGGCGTCAGCAGCAAACTTAGCGCGTAGTTCGTCTGATAGAGGAATCATACCGCGCTCTGCTAGGTAACCGTCTGGCCCCCAAGTTGATTCTTTGGTGAACTCAGTAACATACTCTTCGATACCCGGCACAACGCCTACGTGGTTTTTCTTAACGTAGAAGTAAAGTGGGCGAGAGATTTTGTAGCTTTTATCAGCAATTGAGTCAAAGTTAGGCTCAACACCTTCAACCAAAGAAGGCTGTACTTTTGAAGCGTTCTCTTCCAAGAAGCTGAAGCCGAAGATACCTAAAGCTGATGGGTTCTTTTGAAGACGCTGAACGATCAAGTTATCGTTTTCACCAGATTCAACATAAACACCATCTTCACGTACATTGTGACAAATGCTTTTGTATGCTTTCTTGTCTTTTTTCTTCATTGCTTTAATCCAAGCAAATTTCTTACAACCACCTTCCATTGCAAGCTCTGCGAACGCATCACGAGTACCAGAAGTTGGAGGAGGTCCTAAGACTTCGATGGCAACATTAGGTAGTGCAGCGTTAACGTCTTTCCATGTTTTATATGGATTAGCAACTAAGGTTTCAGAACCGTTAGGGTTTGGAACTTCTTTTGCTAATGCCAAGAACAAGTCTTTACGAGTAAGCTGAAGTTGCTGAGATTTTTTAGAATTAGCAACAACGATACCGTCGAAACCGATTAGTACTTCAGACACTTTAACGCCGTTAGCTGAACACTTTTGAAATTCAGATTTTTTCATACGACGTGAAGCATTAGTAACGTCTGGGTGTTGTACGCCAGCGCCAGCACAGAAAAGCTTGGCACCACCGCCAGAACCGGTAGATTCAATAGTAGGGGTTTTGAAAGAAGTTGTTTTACCAAATTTTTCAGCAACAGTTGTTGCAAATGGGTAAACAGTCGATGAGCCAACGATGCTGATGTTGTCACGCGCTGACGCTGATACGCTCAAAGTTAATGTAGCCGCTGCCGCAACGGCAACTAAAGTTAGGTTTTTCACTGAAAGCCTCCCATAGGGGTATTCATAATTAGTAAGTATTCTGAAGCGGGGCTATTTATGGTGAATTGCATATATACAAGCCTCACCTCCCGAAACAGTTGTGATCTTAATTACGAAATATGACAGTAAGATGACAATCAGATGTCTAAGTTGAAACACTTTGTGGTTTAGAGGGTCTTTACAGGGGCCGTGAGGATGCTAACATCCCGCCATCACTGACTTAATGATCAACAAATTGGCCTGTTATGTACCGTAATTATCGCTCAATCGCCCTAATAATCATGCTTTTAGGGCTTTTTGCCTGTAGTAACTCTGCTTCAAAGAGCAAGCCAACGGTGGCTCAAACGTCTAAGTCAACCGCTGTTGATGTATCAAAGCCTGCTAGCTTCGCCGATTATAAGAAATGGCGCGAAAATAATGACCCCGGCGGCCAAACCTATGCTGAATTTAAGCAATGGGAAGCAGCCTATAAGGAATGGCAGAAAAAACAATCTGAGTTGGTGAAGTAAACAGCTTCGCTTTGTTTGCTTTTTAACCAGATGACAGCTTAGTTGCTATTTTACGCCTTGGTACACTTATAGCCTGTTCCGGAAACCATTGCTTTCTTATTGATTAGATTGCCGATATTAGGGGGGACATAAAGTGTATCTGCTCCCGCCCTCTTCGCTTTACGCTTTAGCTTTAACTCCGCAAAGTATTGAATAGTGTCATACTGCTGGGGAGATAGCGACACCACTTGCTGACAGCCCGTGGGCTCAATATAAACGGTACTGACCCCTAGCGTTGTGACAAATAGATACGCGAGGTAGCCACCACTGATTAAAGCAAATAGAGCAGCGTATTTTGTTTTTGAACCATCCAACATAAAAATCCTAATTTAAAACCTTAATCTTATACTATTTATTCTAAAACACACGTCTTGTTGAGTAATTACTTATCATATTCTGTTTCTGTTTGTTCTAAAGTAAACTGCCCATTGTAACGAAACATAACACCAAATAATGGATGTTCCAAAATCATCTTCATGCTGAATTTATCGTCATCGATTGGCCTTTCTTCTACATAGGCCTTACCAAAGATTAAATCTATGGGTATGCGAATAGATTTACCAAATACTCGCCAAATATACCCATTATCTCGAAAGACTATAGCACCATCTTCAGCCGTTACCTTTAATTTTACACCGACACCAAAACGAACAAATTCTATCACTTCATTATCATGTGTATGTTGCATATATGATTTAAAATGAAAGTCTTTTTTATCAGTAAATTTAAAGACTCTATTCCAATAAAGATTAGAACTATTAAGGCTACTGGTATAATGAACATCTACCGGAACATATTTTCCTCTATAGGGTACAATTGCTCCAAATAATATCCCAAAAGGTATCAATAACTTCGCTAGCTGCGAGTGATAAATCTCCGCCATTTCACCACGAACACAAATATAGTCTTCAGAGAACGGGCGTAAAAAATAATGTTTTTTAATGACGCTGCCCAATGACTCCCATTGCTCAGCGAGTACGATTTGAAATATTGACTTTTGCATAACTCTCCTTGTATCTAACATAGAGTTTCCTAAAAATTTAATTGCATGAGCTAAAAAATTCTAATCTAATATGTAATTTTAAATTATTTATTAGATGGAACTTCATCACGAGTAAACACCCATTCATTACCTTTACTTAATTCTTTATTGTAACGGTAGCCTTCCCAATTAAAACGTTTCAGCTTACTGGCTTCAGTGATACCTTTTTTGATGGCGTAGGCACTCATTAAGCCTCTGGCTTTTTTTGCATAGAAGCTAATAATTTTATATTGACCATTTTTTTTATCTTTAAAGATCGGCGTAATAATCTCTGCATTTAATTCGCTGGTCTTCACTGATTTAAAGTATTCATTAGAAGCAAGATTCACTAAAGTCTCACTTTTCAAACTTTTAAGCTGTTTGTTAAGCGCTTGTGTTATGAGCTCACCCCAAAATTGATACAGATCTTTGCCGCGACTGTTATTGAATTTTGTACCCATTTCCAAACGATAGGCTTGCATCAAATCTAATGGGCGCAACAAGCCATACAAGCCCGATAAAATCCGGAGGTGTTTTTGTGAAAAGGCCAATTCTTCAGTATTCAATGACTCTGCGTCTAACCCCGTATAAACATCCCCTTTAAAGGCTAGCAGGGCTTGTTTGGCATTATCCTTGGTAAAAGGTTGCTGCCACTGCTGGTAGCGATCATAGTTCAAGGTACCCAACTTATCGCTGATATTCATCAGCTTGGAGATATCCTGAGGGGCAAGGTGGCGTAATTCATCTATCAGTAATTGAGATTCATCCAGCATCGTCGGCTGGGTTGACTTTTTTGTAGTGGGTGGTGTCTCATAGTCGAGCGTTTTTGCAGGCGAAATAACAATTAACACAGACAGTAGCCTCTTAAAATAGTAATGTTTTAATCATAACCATTATACGTAAAACAGGGTGTTATTTATGTACAAGATTTTAATTGCCTCGATAGTTTTGACGATTGTGACCGCTTGCGGCACTAATCCCGTCACCGGCAAGCGACAAATCACGCTAATGAGCCAATCGCAGGAGATTGCCCTAGGGCAACAACAATATGCACCTAGCCAGCAGTCTCAAGGCGGTACTTATACAGTTGACCCCAATCTCAGCGTTTATGTTAACCGTATTGGCCAACGTTTAGCCAAACGCAGTGCCCAACCCACCCTGCCTTATGAGTTTGTGGTACTCAATAATGATGTGCCCAACGCATGGGCACTTCCAGGCGGAAAAATTGCGATCAACCGTGGCTTATTAGTGCTACTTGAAGATGAAGCACAGCTAGCCGCTGTTTTAGGCCATGAAGTAGTCCATGCTGCTGCACGTCACGGTGCAGAACAAATGGCAACCGGCACGGGCCTTCAGCTACTGGCCACATTAGCCATGACGCAAACCGATAATCAATTGTACCGCCAGGCAGCCGGCTTAGGTGCTGCTGGCGCACAGGCTCACTATGGCAGAGAGAATGAGTTAGAATCCGACCATTATGGCATTAACTACATGGTAGCTGAAGGCTACGATCCCTATGGCGCCGTTGAACTTCAACAGACCTTTTTGCGGATATCAAAAGAGAGCGGCCGTAAATCTGATTTTTTCAGTGCACTATTTGCCAGTCATCCGCCCTCTCAAGAACGTGTTGACAAGAATCGAGCACGAGCCAAAACCTTGCCGGCCGGAAAACGCAATCGGCAAGCTTTTTTGAACGCCACGCGCCAAATTCGTAAAGATAAGCCCGCCTATGAAAAGCATCAGGCAGCAATGAAAGCAGCCGGCAAAAAACAATGGGGTGCAGCCCTCTCACTGACAGAGCAAGCCATTAGGATGCAACCTAGGGAGGCGCGCTTTCATGTGACGAAGGGGCGCTTATTAAATAGAGAAAAAGATTATAAAAAAGCACAGGCGGCATTTGATCGCGCCGTCACATTGGAGCCTAATTATTTTGCACCGCATTTGTATCGAGGCTTATTATTCAATCAAATAAAAAACTATGATCGTGCTCAGAAAGATTTTTTAGCCAGTTCGAAACTGTTACCCAACCAGCCTGCACATTTCTATTTAGGTGAAATTGCTCATCGTAAAAAAGATTATAAACAAGCTGCAGGTTATTATAAAAAAGCCGTGCAAGGCGGCGGTGAAATGGGCAAAACAGCATCATCACGCTTACAGCGCTTGGGTATACGATAATTATGTATCAGAGGCTTAATTAAAGGTTCTAGAACCAAAACAAAAATGCCGCAATAAGAATCGCGGCATTTTTTATAGGTAATGAAAAGTCATCGTTATTCTTGATGTACTTCTTGCTGCATTTCAGTCGCTGATTTATGACGTACATCCAAGCCTTTTACCAAATAAATAATGTGCTCAGCAATATTACCGGCATGATCTCCGATCCGCTCTAGCGCACGTAAGGCCCAAATAATATTCATAGAACGAGAAATATTACGCGCATCTTCCATCATATAAGTGATGAGCTCACGCATTGCGGTATCGTATTCTTGATCAATCGCCTTATCTTCATGCGCTACCTGTAATGCGGTATCAACATCATAACGGGCGAAAGCCGTTAAAGTATCATTAACCACCTGTTGTACACGACGCCCTAAGTTGCGAAGTTCACCAAAGCCATGAGGTAAGTCGCCAGTTTCAGAAAGAGCGATAGCCATTTTAGCAATTTTCTTGGCCTCATCACCCATACGCTCAAGGTCACGAGTGGCTTTTGAAATTGACATAACCAAACGTAAGTCTGAGGCCGTAGGCTGACGGCGAGCAATGATTTGCGTACATAAATCATCAAGCGCCATTTCTCGCTCATCGACTTCTTTTTCGACGGTAAGAACTTTTTGTGCCAATTCGACATCGTTTTTAGTGATAGCGTGTACAGCATCAATAATTTGCTGCTCAACCACACCGCCCATTTCAAGAAATTCAGTTTTAAGATCGTCAAGCACCGCATTATATTGCTGAGAAATATGCTGATCGATATGTAATTTATCCATTGTGATCTCCAACGAGATTAAGTACTACTAAAATGATGTCTCTATTATAGACTCTATTAACCAAAACGACCTGTGATATAGGACTCAGTTAAATCATGATCTGGGTTAGTGAAGACTTTTTCAGTCTCATTCACTTCGACTAATTTACCTAAATGAAAATAGGCCGTTCGATGTGAAACCCGTGCAGCCTGCTGCATAGAGTGCGTAACAATAGCGATGGTAAAATTTTCACTAAGTTCATCGATCAGCTCTTCAATTTTTGCTGTTGCAATTGGGTCAAGCGCTGAGCAAGGCTCATCCATCAAAATAACTTCCGGGCTAACCGCAATAGTACGGGCAATACATAAACGTTGCTGTTGACCACCAGATAAACCTGTTCCTGGCTGATGTAAACGATCTTTCACCTCTTCCCACAAACCAGCACGCTGTAAGCTGGTCTCTACGATTTCATCAAGGTCTGCTCGGCGATTGGCTAAACCATGAATACGTGGACCATAAGCAACGTTGTCATAAATCGACTTAGGGAAAGGATTAGGTTTTTGGAAAACCATACCAACGCGTGCACGCAAGGGAACAACATCGAGCTTGGGGTCATAGATATCTTGGCCTTCTAATTTTAGCTGGCCAGTCACTTTGCAGATATCGATAGTATCGTTCATACGGTTCAGACAACGTAAAAAGGTTGATTTACCGCAACCCGAGGGGCCAATCATCGCAATAACTTCATTGACGCCAATATCAAGGTTAACACCAAATATTGCCTGTTTTTCACCATAAAAGACGTCAACATCACGTATGGACATCTTTGGGTTTTCGCAAAAAGGCAAGCCGACCGTTTCGGTAATTTCACTTACATCGCTAATCTTTTCTTTTTTCACAACAGTTTCTTTTACCATTTTATTCATAACTGCGGGATCCGCTACACCTAAGACTTCGTTCATCATATCACCTCTTTACCAACGACGCTCAAGGCGTGTTCTTGCCCAAACCGCGAGCGCATTCATCGTAACTAGAAATATTATCAATATCATAATGGCCGCTGATGCTTTTTCATTAAAGCCGGCATCGGCATTTCTAAACCATTGGAAAATCTGCATAGGCAATGCTGTGGCCGGGTCCGTGACACCTGATGGCACATCGGGAATAAACGCCGCCATACCAATCATCAATAGCGGTGCGCTTTCACCCAAAGCTTGGGCAAGGCCAATAATAGTCCCTGTTAACATACCCGGCATAGCCAAGGGAATAACATGGTGGATGGTCACCTGCATTTTTGACGCACCGATACCATAAGCCGCTTGACGTATAGAAGGAGGCACTGCCTTAATTGCCGCTCGACTCGAAATAATAATGGTCGGCAATGTCATCAACGTTAATACAAAGCCACCCACGAGTGGTGTTGAACGAGGAAAACCAAAAAAACTAAGGAAGACAGCTAAGCCAAGCAAACCAAAAATAATTGAAGGAACCGCTGCCAAATTATTAATATTAATTTCAATAAGATCGGTCCATTTATTTTTAGGTGCATATTCTTCAAGATAAACTGCCGTTGCAATCCCAATAGGAAAAGACAAACAAAAAGTTACTAACAACAAATAAACTGAACCCATTAATGCACTGAGAATACCAGCTTCTTCCGATTGGGCTGAATCACCTGAAGTAAAGAAGCCAACGTTGAATTGCTTATCAAAACTGCCCTGTTGTTTTTGTACAAAGGTATCAATCAGCAATAATTGTTCATCATTGAAGTATTCTTTCCCCGGCTCGCCTCGATCCCCTAATCGTTTTAAATAAAAATCAACTTTATCGTCAACCAGAGCATCAATTGTAATTGTTGTATTGAGAAGGCTATCAGCATCTGTTTTAAATAGGTGCTGAATTTTGTAACCCGTCGCTTCAATGGCTATTAATTTACGAACGTTTCTTTTTTCTTTGCGGGTTTTGGCTTCAAATAAATCGTAAACCGCTTTTTTAACGGCTGTCGTATAATCTGCTGCTAAAATTTGATCAAAATTATTGGTATCAGTAATACCCAATACTTCGGCATCTAAATTCACTTCCATTGGTAAATAATGGTAGAAAAAGCCACGAGAGCCTTTACCAATAATGTCACTAAATAAAAATACTAAGCAAAATAAACCAAAGCAAATCGATGCTATACCATAAGCACGAAATCGCTTTTCGGCACGGTAGCGCTTGCCTAGGTTTTTATTTACTAAGTCAATGGTACTTATTTTCGAATCAGTCATATTGCTCACGATATTTTTTCACAATGCGCAGTGCAAAGAAGTTAAGCCCTAAAGTAATAACAAATAACACCAAGCCTAATGCGAAGGCAGCCAGTGTTTTTGCACTATCAAATTCATGGTCTCCAATCAGTAACGTGGTCATTTGTACCGTCACTGTTGTTACTGATTCCAGCGGGTTCATTGTTAGTCGCGCTGCGGTACCTACCGCCATTACCACGATCATAGTCTCACCGATAGCACGCGATACAGCTAACAATATTGCACCGACAATACCCGGCAAAGCGGCGGGCATAATAACTTTTTTGACTGTCTCGGATTGTGTTGAACCCAAACCATAAGAACCATCACGTAACGACTGCGGTACTGCGTTAATCACATCGTCTGACAATGATGAAACAAAAGGAATAATCATCACCCCCATAACCAAACCCGCCGCTAAAGCGCTCTCACCTGAAACATCAAGAGGCCCAATAGAAAAAGCAATAAAGGACAGCTCAAAGCCGTGTAAAGCATCTTTAATCATTGGTGCAACGGTTAAAGCAGCAAAGAAACCGTAAACAACAGTAGGAATACCAGCAAGAATTTCTAAAAGCGGTTTAACAACAGCGCGCACTTTATTGTGGGCATATTCAGAAAGGTATATCGCCGTCATAAGCCCTGTCGGTACAGCAATGATCATTGCGATCAGAGAGATCAGCAGCGTACCCGTAAACAATGGAATCGCACCAAATGCCCCCGAACTACCCACTTGATCAGTACGAATAGCCAGCTGTGGACTCCAGTGTGTACCGAATAAAAATTCGGTTAATGGAACCATGCCAAAGAAACGGATGGATTCAAATAAAACAGAAAAGACGATACCAACGGTAGTAAAAATAGCGAGTGTGGAACAGATCAAGAGAAAGACCATAAAGGCTCTTTCAACACCGTTACGAGCCCGATACTCAGGTTTTACTTTGGTCCAGCCCCATCCACCCAACAATATCAAGCCAGATAAGATAATCACTGTTAGTACAGTCTGGCTCAGGCTTCGTAACTCCGCGACTCTATTCGCGATAGCCATAATTTCAGGGCTTGCCTGCAAAGAACTCACACCGTTAGCAATGCTTTCAACAGTATTCAATAACAGTGACAATTCCTGTTGCGGCAGCTCACGTTGCTCTGGCGTTAGCTGTTGCATAATGATTTGACGAATAATGGTGTCGTCAAAGGCTGTCCACAAGGCTAATAGAGCAATACAGGGAATCGCACACCATAGTGCTGCCTGCGTGCCATAGTAAAAAGGAAGAGAGTGTAAATGCTTGATGCCGCCGAGTTGACTCGCAATGGTCAGCGAACGGCTACGACCAAGAACATAAGCAACGGCAATACCGAGCAGGATAATGACAAATAATGTGGATAGGCTCATTCAACGTTACCGGAAACATCGTAAAAAGATTGCTACTACACCACAGTGCAGAAGAGTGCGCGCATTATATAGGATGATTGAATGATAAACAGCCACTGTGACACTTTTGTTACAAGGCGCTTATTTCAACTGGTTTTAGGGTGGGATAATCGAAAGAATGGAGACCTAATAACAGGTAAGTAATATTTAAAAATATATCTAATAGCCTGTTTTGCAAAGCCTTAAAGGAGAGTAAGTGCTTACTATATTATTGTTAACCCACACAACATTTATTACGCCCAGTCTCCTTGGCATCGTAGAGGGCTTGATCAGCTCTGGCAAACACTGTTTCAGAGTCGTCACCTTCTTTAAATTCCGCAATACCAATAGAGACGGTAATCGTAATCTTTTCGTCTTTATAGCGGAATGGGGCATTGGCTAGCCCCTCGCGAATACGGTTAAGCATTGCTAAG
Source organism: Cellvibrionaceae bacterium (assembly GCA_050633825.1). Lineage (GTDB taxonomy): Bacteria > Pseudomonadota > Gammaproteobacteria > Pseudomonadales > Cellvibrionaceae > CANLBN01. The sequence continues at coordinate 3,900 of JBOEHG010000095.1, read as the reverse complement.
GAGTTTTCGGCATTGGTTTCAGGCAATAAAAGAACGAACTCTTCTCCACCAAAGCGCGCCATAAAATCAACCTCACGCAGGCGTTTAGCCACAGCACTCGACACTATTTTCAAGACTTTATCGCCCGTCTGGTGGCCATAGTTATCGTTAATTTTTTTAAAGAAATCGATATCGAGAACAGCAAGGGACAATGGGTGCTGATAACGCTGCCAGCGCTGCATCTCCTCATAGACTTTTTCGCCATAGGCCTCACGATTAGGTAAACCCGTAAGGCTATCTGTGACGGCTCTTTGTTTTTCCTCCTCAAGACGATGGCGAATGTCTTCTTCATTCTGCTCCATTTGCTGCACTTTGTTCGCCAATGCCTGCAACTGAACCGATAGGCTTTCACTATCCGGTGGTGTCTCACTTTCTTGTTTAAATTGTGTCAGTGCACTCTGTAACTGTTGCAAATGACCTTCCACGGCATTTTTCAACTGATCAATATTACTTCCATCTGATAGTGCTTGGCTCAGTGTTGACATACCGCCGCTAACATCGTCATGCAAACTATCTGCTGCTTCACGGACGCGCTGCTCAGTCTCAATGGAAACCCCTAGCGCACCCAAAATATCGTTTAATTCGCCATAAAGGCGCTCTAAGTACTCCCGATAATCATTATCGGCTCCGATATAGGCTTGTAAGACAAAATCGCGTATATCTTCTAATGTCGGCGCTAATTCAAACCATCTAAGACCATGCTCAATACGTTCTCGGGCTTTACTGGCCTTGCGTTCAGAGGCAGGAACCGTTTTAAAGTGGTCTAGTAATTCCACCAGGATAATAGAGACTCGGTCTGGGACCTCTGGTGGCCCCTCTGTTTGCTGATTATCTTCCAATAGCGCTTCCGGTAAGGCACGCTCGCGGTCATAGGTTTTGCTTTCAATCTCTTCTCCAATGATTTCGCCTTCAATATCACCTTCAAGATTGATATCGGTCTCATCAACCTCTTCCCACTCAGCCTCTTCACTAGTGGACGCTGAAGGCGACGGTGTTGGAGCCTCTTCTTCACCTTTATCTTTAAATAACTTCCCAAATAGCCCAGAAGATGCCTTCGGCGACTGACTCATGGCCTGTTGTTGCAGGTCACTCACTTGCTGTAATACCCGCTTTAAGGTGGCGGGAATGAGAGGAACACCTTTAGGGATCTGCTTTTTAAAGTGCTTAACCGCGGGTTTAATATCCGCTGATGGACTTTGCTGTTGAATTTGTGCAGCAATATCCGACAGCATTTTAGTAACATCCTTCCATTGCTTTTGCTGGCGGCTTTCGGTTTCTTCCATCACCCGAGGCAAAGACTTCAACATGCGATCAAAGCCAGCCACGTCATTATGCTTAGCACTGGCACGAATAGCCTGTAAACGCTCATCAAGGTCTTTATCATGACCTTCTGCAGCATCTGACAACACGGTAATAGCTCGCTGCAGGATCACCTGTTGTGCCGCTAGAGTTTTTTCCAATTGTTCCTGTTGTGTCAGGGCTTTACGGTACTTATCACGCCAAGGGTTATTAGGTTCAGCCATAGATCACGCAAAAATGTCGACTAGAGATTTATCTAAGTATAGACAAAGAAAATAGAACAACAGGTGAATAAAGAACTAAGCCTATAGGGCACAAAGAAGTTGAGTGAGGTATTAAGAAAAGGGGAAAAGGAATTAGATAGAGAGGCTGAAACTAAAAACCCATTCACAGGCTATGCCGTGAATGGGAATGGCTGAAGATAAACCGAAGCTTAAGAGCTTTTCGCAGGTATTGCTGCACGCTCTTTTTCGATAAGGTAGTCAGCTACTTTCAGCATTTTCACCTGTGAACCCGTTAAACTGGCTGAAGTACGGTATTTACCATTAATAATGACCTCAGGTGTTCCAGTAATACCAAAACTACGGGCACGAGCATCCGCCTGTTGCACCAGAGAATTTACACCGAATGACTTAAAGGTCTTATCAAACTTTTCTTGGCTGATGCCATGTTTAGCAAATAGAGGGTAAATTTCTTTGGGGTTGAGTAGTTTTTTACGTTGGCTATGCATTGCATCAAAAATATCTTTATGCATTTCCTTTTGCTTACCCAAGACTTTGGCTGTGTAGTAGATACGGGCATGGGTCACCATATTTTTACTCCACATGGCAGGGGAATGATCCGCTTTAACATCATCCGCTTGCTGATTTTTCCACTGCTCAAATACTGGACGGAATTGATTACAGTGGGGGCAACCGTACCAGAAGACTTCGGTGATTTCGATTTTGCTTGGGTCAGCGGTCCTCACCGGGGTATTGATTACAACATAATCTTTACCTTCAACAAATTGATCTTGGGCAACAGCATTTTGCTGAGAGAACAAAATAGCAGAGATAAGCGCCACTATTGAAAAAGTTAACCATTTAGACATTGTTGTCTCCTGTGTATTACAACTTGGGGTCTATTTGACCCTGACTATAAAGATGGTTCCAGTAAAAAATCAAGAACCAACAAAAAGGGTGACGCTTGTCACCCTTTTTATATTGCCTTTATACGGATCTTTTACTGAACAGAACCTGAAATATTAATTTAAACCTGAAATATAGTTAGCAACTGCATCAATTTCTGCATCACTCATATGCTCAGCTACCTGACGCATAATTCTTGATTCACCATCATTGGTTCTTTCACCGGCACGGAAGGCACGTAGTTGCTTGGCAATATATTCGCTGTACTGCCCACTTAAACGAGGATAGCCCGCAGGCTCATTACCTAATGCCCGTGGAGAATGACAACCACTGCATGAAGGAACACCCGTTTCAAGATTGCCCGCTCTAAATACACGTGCACCCAGCTCTAAACCATCAACTTTAATACCCGCATTCACCCGGACTTCCAGAGGTTTAGCACCTGATAATTGCATTGCTTTGCTGTTATAGAAAGCGGCAAGGTCTTTTAGATCTTGTTCGCTTTTGCCATCGAGTAAGCCCGTCATCTCAACAATAGCGCGTTTACCCGACTGAATATCTTTTAGCTGCTTAGTAATATATTTTTCACCAATGCCCGCTATTTTTGGGAAACTTGGCGCTGGGCTATTACCGTCTGAACCATGACAGCCGGCACAAACTGCGGCTTGCGCTTCTCCAGCGGCAGGGTCGCCTTTTTGGGATTCAACAGGCGCGGCAGCAGCGCCCGCTGCATTAACATTGATAGACGTTAAACACGCAAACAAAACGGTAACGAAAATTGACAAAAACTTATTATTGCTCATTATTTAGCCCATTTGAGTCATTATGGTGGATATCACCTTATTAATATAAATACCCGCTGCTAATCGTTGAGTGTAGCAGGTTACAATAGGTTTGTTTGAAAGCGCCGGATTATAACGTAATCTGGCAAAAACACACTATTATTAGGTTTATTAGATCCCTTTATGTCAACCCAAAATCCATATAAAACTGCAGAATTTGCCCAGAGCGCTCCTGATTTAGCCCGCTGTCCTAAAGAAGGTGGTGCAGAAGTCGCTTTCGCAGGCCGCTCCAATGCCGGTAAATCCAGTGCAATTAATACGCTGACAGGCAATAGAAAACTCGCCCGTACCAGTAAAACCCCCGGCCGTACTCAATTGATCAACTATTTTAAAATTGATGATGAGCGTTATTTAGTCGACCTACCCGGATATGGCTACGCGAAAGTACCCATGAAAATGAAACGCGAGTGGGATAAAAATCTTTCTGAGTATTTACGGGAACGTCAGTCCTTACGCGGATTGATTTTGCTAATGGATATCCGCCGCCCTATGCAAGAGTTCGACACAATGATGTTGAATTGGGCGGTCGAAGCGGAAATGCCTGTCCATATTCTACTAACAAAAATGGATAAATTAAAAAAGGGGCCCGCCAA
>JBOEHG010000094.1:0-6447 GCA_050633825.1 Cellvibrionaceae bacterium | reverse complement strand
AAGTTTACTCCAGCCACAAAAAGCGTGGCTTCCGTGGGACGTGCTACACGTTGTTTCGCACGCCCCTTAGCAAGGCGTTAGTGAAACCTAAATTTAACTAAAGGAGTCAATTATGGAATTTGAATGGGATGAAAATAAGAGGTTAAAAACTTTAAGAGAAAGAAAGATTGATTTTATTGATATGATAGACCTTTGGGATGACCCTAGAAGACAGGAAGTAAGAGATCTTCGACATGATTACGGTGAATCTAGATTTCAAACAATAGGGAGTATTAAATTTAATATCTACTTTGTAATATATACAGAACGTGTCTACGAAGATGGGGTTGAAGTTATACGAATTATATCTGCCCGAAGGGCGAATAAAAAAGAACGTGAAATGTATGAAAACAGAACATTTTCTGCGAGGGCTATAGTATGAAAGAGAGGATAATCCGTCGGACAAAAGATGAGATTAAAAAAATGAAGGGCAAAACTGACCATGTATATGTTCAAAATACATCAGATAAAGAAATAAAACGTCAAGTTGAAAACGACCCTGATAGCTATATTCCTACTGAGGAAGAATTAAAAAAATTTAAACAAGTTAATGAGGATAAAAAAGATGGACAAAAAGAATAAACAATCTCCTAATAAATCTAAGGTAGTTCGTGTTTCAAAAAAAGATAAAGAAAAGTTGAAAGGTAATACAAATTGGGCATCTTTAGTAGCTGAAGAACGAAAAAATGGGTTTCGAAAATAGTAAATCACTAACTAGGAAAAGGTGCCGGAGATTAGGAAAAGGTGCCGGAGGGATTATTTATTAGCCAATACGAAATTGGTTAAAATTAATTCCCTCCGGTACCTTTCGTCTTGGAAAAAGTGGAGCGAAATTAGAGTTAAAGGTTCCTCGCATTATGTATTTACTAGGGGTCTCTTGGTGGGTCTTTTTTTGTTTATGCCGGTATTGTCTACAAGTTTGATTTCAAATAATGAAGGATTTACTTTGGGCAATATTGCTATCGCTTTATCAGTTATTGCAGTTGGTTTTCTTGTAAGTGGGGTTATCTGGACCATCAATGAATCTAGGTTCAAAAGCAAGTGATGCATAACAATTTGCCTAAGTTTACTCCAGCCGCAAAAAACACAACTTCCGCGGGAAACACTACGTGTTGCTTTGTGTTCCCCTTGGCAAGACGTTAATGTTCTTAGGTTAGTTATCAATATGATTGTATGTTTAAGAATAATTAGAGCAATATTTGGTTTGATGGCAGGGTCAGCATTAATACATTTTTTATTGGTTCCAGCATCTCGCGTATCTTCAGTAATGGAAGATAAAGTATTAGAGTTAATACCAAACTTGCCTATGTTGATATTAGGCTTTTTGGCATTTGTTTTAATTCGCAGTCTTATTCATTATTTGTACAAGAAGAAATATGGTGTGTTGCACCCAAAATTAGAAAATTTATGGCATATTTAAACACTAACAAGTGTGGCAACCTCAGAGTACTTGAAATAAGGAAGAAACTGAGAGTCTTTTTCGTATTTTAAAAGTGTTTAGTTTATTGGGGTCGGTTCACACCGTCCCCTTTTAATTGTTTTCGCAATGGTGATAGCGAAAACAGTCATTTTTATTTCACCAATTAAAGTAGAAAATAATATGAGTAAAGGTACAGTAAAGTGGTTCAACGCCGATAAAGGTTTTGGTTTTATTACCCCTGAAGATGGAAGTAAAGACCTTTTTGTTCATCATTCAGAGATTCAAAGTGGTGGTGAGTATGCAACGCTGAATGACGGTCAAGTTGTAGAGTATGAAGTTGGCCAAGGTCAAAAAGGCCCTTGTGCTAATAAAGTAAAAGCTGTGTAATTCAACAATTAAAGAGGTCGGTGACAGATGAGAATTATTAGTATTTGTCACCGACCCCTTTTACACCCTTTTAAGCGCTTTCTACAGGCGCACTCCCTGCATTACCCGTGTCAAAAATAGCGGTTTCGCTATATAATCCCCGCCTTTGCGTTTCTTGCCGGAGACAGGCGTGTCCACAACTGATAAAACCATGAATACATTCCAAGGGCTGATTTTGGCTCTGCAACAATTTTGGGCCAAACAAGGCTGCGTTATCCTGCAACCATTAGATATGGAAGTGGGTGCAGGCACCTTTCACCCTGCAACGTTCTTGCGTGCGATTGGCCCTGAAACATGGAATACCGCTTATGTTCAGCCCTGTCGTCGGCCAACCGATGGCCGCTATGGTGAAAACCCTAACCGCTTGCAGCACTATTATCAGTTTCAGGTGATTCTTAAGCCATCCCCTGACAATATTCAGGACCTCTATTTAGAGTCTTTGCGTGAATTGGGTATTGATACCGCGGTTCATGATATTCGGTTTGTTGAAGATAACTGGGAATCCCCTACCTTGGGTGCTTGGGGTTTGGGTTGGGAAATCTGGCTCAATGGTATGGAGGTGACGCAATTCACCTATTTCCAGCAAGTAGGCGGCCTTGAATGCTATCCGGTTTCGGGTGAAATCACTTATGGGCTTGAGCGTATCGCCATGTATTTGCAAGGTGTCGATTCTATTTATGATTTAACGTGGACCCTCGACCCCGAAGGCAATAAAGTCAGTTATGGTGATGTTTTCCACCAGAACGAAGTAGAAATGTCTCACTACAACTTTGAACAGGCCGACGTTGAGTTTCTATTCCAGACTTTTGATGTTTGTGAGAGGGAAAGCCAGCGCTTGATAGGTGAAGGCCTGCCGTTACCAGCCTATGAGCAGGTAATGAAGGCATCACACGCTTTTAATTTGCTGGATGCCCGCCATGCGATCTCGGTAACAGAACGCCAGCGCTTTATCTTGCGTGTAAGAACCTTGGCCCGTGAAGTAGCCCAAGCTTATTTCGATGCCCGCAAAAAACTGGGCTTCCCGCTCGCGCCAGAGGCACTACGCCAACAGTTTTTGGATCAGTCAGAGGATACTGCTGAAACAGATGCGGCAGCGATAAAAGGAGGTGCCGCATGAGCCAGGATTTTTTAGTTGAACTTGGTACAGAAGAGCTACCACCGAAAGCCTTGGAGGGTTTATCCAAAGCCTTTACGGCAGGTATTGAAACCGGGCTTAAAGCCAATGATTTATCTTTTGAGGCCATTGAGTCTTATGCCGCACCGCGCCGTTTGGCCACGGTAGTAAAAGGTTTGGCGGAATCCACACCAGTGAATGATGTGGTGATCTGGGGTGCACCTGCAAAAATCGCTTTTGATGCCGAGGGCCAGCCAAGCAAAGCGGCTTTAGCTTTTGCTTCAAAAAATGGTATCGACCCTGCTGATTTAGTTACTGAAAATGACGGTAAAGCCGATAAACTGGTTTTTCGCACACAGGCCGGTGGTGAAGCAACCACCACCTTGCTTGAAGCCATTGTTGAAGCGTCCTTAGCAAAGTTACCAATTCCCAAGCGCATGCGCTGGGGTGCCAACCGCCATGAATTTGTTCGCCCGGCTCATTGGCTGGTGATGTTGTTTGGCGATGAAATTGTTGATGCCACTATTATGGGTTTACAGGCAAACCGCGAAACCCGCGGTCATCGCTTTCATTACAATCAAGTGTTGGATATCCAATCGGCCAGTGAATATGTCGATAAGCTAAAAAATGTGGCTTATGTCATGGCTGATTTTGATGAGCGCAAAACCTTAATCCGCCAACAGGTAGAAGCCGAGGCAGAAAAGTTGGGTGGTCAGGCAGTGGTTGGTATCGACTTGCTTAACGAAGTCACCGCACTGGTTGAGTGGCCAGTAGCATTAACCGGCCGTTTTGAAGAGCGCTTTTTATCAGTACCTGCTGAAGCTTTGATCTCGTCGATGAAAGAACATCAAAAATATTTTCATATGGTTGATACTGCGGGTAATTTAATGCCCCACTTTATTACTGTCGCCAATATTGAAAGTAAAGATCCGGCACAAGTTATTGATGGTAACGAGCGTGTGATTCGCCCTCGCCTATCGGATGCGGCCTTCTTTTTTGAAACCGATAAAAAAACCACCTTGGTTGATAAACGTGATCGTTTAAAAACGATTGTTTTCCAAGCAAAGCTGGGAACGGTGTATGAAAAAACCGAACGCGTAGCAGCCCTTGCTAACGCTATTGCAGAAAAGCTGGCCTTAAGCACGGATAGCATTGTGCGTGCAGGTGAGTTGTGTAAGTCAGACCTTGTCAGTGAAATGGTCTATGAGTTTTCTGATATGCAGGGCATTGCTGGCTATTATTACGCGCAACATGATGGCGAAGCAGACGATGTTGCTGCGGCCATGAACGAACATTATATGCCGCGTTTTGCCGGTGATAACTTACCGGCTACCGATACCGGTGCAGTCATTGCCTTAGCGGATCGCCTAGATACCTTAGTGGGTATTTTTGGTATTGGTGAACAGCCTACGGGTTCTAAAGATCCCTTTGCATTGCGCCGAGCCAGTGTTGGTGTACTGCGTTTGTTAGTAGAACAAGGGCGTCAACTGGATTTGCGTGAGTTATTAAGTTTGGCTTATCAACAGTACGCGTCCTTGCCTCAAGGCGATGCTGTTATCGATGAAGTTCTAAAGTATATGCTAGAACGCTTCCGTGCATGGTATGAAGAGCAATCAATACCGGCGGCAGTTTTCCAAGCGGTAAGCGCTAAACAATTATCACAACCACTGGATATTGATCAGCGCGTACAAGCGGTGAATCATTTTAGGCAATTAGCGGAAGCCGATGCCTTGGCCGCTGCCAATAAACGGGTGGCTAATATATTGGCTAAAGCGGATAGCGCGGTTGCCGAAACTATCGATCAAGCTTTGTTGCAGGAAGAGGCAGAAAAAGCCCTTGCAATAGCTATTACTGAAAAACAAACAGCGGTTAACCCGTTGTTTGATCAGCGTGACTATAAAGCTGCTTTGACAGAATTGGCATCTCTAAGAGACGTTGTTGATAGCTTTTTTGATAACGTGATGGTTATGGCCGATGATGTTGCCCTTAAAAATAATCGTCTGGCCTTGTTACAACAGTTGCGCGGTTTATTTTTTGAAATTGCCGATATTTCTTACTTATCAGCGGCTAGTTCCTCGGCAAAGAAATGAAGCTTGCCTTAGTCAGTCGTGACGGTGTTATTAATGAGGTTGTTGATGGTGGTGTCACTCATCGTACACAGTTACGACTAATTGATGGCAGTATTGCAGCGCTCGCACAATTATCGAAAGCGGGCTACACCCTTATTATTTTGACTCACCAGCCGGGCTTAAGTCGCGGCTTATTTGATCTTGATGAGTTAGAAGCCATCCACAGTGAGATTACCCATAATGTTGAAGAACATGGGGGTGAAATAGCCGCTATCTTTTATTGCCCTCATGATGAACAAGACCGCTGCCATTGTCGCCCGCCGGATATTGGTCTACTTGATGCGATTGAAATGGAGTTTGATTGTAATACAGCTGATGCCGTTTATTTTTATCACTCGGATAATGACAAAGCGATGGCCGATACCAAATCATGCAAAGGCTTTTTTTGTGATACAAAAGATCACTCACTGATTAATATGATTCAAAAGGTACTTTAACCTAGAAACTGCAGTTGACCGCTTATTATTCATGTAAGATATTATTATGACTATAAAAATTCTTGATTTCTTGCTCACCCATTGGGTGACTTCAAAAACGCTACACAGTTTTGAGCTGGATATAAAGCTGCAATACTTCGTTCCCACATTTGGTAAGTACTACGGCCATTACCTGCATGCGGTGCCTCGTCTTACAACTTTATCTCTCACCGCAAAATCTGTGTTCAACTGCGGTTTCTAGGTTTAATTTTTATGTTGCAATTGTTTCGATCATTTTTATTTAATCTCGGTTATTGGCTATCGATTGTTTTTTACGGTTTGCTTAGCTTGCCCCTGTTATTAGCGCCACGCTCTTTTGCATCGAGAATTATTATTTCTTGGAATCAATTTGTTTTATATTGGTTGCGCATTACCTGCGGTGTGCAAACAAATATCAGTGGCTCAAGTATTGATGCTATACCGACGTCGTGTGTTGTGGTGGCAAACCACCAAAGCCCTTGGGAAACCTTCTTTTTTCAATACCGTTTGTATCCGCTTTCAACCATTTTAAAAAAAGAACTCCTGCGTATTCCTTTTTTTGGTTGGGGTTTGCGTATTATGGACCCTATCGCAATTGATCGTAGTACGCCGGTACAGGCTCTGAAACAAATAAAAAAAATCAGCTTGGAACGTTTAGCTAATAATAAGCGTATTATTATTTTTCCCGAAGGCACGCGTATGCCTGTCGGCCAAGTAGGTACTTACAAGCGCAGTGCTGCCGATATTGCCAAAGAGGCTGGTGTTCCCCTCATTCCTATTGTTCATACCGCAGGTAAACATTGGATCAACAAAAAAATGATAAAAGAACCCGGTGAGATCAAAGTTCATATTGGTGAAGCCATC
>JBOEHG010000093.1:0-1228 GCA_050633825.1 Cellvibrionaceae bacterium | reverse complement strand
GGGCAGAATACTCATTGGGTTGCACAACAAATCGCACGGTCTTTGGGTATGGATAAGAAAGCGGTCGGTTATTGTGGCCGTAAAGACCGACATGCGGTCACCCGTCAATGGCTAAGTATCTATGACCCAAAGCGTGAGGTAAGGCCGGAAACAATAAGCGTCGAAGGTGTCACTATTTTAGACGATACTCGGCATACACATAAGTTGAGGCCGGGAGATCACCAAAGTAATGTCTTTACCATACGTCTGCGTCAAGTGATTGACCACTCTACCCAAGCCAGTATTACAAGTACTCAGGGAGCCGTCATACTAAAAGTAATTGAAGAGCGTTTGCGTCAGGGTGTCCCTAATTATTTCGGTAGCCAACGTTTTGGACGCGAAGGCAATAATCTCAAACTCGCCGATGATTGGTTGGTGAGAGGACAAAAACCACCGCCGCAACAACGGTCTATGGTGATGTCTGCGGCTAGGTCTTATTTATTCAACAGTGTTATTGCAGCAAGGTTACAACAAGGTAATGGCTTGGCGCCGATAACAGGTGATGTCATGATAAATGATTGTCCTACCGCACCTTTGTGGGGGCGAGGTCGATTAACATCTACAGCAGCAACACTTGAAATTGAATCGTCCACCATGGCGCATTGTGAACAGTGGTGCCATGGGCTTGAGCATTGTGGTTTAAAGCAAGAGCGCCGGCCTATAGTTTTATTTCCCAAAAATATTACTGCTGTTCTAGAAGGTAATGTAGAAGACGGTATAGAAGGCAGTGACCTGGTATTAGGTTTCGAGCTAGAGTCAGGTGCCTTTGCCACATCAGTGTTGGCTGAAATAGCGACTTTGCGTCAGGCTGAAAATGAGGAGAGAGTAGAGCCATGATTATAAGTATTGCAGTGAACGTCAGTAAGCAAGGTTTACATGATATTACGCAACAAGTCATTCATGAAGTGAATCAAGCGAATATAGAGGAAGGATTATGTACATTGTATATTCAGCACACATCGGCGAGCTTATTAATTCAAGAAAACTATGACCCCAGTGCAAAGGTTGATTTAGAACATTGGCTGAATCGCTTAGTGCCAGAAAACGATCCACTTTATACTCATACTCTAGAAGGGCCTGATGATATGCCCGCACATATTAAAGCGGCGCTAACAGCAACGACTTTGTCCATTCCTGTTGCTGAAGGGCAACTGTTACTCGGTACATGGCAAGGTATCTTTTTATGGGA
>JBOEHG010000092.1:0-13039 GCA_050633825.1 Cellvibrionaceae bacterium | reverse complement strand
ACTTTGAAGTTCGTGCTGTAGATCAAGATGGCTTAACCAGCGGTCGATTGGCAGGTATTAATATTGATGATACAGGGGTTGTTTTTGCTCGTTATACTAATGGTGAAAATATTGTTTTAGCACAAATTGCACTTGCTGATTTTGCCAATACTCAAGGTTTGCAATCGGTAGGGGATACGGCTTGGGCTGAAACATCAGAATCGGGTGTTCCAGTGATTGGTGGACCGGGTACAGCATCTCTAGGTTTAGTGCAGTCGGGTGCACTTGAAGAGTCCAATGTGGATTTGTCAGAACAGCTAGTTAACCTAATTATTGCGCAGCGTAATTTCCAAGCAAGTGCGAAAACCATTGAAACAGCCGACCAGACTACTCAGACAATTATTAACCTACGTTAATAACACTTTCTAAGAATAAAAAAACCGCGAGAGGCAATACCTCTCGCGGTTTTTTTATTGTCGATCTTTATCGTTTTTCTTCTTTAGTAAAAATATTTGGCACTCTTCTTGCTCTTTTCTTAATAGACATTCATCAAGCCAAAAAAATAGCATATCTTGCTATTGAAAGAGGTAGCAGTAATGGACAAGGCATTATACATATCAATGACGGCCGCTAAGCATAATATGTTGGGGCAGTCAGTACGAGCCAATAATTTAGCTAATGCGAATACAACAGGTTTTCGTAGTGATTTTGAACAAGCAAGAAGTATGGGTGTTTACTATGGCGATGGCCACTCAACACGAGCTTATGCACTAACGGAAAGACCTGCCGTTAATTTTGCTTCTGGCCCTATGATCCAAACGGGCCGTGATAGAGATATTGCAGTTAAAGGCGATGGCTTTATTGCTATTGAAGGTATGGACGGTCGAGAAGCTTATACCCGTGTGGGTAATTTATCCATCGATAGCGCAGGTATTTTACGGACCGGCAATGGTTTGCCGGTTATGGGCAATTCAGGCCCAATAGCCATACCTGAATTTCAAAAAATAGAAATTGGTGATGATGGAATCATCAGTATCGTAGCGAAGGGCTCTCCTCCGGATGCATTAACACAAGTGGATCAAATTAAATTGGTTAACCCTGCTATTGATGAGCTTGAAAAAAAAGAAGATGGCTTGCTTTATGCGAAAAATCAAGAGGATGAAATCTTTGGTGATCCTGAAATTCGTATTACATCAGGTTTTTTGGAGGGCAGTAATGTTAATCCAATAGAAGAGTTAATGAGAATACTAACTTTATCACGACAATATGAAATGTCCGTCAAAATGATGCAGACAGCACAACAAAATTCAGAGTCATCGGCCCGTTTATTGCAGTCGAATGGTTAATACACATTAATTAATGTAAACGAAACAATTTGATAGAGATATTATTATGCACGCAGCACTCTATATTAGTAAAACAGGATTAGCCGCTCAAGATGTTAAATTGGCCACTATTTCCAATAACTTATCCAATGCTTCAACGGTAGGTTTTAAGAGAGATCACGTTAATTTTGAAGATCTACTCTATCAAATTCAACGTCAGCCTGGTGGTCAATCATCACAGGACACTCAGCTGCCTTCTGGCCTTCAAGTGGGTACTGGAGTTCGCGTTGTAGCAACACAAAAACAATTCAGCGGTGGCAGTTTACAAGTAACAGAACAAGGTCTTGACATGGCCATCAGTAATCGTGGCTTTTTCCAAATATTATTACCGAATGGTGAAACAGCTTATACGCGTAATGGCGAATTTCATTTGAATAATAATGGCGAGGTTGTTAATGCAAGCGGTTATCTTTTACAGCCTAATATTACTGTTCCAGAAAATGCCAGCAATATTACGATTAGTACTGATGGTGTCATTTCTGCCAGCATTTTTGGTGTTCCTGACCCTCAGCAGTTAGGTGATATTCAGTTGTCAGATTTTGTAAATCCAGCAGGTTTACAGTCTTTGGGTGGTAATTTATTTATTCCTACGGCATCCAGTGGTGATGCTCAAACAGGTACGCCGGGTTTAAATGGTTTGGGGGAGATTATCCAAGGTTCATTAGAGAATTCCAACGTTGATATCGTAGAAGAGATGGTCAATATGATAACGACTCAGCGTTCTTATGAAATGAACTCAAAGGTTGTCTCTACTGCTGATCAAATGTTGCAGTTTATTTCGCAAAATTTGTAAATCTATTATGAAAAATTTCTTTATAAAATTTTTAGTTAGTAGTTTATCGATCATCATTATAGGTTGTGGTGCTTCTCAACCTATAAAGCCTAATGACCCTAAATATGCCCCTGTTATTCCAGCGTCTCCACCTCGTCCAAGGTTGGAAGAGGGTAGTCTTTATCATCAGCAGCACGGTTTGGTTTTATTTGGTAACACCAATAGTCATCGTACAGGCGATATTATTACTATTGTTTTGGATGAGAGAACTGTGTCATCTAAATCCAGTGCTGTCGCAATAGACAAAGAAGCCGATGTCTCATTATTAGAAAATGGCGCGGGAACGATATTAGGTCATGATACAACTAAAAAGCTGCCCCTTATCGGTAACATCACCATTCCTACCTCTGCGTCGCAATCAAGAGAATTTGCTGGTGATGCCTCTGCTAATCAAAGTAATCGTTTGCAAGGTAATATCAGCGTAACTATTACTGATGTGATGCCGAATGGCAACCTTGTTGTCAGTGGAGAGAAGTGGCTAACACTTAATAATGGCGATGAATATATCCGTATCAGCGGTATTTTAAGGGCGCAAGATGTCACTCTTAGCAATAGTGTTTCATCGACTAAATTAGCGAATGCGCGTATTGCTTATAGTGGAACAGGTGAGTTAGCTGATTCACAAAAAATGGGATGGCTAAGCCGTTTCTTTAATAGTCCTCTGTGGCCATTCTGATATCAAGAGAAATAATTATGCGTATTATAATCTTACTTTCTCTGATCTTTTTTCCTTTTTCTATTAGTTATTCAGAGCGTATTAAAGATATTACAACGATTGCGGGTGTTCGTAGCAACCCTTTGGTGGGGTACGGTTTGGTCGTTGGTTTAGATGGTAGTGGCGATCAAACCAATCAGGCACCGTTTACGACTGAATCTTTTATTAATATGATCAAGCAGTTTGGCATTGCAATACCTGAAGGTGCACGTTTGCAACTAAAAAATGTTGCCGCTGTGGCAGTCCATGCTGAACTCCCACCTTTTGCAAAACCGGGCCAATTATTAGATGTTACAGTTTCTTCTATTGGTAATGCCAAAAGCTTGCGCGGTGGCACTTTGTTAATGACACCTTTAAAGGGTGCCGATGGAAATGTATATAGTTTAGCTCAAGGCAATTTAGTCGTAGGTGGTCTGGGTGTTGAGGGTGCTGACGGGTCTCGTTTAACGCTGAATGTTCCTAGTGTAGGGCGTGTTCCTAATGGTGCTTCTGTAGAACGTTCAATACCTACACGTTTTGCATCGGGTCAGCCTATTATTTTTAATCTTCATCGTGCAGATTTTACGACGGCAAAAAGGGTTGCTGATGGTATTAATGATTTATTAGGCCCTAATGTTGCTCGTGCTAAAGATGCAATGTCTATACAAGTTAATGGTCCTAAAGACCCTTCTCAGCGAGTTGATTTTATTTCATTGCTAGAGAATCTTGAAATAAAACCCGGTGATCCACCGGCTCGAGTCGTTATTAATTCACGGACAGGAACCATTGTTGTTGGCAATCATGTGCGTGTTTCTCCAGTGGCGGTTACACACGGTAGTTTAACAGTGACTGTGGCAGAAGATATTCAAGTCAGTCAACCACAAGCATTGGGTGAGGGCGCTACAGTTGTCTTGCCTAGTAGTAATGTTTCTGCTGAACAACAAGTTAACCCCATGTTTCGATTTTCGCCAGGACCAACTCTGGATGAGTTGGTACGAGCAGTCAATGATGTCGGTGCGGCGCCAGGGGATTTAATGGCGATATTAGAAGCCTTAAAGCAGGCCGGCGCATTAAAAGCAGAGCTTATAGTTATTTAATAGAACGCTAAGGTTTAATAGGTACTTATTCGTGAATCAATTACCAACAGAATTTAATCGCTTTCAGACACAGCAGTCTTATACCGATTTAAATCAACTAAATGATATTCGCAAAATTGGTAATGAAGATCAATCATTAGCATTGAAAAAAATTGCTCAACAATTTGAATCAATGTTCATGCAAATGATGTTAAAAAGTATGCGTTCAGCCAATGATGTATTTGCTAAGGATAACCCTTTAAATAGCTTCGAAATGGGTTTTCATCGGGATATGCTAGACAATCAAATGAGTTTGTCGTTATCACAAGGTAATCAACTTGGGTTGGCTGACGCACTTTATCGTCAATTAAACCGTAACTATGGATCGGATTCAGCTTTAACGGGGTCCATTAAACCTTTACGTGATGAAAATGGGATGACGGATTCGCAACGACTAATAAAAAATAACCCCTATCAAGAGTCAGTGGACACTATTCAACAACGATCTGCAGATGCTGCAGGTTTGAATAAAATTAAAAGCCCTGAAGATTTCATTAAATTTATTACTCCTTACGCAAAAGAAGCTGCTGAAAAAATAGGTGTTGACTATAAAGTTATTGTTGCTCAATCAGCCTTAGAAACTGGTTGGGGTGAGCATTCTATCCGTGATCGCTACGGCAACCACTCTTTTAATCTATTTAATATAAAAGCAGATAGTCGTTGGGACGGACATTTGGTTAATGTGGCAACTATCGAGTATAAAAATGGTGTTGCTCAGAAAGAATCCGCTAATTTTAGACGTTATGACACTATTGCAGAATCTTTTAATGATTATCAGGAATTTTTGAATCAACCACGGTATCAAAAGGCATTGTTAGCGGTTAATAACAGTGAGGACTTTGTTGCTGAATTGCAGCACGCGGGTTATGCGACAGACCCGAATTATGCTAAAAAAATTAATCAAATTGTTGAACAGCACTTCAACAATTCATCTGAGTAGAGTGATATGGGCAGTGATGTACTAGGCGTCAGTATCAGTGGTTTACGTGTTAGCCAAAACGCTATACGTACCACAGGCCATAATATCGCCAATGCGAATACACAAGGTTATAGTCGCCAGTCGAATGAAATTAATTCCCTAGGCGGAACAGCAAGTGGAGTAGGCTATCTGGGTAGTGGTTCTTATACTGCTCGTATAGAACGGGTTGTTAATGAATTTGTTGTAGGTCAAGTTAGGCAAGATACCACCTTATACAGTGAACTCAATGCATATAACACAAATATTCTACAAGTTAATGACCTTTTTTCTAATGAATCAACGGGTCTAACTAAAGGTTTAGAATCTTTTTTTGGTGCTTTGCAAAGCTTAACTGATGACCCTACATCGACATCTTCTCGTCAATTATTGATTAGTGAATCTGAAAATTTAGCAGACCGTTTTAATACCTTGTATACACGCACCAATAATATTAATGACGGCGTTAACCAAAATTTAGAGACGGCAGTCGAAAATATTAATAATTTAGCGCAAACGATTGCTGAATTAAACCGAACTATAGGTGAATCATTTGGTTCATCCGCATCGAATAGCCCTAATGACTTGTTAGACCAGAGAGATGAAGCTCTAAGAGAGTTATCGGAATTAGTTTCGATACAGGTTTCTGAACAAGATGATCAAGTCAATGTTTCTATTGGAACAGGCATCCCTATTATTGTTGGTTCAGTTGCTAGTGAATTGACAGTTAGTCAAAATGAATATGATCCACTAAAGCCGGAAATATTTTTACCGGGTTTGATTCGGCCTATAACTGATTCTTTAACAGGCGGTGAAATTGGCGGTTTACTTGATTTTCAAAATACGGTTATTGATCCAACATTAAATGAATTAGGGCGTATAGGGATTGTATTAGCAGACGAGTTTAATCGTTTGCAAAGTCAAGGAATTACATTAAACAATACTTTTGGGCAAGACTTTTTTACCAGTATTAATGAAGCCAGTGCAACATCTGGCCGAGTTTTGCCCAGTATTAATAATCAAACTTCTGACCAAGTCATCTCATTGTCGATTGCTAATGCTGAGGAGCTAACCACCAGTGATTATCGGTTTGCTATTGATGATTCTACCAATGTATATACAGTGACACGGCTAAGTGATAATGTTGAAATTGCTTCTAACATCATGCCTGTTAATTACCCCGTTAGTATTGAGTTTGATGGGCTTTCACTGGATATTAGTGGAGGTACATTCTCCAATAATGATGAATTTTTAATTAGGCCAACTCGCTACGCTGCTCGTGACTTTTCAGTTAATTCTGTTCAACCCGCTGATATTGCTTTAGGTAGCCCAATATTAACAGATACAAATTTAGGTAATATCGGTAGTGCTCAGATTTCTGCGGGTGCTGTACTAGGTTTAGTTGATAGTGCCGGTGCGGCTATCCCTTTGTTGACCAGTCAAGCAGGCCAAATGTCGCCTCCTTTAATTGTTAAATTCACAACGCCAACCACATACGATATTTTAGATAATTCTAATCCAGGGAATCCTGTACAGTTAAGTCCGCCTATTCGTAATCAAGCCTACGTTCCGGGTATTGCGAATAATTTATTCTCTAATGATATAGGTCAAACAACAATAGTCAGTAATGGAGCAGTTCTTGGTTTGCCTGGCGGTGCACCTGTTGCGGTCAACGGTTACCCTGCAGAAACATTCACATTTACAACAATTGATCCAACCACTGGTGCCACATCTTCTCAAAACGTACTATCGACGCTAAATGCCAGTGCGAGGACAACTGCAGGATTACTTGATAATGTTGATGGGGTCACTGCCACAGCATTTAATTACCTAGAATTAAGAGATTTTAGCGTTTCAAGAACATCTCCTTTACAAATTAATTTGAATGGTGAAGATTTAGTCGAATATGAACTTGGCGTCATAGCATCGATTGTTCCTGATCCTACATTGAATAGCGGTGAAGATTTTAACGATTATCTTGCTCAACAAATTAATGATAACTCCAACTTATCGGATTTAGGCATTTATGCCGTTAGTGCATATGATGCAGTCGCTGATGAATTTTATATTCAAGTGCATTCGACACGTGGTGACGATTTGTCGGTTGCGTTACAGGCTGGTGGTGTAGAGGCCATTGAAATTAATGATGGAATTGTTGGTAACGTCAATGTTGCTCTAACCAATGGTGTTTCTACAGTCGTTGGTGGCCAACTTGATGTTAGTTTAGCTGATGGTATTACTATGGCGACAGCGGGCAATAATATTTTTAATGCTGTGACAGCCCAATCTTCTTATTTAGGTATTCAAGCTAATATTACCGGAACACCTGTCGCTGGTGATTTATTTACCCTTGATTTTAATACAGATGCCACTTTAGATAATCGTAATGGTTTATTAATGGCTGGGTTGCAACAGGCGGGTACGATAGCGGGTGATACTCAAAATTTTGGTACGACATACAATCAACTTGTTGAAACCATCGGTATAAAAACAAATACATCACAATTAAATACAGAAGCAGCTAAAAGTGTCTTAGACCAAACCTCTAGTTTGCGAGAATCAATATCTGGGGTTAATTTAGATGAAGAAGCGGCTGACCTCATTCGTTTTGAACAATTGTATTCAGCTAATGCTCAAGTGATTAACGTTGCGCGAGAATTATTTGACCAACTATTGAATAGTCTCTAGTTAGGGGTTTTATTATGCGAATATCTACAATGCAAATATACAATCTGGCAACATCAAGTATGTCGGATGCTAATCAATCCATTAATAAAACCCAAGAACAACTTTCTACAGGTAAGCGGGTATTGTCTGCTGCTGATGACCCAGTAGCGGCAACAAGAATACAGCAACTAAATAATAATCTTGCAGCTGTTGAGCAGTATAATAAAAATATTATTATCGCCGAAAACAATTTAGCCTTGGAGGAGTCAGCGTTAGATAGTATTAATAATCTTCTTCAACGAGTAGAAGAGTTAGCCGTACAAGCAGGTAATACCGCAAGTTTATCTGAAGGTGAATATTCTGCTATTGCCAGTGAAGTTGATGCCAGGTTAGATGAGCTATTTAATATGGTGAATACACGTAATGCAAATGGCGATTATATTTTTTCAGGCTATAAAACAGGTTCACCTGCCTTTTCCGGTGATAGTATTAATGGCTTTAAGTTCGACGGTGATGAAGGTCAAATCAATATAAAGGTTGATAATAGTACCTTGATTAAAGCGAGCGACTCAGGTAAAGGTTTATTTGTTGATGTAAAAAGTAGTGAAAACAGAGTAACCACATCGACCAATCCTAATAATCGCTCCAATCCTCCACTGTCTATCACAGTAGGTAGTGTTGTTGATCAAGATGCCTATGATGCGTTTTATCCCGAAGATATTATTATTACTTTTAATGAAGATAGTGATGTTGTTCCTTCGGCTAAAAATTTCACAGTCAGTGAACGCTCTACGGGCAAAATAATAGAAGCGAATCATCTATATAATCAAGGCGAAGAGCTTGTTTACAATGGTGTCAGTGTACGTATTCTCGGTAATCCTGCTTCAGCAGATCTTGGGGCAGGACTTGCTGGGGACCAATTATTTATTGATTCGAGTAATACGCAAGATGTTCTTACAACATTGGTGAATTTTCGTAATACATTGGAAAATTACGATGGTTCGCAAGCATCAGTTGATGCGGTAGAGTCTATAGTAGCATCTACCATTACTAATCTTTCTAATGCTCAAGAATCAATATCCAATACAGTTACAGAAATAGGCGCAAGAAATAATACCTTAGAAAGTACGAAAGAATTACACCTTGACACTGAATTAGTATCGAGGGAAATATTGTCTGATTTAAGTGATCTTGATTATGCTGAAGCATCAACGCGTCTGTCTCTACAAACGCTAGTTTTACAAGCATCGCAAGCCAGTTTTTTACGTATTAGCGAGTTAAATTTATTTAGCCGTATTTAGTTATTTTTATATAAAGACGTTTTTTTTACATTTCTTTTTAGGTCAATTAATGACTGTTGGTTTTTGTTTTTGGCCTTTTTTGTATCGTTTAATATTTTATTGTTAATTTCTATTATTTCTTCAATGGCTGCAATGTTTTCCTTGTGTGATCGTAAATCGTCGATATCAATAGACTGCATAAGGCTATTGCGTTCGTTTTCAATTTCAGCGAGTTTTTCCCACTCCATACTTTCACAGCTAACTAACATGTTTTTTGTTAGTTCTAATATTTCAGGAAGTAACGAATGTGTAGTGTTCATAAGCTCTAAACATGAGTAGAAATAAAAAGCGGCAATGTGGCAATGAATTGCAGTTTGCTTTGCCGCTAAACAGTCTAATTGTAGTGTATAAAGGTTTTTTTGGTAGTTTTGTCATTAAAAATAACCTATTTTAAAGGTTGGCACAGTGGTTGCATTTTCTACCTTGAAAAGAAATGCAATGAATTAAATTAATTCAATTTGCATATTTTAAATGAATAACCTGACTACCTCAGGTTCAGTATTGGTAATACATCTTAATGGGAGACTGCTATGCCACTAGTCATTAATACCAATGTGTCTTCTCTGAACGCGCAACGTCAATTGTTGAATTCTGGTAATGACCTTGATCAAGCTTCGGAGCGATTAGCATCTGGTAAGCGTGTAAATAACGCTGCTGATGATGCTGCGGGTTTGGCTATTGCCAATCGATTGACTTCACAAATTCGCGGTTTAGATCAAGCGATCCGAAATGCGAATGACGGTGTTTCTTTAATTCAGACCGCAGAGGGCGCTTTGGATGAAACAACGAATATCTTGCAACGTATTAGAGAGCTCTCTATTCAATCGGCGAACGGTATTTACTCCAATACAGACCGTGCAACCTTAGATGCAGAAGTTCAACAGCTTAAGTCAGAGCTTGATCGAATTGCAGAAAGCACAACCTTTAATGGGCAGCCTATATTAGACGGTAGTTTAGGCACATTATCCTTACAGGTGGGTGCAGAGGCCAACGATACTATTGATTTAGAAGTACAGGGTTTTACTGCTTCCTCTCTCGGTGGTGCATCGGGTGATGTTGTTGGTGATTCGACAACCTTAGCTGCGCTTCAGGCATTAACTGGAGCAGGGGGCGCTACTTTATCGGTAAACGATAAAGATATTCAATCCCTTGCAGCAGCAACGACTACTAATGAATTAGTCGCTACTTTAAATGCAGATCTTGAGGGTGCTAATGTAGAGGCGGGAGTGATTGTTAATGCTGAGGCGACATCCGTAGGCGGTGGCCGTTTAGTTGCAGGAACGAATTCATTACAAATTGTTGTAAGAGATGGTGATGCGCAAAGTCAAACCTTTACGATTACCGGTACCAATAGCTTGGATGAATTAGTCGCTAAAATTAATGATGATACCAGTGTCACGGCAAGTCTTAATAATGATGGTGAGTTAGTGCTGTCACAAGAAGGTGCTGAAACGATTGCTGTTAGCGCCAGTGATGCGAATGCAGCCTCTGAGACAGGCTTTGCACAGGCGACGGCAGGTGTAACAGCAGTCGCAGGTGTAACAGCAGTAGCCGGTGTAACAGCAGTAGCCGGTGTAACAGCAGTGTCTGCTGTAACCGCGGCCACAGGTATAAGTGCGGTAACGGCAGTAGCGGGTGTCACAGCGGTAGCGGGTGTAACAGCAGTAGCAGGTGTGACAGCAGTATCGGCTGTAACCGCGGCGGTAGGGGCTACCTCAACATTTTCACTAACGCTAACGGATACATCTTCAGATGGTAAGGGAATCAAAATTGAAGGGGATAACCAAGCGGCTCGAGTGTTAATTAATACGGCGGGTTTTAATGTACAAGATGATGACGGTACCACCCAAAGTGCGACCATTACCGGCACAGCACAATCCAGTGCGGGCGATTTAATTCTCAATGGCGTTGAAATTGGTGTAGTCGCAGCAGGTCCAACACCAACCGCAGCAGAAAGAACGACAAACCTTATTGCTGCTATTAATGAAGTATCGAGTCAAACCGGTGTCATTGCTTCCGCGGGTACTGATGGAGCCGGTGCCGCGACAACAACCAGTATTGCGCTTCGGTCAATTAATGGTGACACGATTCAGGTGCAAGCAGGCAATGATTTAACCGATACTCAGTTGGCCGCGAACTTTGGCTTACAGGAACAGAATGATGCCAGTGGAGCTGGGTCAGTAGCCAGTATTGAAATTAATACGCAATCGGGGGCACGTAAGGCATTGGATATTGTCGATACAGCCCTTGAGCAAATTAACAGTCAACGTGCAGATTTAGGTGCCATTAATAATCGACTAAATTTCACGGTGAATAATTTATCGAATGTTGTTGAAAATACTTCAGCAGCACGTTCGCGTATTATTGATGCTGACTTTGCCGCAGAATCTGCCGCACTAAGTCGTGCTCAGGTCTTACAGCAGGCGTCTCAGGCGATTCTGGCTCAGGCAAATGCACGACCGCAGCAGGTATTACAGCTACTTCAGGGCTAATACTCTATAGGTAAATTAACACAACTTTTAAAACCGGCTATTCAAGACGCTTTCTTGTGGCCGGTTTTTACCCGTTTTTAGAATAGTTTTTTCATTTCGACGTTTTTTCCCTACGCTTATGCCATAAAAAACGTCAAATTTTTACCGTCCATAAAAATAAATTTAATAAAATCAACAGGTTAAAATTTTCTTTTGCCTTTTCCTTATTCTTTTTGCCGCATCAGTTAATTAAAGATAAAAATCTACCCGTCGATAAACCTCTCAAGACATTAGAAATTTATTTCTGTTGTGGTTAGTCAGCTCATCAGTTGGCATTCGTTTAATAAAGGTTAGGAGTCTATCATGACTTTAGTAGTTAACAGTAACATCGCATCGATTAACGCCCAGCGTCAATTATCGAGCAATGGTGCAGCATTGGACCAAGCCAGTGAGCGCTTATCCTCAGGTCGCCGAATTAATTCAGCGGCTGATGATGCTGCCGGTCTTGCCATTTCAAATCGCCAAACTTCGCAAATTCGGGGTTTGGACCAAGCCATTCGTAACGCAAATGATGGTATTTCATTAGTACAGACAGCAGAGGGTGCATTAGATGCCACCACTAATATTCTGCAACGTATTCGTGAATTATCCGTACAATCTGCGAATGGTATTTATTCTAATTCTGACCGTGCCACACTCAACGCAGAAACTGATCAGTTAATTCAAGAGCTTGATCGTATTGCGGAATCAACCACATTTAATGGTCAAAATATTCTGGATGGCACCTTGGGTACATTATCGCTACAGGTTGGTTCTGAAGCGAATGACACTATCGATTTACAAGTTCAAGGGTTTAATGCCTCTTCTCTTGGTGGTGCATCAGGTGATGTTGTCGGTGATTCTACAACCTTAGCGGCTTTCCAAGCTTTGGTCGCAGGCACAGGCTCAACGTTGTCGGTCAATGATAAAGATATTACAAGTTTAGCGGCAGTCACAACAACCAATGAGTTGGTTGATGCACTTAATGCCGATCTTGAAGGTGTTGAAGCTGGCGTTATTGTGAACGCTGAAGCGACATCTGTAGGCGGTGGCCGCCTTGTTGCTGGCACGAATTCATTATCAATTGCTGTTGTCGATGGGGATGGCCAAAATCAAAGCTATACCATCACCGATACCAATACCTTGGATGAACTGGTTGCCAAAATTAACTCTGATACCTCAGTTACTGCTTCATTAAGCGATGATGGTGAACTTATCATTTCGCAAGAAGGTGTTCAGAGCATTTCGGTCAGTGCCAGTGATGCTAATGCCGCATCTGAAACAGGCTTTGCAGTAGCAACTGCAGGTGTAACAGCGGTTGCGGGTGTAACAGCGGTTGCGGGTGTAACAGCCGTATCTGCTGTAACTGCAGCTACGGGTATCTCTGCGGTGACAGCTGTTGCAGGTGTTACAGCCGTTGCAGGTGTAACAGCGGTAGCAGGTGTTACAGCAGCAGCTGGTGCAGTGGCGACATTCTCCTTAACTTTGGATGATATATCAGGTAATGGTATTAAAATCGAAGGGGATAACGCGGCGGCACG
>JBOEHG010000091.1:0-3968 GCA_050633825.1 Cellvibrionaceae bacterium | reverse complement strand
ACTTTCTTTATGGTGTTGTCTTGCCAATACTATTAAATCCCGTTATAGTTCGCGCCCTGAAAATTAAAGGTTATACGACCGTAGCTCAGTTGGTTAGAGCACCACCTTGACATGGTGGGGGTCGGTGGTTCGAGTCCACTCGGTCGTACCAATACTCAAGCCCACTGTAAGTGGGCTTGAGTATTGGTTAACTGTTAATGAACCGTTCTCGAACTAGTTCGACAAAAATGCCGGGAGCATTTTTGAACTGCCAAAGGCAGCCCTGCAAGGGCAAATTACAGGATGTAATTTGTTAGCCCACTACACTCTTATTTAATTTTAGGATTGAATACTACTTATTAATTCTCACGCGACCTTTCGTACGGGCCGCCACTGAACTAGGAAAACACATGCCTGTTATTACTCTCCCTGATGGTTCTCAACGTTCGTTTGATAAACCTGTTTCTGTTTATGATGTTGCCGCTGATATTGGCCCAGGTTTAGCGAAGGCTACTCTAGGTGGCCGTGTTAATGGTGAGCGTATTGATGCTCATGATTTAATTGAAAACGACGCTGAGCTCACCATTTTCACTGCTAAAGACGAAGATGGCATTGAAATCATCCGCCATTCTTGTGCTCACCTTGTGGGGCATGCGGTCAAGCAATTGTGGCCTGAAGCTAAGATGGCGATTGGCCCTACCATTGCCGATGGCTTTTATTACGATATTGATCTAGATCATATGCTGACTGATGAAGATATCGTCAAGCTTGAGCAGCATATGAAGAAATTGGTGAAAACCCAGTATGACGTTGTAAAGCGCAAGGCTAGCTGGCAAGAAGCTTATGATGTGTTCACCGAAAGGGATGAACCGTATAAGCTGGAAATTTTAGATCGCGATATCCCTAAAGACGCTCAACCAGGCTTGTATCATCACGAAGAATATATTGATATGTGTCGCGGCCCGCATGTGCCGAATATGTGTTTCTGTGAACATTTTAAGCTTATGCGAGTATCTGGCGCTTACTGGCGCGGTGATTCCGATAATAAGATGCTTCAGCGTATTTACGGGACAGCTTGGGCTACTAAGAAAGAGCTTAAATCACACCTTAATTTCTTGGAAGAAGCGGTTAAGCGGGATCATCGTAAATTAGGAAAGAAATTTGATCTATTCCATTTGCAAGAAGAAGCGCCCGGTATGGTCTTCTGGCACCCAAAAGGGTGGAGTATTTATACTGTAATAGAACAGTATATGCGTCAGGTGCAACGAGAAAATGGCTATCAGGAAATTAAAACGCCTCAAATTGTTGATCGCAGTCTTTGGGAGCGCTCAGGTCACTGGGACAAATTCCGTGATGGAATGTTTACAGTAGAGTCAGAATCCCGTGATTATGCCGTTAAACCCATGAACTGTCCTTGTCATGTGCAAGTATTCAATCAAGGTTTAAAGTCGTACAAAGAGTTACCGCTTCGTTTAGCTGAATTTGGTTCTTGTCATCGCAATGAAGACTCTGGTGCCTTGCAGGGTATTATGCGTGTGCGTGGTTTTGTACAAGACGATGCCCATATTTTTTGCTCAGAAGAGATGATTCAAAAAGAGGTATCAGTATTTACTGATCTACTGTACAAGGTTTACGCTGATTTCGGTTTTGATAATGTCATTATTCGTTTATCCACTCGCCCAGAGCAACGAGTCGGTTCTGATGAAGTATGGGATAAAGCCGAAAAAGCATTATCTGACGCATTAGACGCCAAAGGTCTTGAGTGGGAATTGTTGCCCGGTGAAGGGGCTTTTTATGGGCCTAAAATAGAATTCTCGCTGAAGGACTGCCTGAACCGTATTTGGCAGTGTGGTACTATTCAAGTCGATTTCTCTATGCCTGGCAGGTTGGATGCTCAGTATGTTGCTGAAGACGGCTCAAGACAGACTCCTGTCATGTTACACCGCGCTATTTTGGGTTCTTTTGAGCGTTTCATCGGTATTTTGATCGAACAATTTGAAGGGGCTTTTCCAACGTGGTTGGCGCCTGAGCAGGTTGTTTTAATGAATATTACGGACAAACAGGCCGAATATGTCAAAAAAATACAAGAAACCTTGCAAAACAAGGGCTTCCGGGTCAAAGCTGACTTGAGAAATGAAAAGATTGGCTTTAAAATTCGCGAACACACATTACAGAAGGTGCCTTACCTCCTAGTAACAGGAGATAAGGAAGTAGAAAGTAATACCCTCTCAGTAAGAACGCGCTCAGGTGAAGATTTAGGATCGATGTCTGTAGATGCGTTTATTGACTTATTAACAGTAGACGTTGCTACAAAAAGTAAGCCGTCAGTTGTTGAGTAAAAGTCTATCAAGAGTACCGGTATAAACCTCTCTAGCGACACTGTAGATTTTTTCAAAAACAGTACTAACCTGTGTTAGTGCTGTTTTGCTTTTTGGCCGTATTAAATCGGCAAACTTGGGGCTTGGAGTTAATCTCGAAGCTGAAGGCCTATAAAAGGTCAAATTTGGAGACAATGCTATCAACAATAAAACAGGTGGTCGTGCAAAAAAAGCACGTATAAATGATCAAATTGACGCCAAAGAAGTGCGTTTAATCGGAGCCGATGGTGAGCAGGTAGGTATTGTATCGATAGAAGATGCGATGGCTAATGCACAAAAAGCAAGCTTAGATCTCGTAGAGATTGCAGCGGATTCAAGCCCGATCGTTTGTAAGGTAATGGATTATGGTAAACACCTGTTTGATTTGAAGAAGACAAAAGCAGCTGCAAAGAAAAAGCAAAAGCAGCAGCAAGTAAAAGAAATGAAGTTTCGACCAGGGACGGAAGAGGGGGATTATCAGGTAAAACTACGCAACCTGATACGTTTCCTAGAACACGGGGATAAGGCCAAAGTATCGTTACGGTACCGCGGTCGGGAGATGGCTCACCAAGAATTGGGAATGGAAATGCTGAAACGCATTGAGACCGATCTTGAAGAGATAGCCACAGTTGAGCAATATCCGAAAATGGAAGGTCGGCAGCTTATTATGGTATTAGCCCCGAAAAAGAAGAAGTAAGAATAGTGCATTCAAAATGCGCTTAAAGCCCGCTGGCGTTGTCAGCAACATGCTCGAATGCTCATGTATTTATATACATTCCGCTTCTGTGCGTGCTGCTTCCTAGCCATCAAACTTTAACCACTATTTTGAAAAGCACTATTAAAAAGTGTATCAAGAAATATACTTTATGGGCTTTTTAGCTGCCTGCTTACTTTATATTATTAACCAGACACAAAGTGTCTAAATGCGGAGTGATTTATATCATGGCAACAAAAGCTAAAGTACACAGTGGCGCCTCCAAGCGCTTCAAGAAAACGGCTGCGGGTTACAAGCGTAAAAGCGCTTATAAGAGCCACATCCTAACCAAAATGACCACCAAGCGTAAGCGTCAGCTGCGCGGCACCAACATCGTTACTGATGCTGATAAGCCGTCAATTGATCGTATGCTTCGTGCTAAATAATCTGGGAGGATATAAATAATGGCTCGTGTAAAACGTGGTGTTGTGGCCCGTAAAAGNNCACAAAAAAATTCTGAAAGCTGCAAAAGGTTATTACGGTGCGCGTTCACGTGTATTCCGTGTAGCTAAACAGGCAGTTATCAAAGCTGGTCAATATGCCTATCGCGACCGTCGTGTTAAAAAGCGTAACTTCCGTGCGCTTTGGATTACACGTATCAATGCACAATCACGTGCATTGGGTATGACGTATAGTCAATTAATTGCTGGTTTGAAAAAAGCAGAGATTGCACTAGATCGCCGTGTATTGGCGGACCTAGCGGTTCATGACAAAGCGGCATTTGCTGCAGTTGTTGAAAAAGCCAAAGCAGCACTCGCTTAAGTCAGAAAAATCCTGTCTGTTTTATTATAGGCAAGAAATAGAAAAGGGAGAGCTGGTTCAAGCTCTCCCTTTTTTAATGGTTGCTTAATTTAAATGGCTAACGCATAGATTCTTGC
>JBOEHG010000090.1:0-7555 GCA_050633825.1 Cellvibrionaceae bacterium | reverse complement strand
AGGCGGAGGCTATACAATGGTGGGCTAGATAATCATAATTAACGATAAAACGCATAATAATAAAATAAACGGAGATCAATTATAGTGGCGTCTAAAGCAGAGCTTAAAAGTGGTCCTAGTGTAACAACATCCTCAAGTTCATCTTCGTCTTCCTCAAGCCCAGGCACCGGTTCTTCTTCGAGTGCTCGGTTGTTGATACTGATTACTTGCGCATTATTAGTCTTTATTGGCGCGACTTTCATCGCTTTATTGCAAGACCCAAGACCTGACCCCTACAAAGAAGCAAGCCCTTGGGAAACCTTTTACTACCCTCAAGAAAAAAATGCCTTTATGCGTTTGCCAGCTATTAGCGGTAATCTCAATGATATTGCGGTATCAGCAGATGGTAATAAATTATGGGCTGTGGGCAATGGTGCATTCATTATTTATAGTGAAGATGCAGGTAAAACATGGGTTCAGCAAGATTATCCGGGCGGAGAGTCATTATCACAATTAATACAGTCGAAAAGACATTCCCAGCTCTTGGGTATAAATGTTGATGATCTTCATTTTTCTTTCTTTTCCAAAGCAAATGCGGCAGAGCCCGACAAGCGTGCACAACTTTCCCCGGAAGAATTAAAACGACAACAAGCAGAACGCATACGGCTGGATGCTCAACGACGCAATGCATTAGAACAGCGGCAAGTTATTACTCCCCGACAAACTACAAACCAACAGACCACAGAAGGTAACACCAGCCAGCAAAAAGAACCGCCACAACAAACAGAAGATCCAGCATCAAATAATGCAATAACCACTGCTCAGCAACGCCCGAACTTAAACGCGATCCAGTTTGTTAATGACTCGCTGGGTTTTATTGTCGGTGACAATGGTACGATTTTAAAAACAACGAACGGAGGTCAAACCTGGCAAAAGATCGACACGAATACTACCCGGAAGCTTAATGCTGTTACTACAGATAGTAGCGGACAACGGATATGGGCGGTTGGTGATAGCGGTACGATTTTATACAGTTCAAGTAATGGTGACCGTTGGCAACAACAAAACAGTGGTGTCAACAATACCTTTGCATCAGTCGTGTGGACCAGTAGAGAGCAAGCTTGGGTAGCCGGTTTGCTGGGCGCTATTTTATATACGAATGATAGTGGTGTTACTTGGCAAAGGCAGAGCAGTAATACCGGTGCATGGTTGCAATCGCTATTCTTTTTGGAGGGCGCTCAGCAAGGTTGGGCTGTTGGTTATGGTGTCGCTGGTGATGGCGTTATCTTAACAACAAAAAATCAAGGGCAAACGTGGGACATTCAATATCAACAAGCAGACAGTCCTTTTAAATCCATTGTTTTTTCTGCTGACGGTCAGCAAGGTTGGGCTGTTCTGGGTAATGGCGACATCCTTTATACGACAGATAGCGGTAATAACTGGCAAGTAACGGTATTTCCTGAAAAAAATTCTACAGCGTTAAATAATATTGTTTTTAGTTCCAATACAAAACGCTTATGGACTGTTGGTGATGCAGGAAAAATCATCACAAGCAAAAGCAATACACAAACATGGTACACACAATCCCGTTATGGTTGGTTTAATTTAGTTGAGTACAATAAGCAAACCGGTAACGCTACTTTGTTAGGCGTAGATGGTTTGTTGTTAGATACGAATAATAGTGGCAAGACTTGGGTAAGTCAGCGCCAAAACACTTTAAACAATAGCTATTCAAAAACCTTATTTAAAAATAATCAAAATGGCTGGTCGATCAATTCTTCAGCTCAAATTAATTTTACCCGTGATAATGGTCAAACATGGCAGCCTGCAACTGAAAATGCATTTAATCCTTTAAATTTATTTTCCTTTTCTGCTGATGGTAGTAATGGTTGGGTTGCCGATGGCGATTCTTTAAATGTAACCAATAATGCTGGACAAACATGGGAAAGAAAAAGTATTAACCGAAATGCTACGATTACCTCAGTTGATTTTTTAAGTGATGGTCAGCGCGGGTGGATTGCAGGGGATACAGGTAATATATTCGCATCCAAAGATGGAGGCGAAACTTGGCAAGCACAAAATAGTAATGTCAGTAGTAATCTGCAAGCGCTCACTTTTATTGATGGTGACAATGGAAAAGAACACGGCTGGGTTGTAGGCGAACAGGGAGTCATATTAGCGACAACAGATGGGGGCACAAACTGGCAACAGCAAAATACAGATACAAATGTGTTGTTAGCCTCAGTCAATTTCTCCAGTGACAAATTAAAAGGCTTAGTGATCGGTGATGTCACCACGATATTGTATACTGATGATGGTGGTCAAAACTGGCAGCAACCGATTTATACTCAAAGTCCGGCTTATTGGTATTGGCTGTTATGCCTTATATTATTTTTGCTTGCTTTGTGGTTACTGATAAAAAAACCATCAGCAGTGACCGAGCCAGAAGAAACGGTTGCAGATTTATTGGCCTCTGACCGACCCCTTGAACCCGGTGATCCAGACCCACTGAACTTTAATGGAATTGCCTTGGGCTTATCCCGTTTTATGCGTAACCCGGCAACTGAGCCTCCATTAAGCGTAGCAATTACGGGTGCTTGGGGTTCAGGTAAAAGTTCATTAATGAATCTTTTGTATCATGATTTAAAAGGTTATGGTTTTACGCCAGTTTGGTTTAATGCATGGCACCATCAAAAAGGTGAACAATTACTCGCTTCTCTTTATGCCAATATTAAAGATCAAGCTATTCCTGGCTGGTTTAAGTTTTACAAACTAATGCCTGTGGGTTTAATTTTCCGCCTAAATTTATTAGCACGGCGGGTCAAAAGCCATTGGTTTGTCACACTGGTCTCTCTTATATTAACAATATTGGTTGTTCAATTTATTATTCAGACCGGTCTTTCATGGAGTGATCTTTCACCTAAAAAAATTATTGATAGCTTCCTTGGCGAGGCTAATGGTAGTTTTGAAAATTTATTGGTGTTGATATTAGGTGGTCCGATTGCGATTTTAATTCGTGCACTGCAAGCTTTTGGTATTAGCCCAGAAAAATTAATGACGAATAGAAATAATAAGGAAAAAGACAATAAACTAGACCCCAGCGCACGCCAAGCCTTTGCTAAAGAATTTAAGGAAGTGTCCAGTTGTTTAGATACTGGCAGAATGGTGATTTTCATCGACGACCTTGATCGTTGCACCAAAGAAAATGTCGTTGATATATTAGAAGCAATGAATTTTTTATCAGTATCAGGCGATTGTTATATTGTTGTCGGTATGGATGAGGCATGGGTAAAAATTTGTATCGAGAATAATTTCCCCGATATGGTGGAGAAAAGAGAAAGTGAATCGGCAAAAAATGGAAATAATAAGAGTTTTGCGGATAACTATTTAGAAAAAATGATTAATATTCCAGTGCCTATCCCTACATTAAATCATGAAGATACCATCGAACTATTATTGCCACAAAAAGATTTTTCACAAACCCCGTCACTTTTTAAACGATTTTATCAATCTTGTTCAGATATGGTTTACCACTATCGCATTATATTTTCATTGGTTTTATGTGCTGTTATGGTAGGTGTTATTGTACATTTTATACCGGATAATATTTTCCTCGTGTCTGAAGAAAGCAAATCTGTTAAAGAAAAACTATATCAATGGGATAATGTGTCGATTAACAACTTTTCTGTTGTTAATGGCCAGCCAGAGTTAGATATTGATTTCAATGATAAAGGTGGTAGCGATAAAAATAAAAACGCTAATCCAGTGGGTAAAGATAATAGAGAATGGCAACTTGTGCTCGAAGGCAATCCCGCACTACTAGATAAAGGTATTACTATTGCACGTCTAGGTGATAAGAAAGATGCTGCTGAACTTGTCTTAAAGAAAATAGCTGTAGAAACTGAGCAGCTTAAACGCACAGTCGATATACCTGTAGATCAAACCGAACCCGATTTAAATGAAAGTGCAAAAGCTGAATTGATTTCTGGTCAATCAGACTCAATTAATAATGATTATTGGTTACCATTAATCAGTTTATTGTTATTTTTGATTGCTTTTATTATTTATAGTTTGAAAATTCCAAATCGTTTTGTTGAAGATTCTCCCCGTTTTAAAGAAGCTTTGTCTATTTGGCAGCCATGGATTAGTTTGCAGCGCAGTACTCCTCGGTCTATTAAGCGCTATTTAAATTTTGTTCGTTACTTGGCTATGCGCTATAAGTCACCTGAATCAGAAGAGTCTTATAAACATCATCTTCTGGACCTTATCGCAGCGGATAAAAAAGAAATACCAAATGTTGCGGATCAAATGAATGAGGAAGATTTGGTCGCTCTTAGTGCTATTTATGCCATAGAGCCTGACTGGTTAAAAGATGAAGACAAGCTTGCCAAATTAAGAGAAGGTTTTATTCAACAAATGGTTGAACATAAATTCCAAAGTGGAAAAGACAAAGAAAGTGAAAACCGATTAGCGAGTATGATCGAGGTACTGACGCTTTCTTTACACAAGCATCAAAGTCGCTTTGGTTCAGAGGTATTTTCCGATGGTGCCGTACAGCGCTTTTTAGATATCAATAGTACGACACGCTTTAACTCTTAATTTTTGAGTGTAAGGCTTTAACAAAAATCAGTTATTTTAGTGCCTTAACAAAAATTTTCGAATTACGTTGGTAGTTATACAGCTTTAAGCGTTCCTTTGGTAAAATTTCCAGTGAAGAATTCTTAAAGCCCTGTTCTAAAAACCAGTGTTCAGTTTGCGTTGTTAATACAAACAGTTGTCTCATTTTTAATTTGTCGGCCTGTTTTTCAATATGGGCCAATAGCTTCGCTGCTCTACCATTGCCACGGTATTCTGGGTGTGTTGCCATACAGGCCAATTCACCGGCATTGGATTGAATAAAGGGGTATAAAGCAGCACAGCATACAATTGTGCCGTCGATTTCCATCACGGTAAAGTGCTCTATTTCCTGCTCAAGACGTTCTCGAGAGCGTCTAACAAGGACGCCGTCTTCTTCCAGTGGCTCAATTAAATTCAGGATACCACCGACATCAGCAATGCGGGCACGACGAATAAGCTCATAGCTATCTCTATGCACCATGGTGCCAAAGCCATCGCGAGTAAACAGCTCCTTGATAAGCGCGCCATCTTCGGTATAGCTAATAATTTGCGCTCTATTAACACCTCTATCACAGGCGCTATAACAAGCTTTTAAAGAGAAGTGGCTATCAGTTGTCTCTTTTCGCAGTAGGAGCTTTTCGCATTGAAGGAGCGTTAGCTGACGTTGTAGCTCCCCGTTATCGTCGAGTACGCCATTCGCCTTGGTAAAAGCAATCAGCTTATCTGCCTCCAATGCAACGGCAATTTCAGTGGCGACCTCAGTGTAAGTTAAGTTAAAGGTCTCACCTGTTACTGAATAGCCGATAGGTGAAACTAAGGCTATTGATCCACTGAACAGCATTTCGTCCAAGCCAAAAGCATCGACTTTTCGGACCTTGCCTGTGTACTGTAAATCCACGCCGTCGACGATGCCACAAGGCATGGCGGTGACGACATTGCCGCTGCGTACTTGGATATCAGCATTATGCATGGGGGAATTGGGTAGCCCAGTTGATAAGGCTGACTCAATGGCAAAGCGTGTAGACCCAACGGCCTGAATAAAGCAAGACAGCGCTTCTGCATCAGTGACACGTTTGCCATGATGAATGTGTGTTTTGATGCTACTTGCTTCAAGCGCCTGTTCGATTTGTTGTCGTGCACCATGCACCAACACCACTCGGGCACCTAAATGGTTTAATAGGGCAATATCGTGAATGATATTGGCAAAGTTACTATGACTAACCGCAGCACCGGGCAGCATAATGACAAAGGTCTTATTCCTATAGGCTTTTATATAGGGGGAAGTTTGTCTAAACGAGGAAACGTGATCAGGTTTTGTGCTCATGGTGCTGGTACTGCAAATCAATAGTTAAAAAAGAGATTAAAACACAGTATTGCAGTCTTCGCACCCGACAAGTGATGCAAAGCACTGCCTACCCGGTTACTATGCGCCTATATAGAAAAAGAGACTAAAAACCATTTAAAACGATAATAGTCTTATATCCAGCACAAATAATCCGAGTCATTTTAATTCAGTTAACAAGATAGGTGACTCTTTAAGCTATAGGCTTGTCCATCTGTTACTTATGTTGACCTGCATGGCGGGAGAGATCCGTGAACGAATTTGAGTCTGATAAAAAAATTAAAGCATTCTTTGATGCAGATAAGGCCGCATCACCCGATGAGGATATAACGCAACAAAGAAACCGAGCGATCGCTCGCAGTCGTGCAAACATTGCTCAACGAGATACGATTCTATTTGCTTTCGTTAAGCTTTGGACAACGATTGCCGAAATACTGGCGCCGATTTTTGCAGCTCTTGCAGTTAAGCAGGCAAATAACCGACAACAACATTATTCAAACAAACAATCTAATAAAGACTAACGTAAAGGGGAACTATCATGGGTGTTTTAGATGCACTTAGGCAGTCGTTTGCCGATCCAATGATTATTTGGGGAAAGGTAGCGGGCATATTGCCTAATTTATTCGCGGCGATTTTATTGTTAATAGTAGGCCACTTTCTGGGTAAGTTATTGGCGAGCATCGTTGCTAAGTTGTTGGCAAAAGTGGGTTTGGATAAACTCAGCGAAAAAGCAGGTTTGGGAGATAGCGTTGCCGGTGCCGGTTTTAATATGACACCGTCTAATATCTTGGGCAAGATTATTTACTGGTTAATCTTCTTAACCTTTATTATTTCTGCAGCGGATACCATGGGTCTTGATCGAGTGTCGTCAACTATCGATAATTTTGTTTTGTATCTACCTAAAGTGATTGGTGCTTTTGTTGTCGTCATTGTAGGTTTGTTTGTCGCCGGTCTGGTACGTACAGGGATTGAGACCGCACTGGGTGGTATGAATCTTGGTTACGAAAAAGCCGTTGGCAGTATTATTTATGCCATTATCGTTATTATTGTTATTTCACTGGGTATTAATCAGTTAGAAATTGAAACTGATTTGCTCAATCAAGTAGTTGTTATCTTCTTGATGGCGGGTGCGGGTGCTGTTGCTCTGGCTTTAGGTTTAGGGACGCGTGATGTTGCCGGTAATGTGGTTGCTGGTGTTTATGCGCGAGAATTATATGAGCCTGACGATGTGCTGAAAATTGGTGATGTAACTGGAACCGTTATCTCTGTTACCTCTACCAGCGTTGTTCTGCAAACAGAAGACGGTAAAAAAATAACTATCCCTAATCGTCGTTTGCTCGAAGAGCAAGTCGAAATTTTATCCTAAGTTATTGAATAAATAGTTAAACGCCTTTTATAGGCGTTTGGATATTCTATGACAAAGCTAACGGATAAAGACGTGGATCAGAGCCAGACTAAAAACCTGCCTGAAACCCCACGAGTCATCATCGACCCGGACGAGGCGCTTGTTAAACAGGCGCAGCGGGAGTTGCCCTATCGTGCGACAGCATTCGAGGCGCTAATGAAGCGTCATGAACAGCTATTGTATCGCGTGTGCTATCGCCTGTTGGGTAACCC
>JBOEHG010000089.1:0-7886 GCA_050633825.1 Cellvibrionaceae bacterium | reverse complement strand
GTGTTGTTGCTAAGATTATTGAGTAATCTTATCTGATAAGCGGTTAAAAGCCGACCGAGCCGAGTCGATTTTATCGTCTCGGCTTCTGTTTTATCGGGCATATTGAGTTTGCTCGTTTGAGAAAGGCCAGTAGTTCAATTGGTAGAGCGTCGGTCTCCAAAACCGAAAGTTGGGGGTTCGAGTCCCTCCTGGCCTGCCATATAAGTTATCAATGTCAGTTTTGTTTGTTGCAAGCCTGGTAGTTGTATATATCAAGATAAAGTTGGGGTTCTTACGTGAGCACAAAAGTAGAGACAAATAGTTATCCACTTAACTGGTTGCGCTGGTTAGTTGTGATTGCTCTTGTGGCTGGCGCCATTGTCGCTAATTCTGTCTATAGTGATTACCCATTGCTTTACAGAGTCGTTGGTTTAATTGTTGTTGCCTTGCTGGCGTTATGGTTGGCAGTCAATACAGAACAGGGTTCGGCTGTTTGGGCGATTGTTAAAGAGTCGCAAACAGAAGTGCGTAAGGTCGTATGGCCGACTCGACAGGAGACAAATCAAACAACATTAATCGTTGTTGCATTGGTTATTCTGATGGGCTTTATTTTGTGGGGACTAGACGCTTTTCTTGGTTGGTTAGTCTCGTTGATCATTGGGTAATTAAATCTATGTCAAAACGTTGGTACGTTGTACACGCTTATTCAGGCTACGAAAAGAAAGTTGCCGCCGCTTTGCAGGAAAGAATAGAGCTGCATGATATGCAGGACTTTTTTGGCGAAGTGTTGGTGCCAACTGAAGAAGTTGTAGAGATGCGTGCAGGACAGAAGCGTAAGTCTGAGCGCAAGTTTTTTCCAGGTTACGTGTTGGTTCAGATGGATTTGAACGATGATTCTTGGCATCTAGTTAAAGATACGCCAAGAGTGATGGGTTTTATCGGTGGTAAAGCAGATAAACCTGCCCCTATTACAGATAAAGAGGCAGAGCTAATATTGCAGAGAATGGATGATTCTGTAGAAGCGCCTAAACCTAAAACCATCTTCGAGCCAGGTGAAATGGTTCGCGTTATCGATGGTCCTTTCAATGACTTTAATGGTGTTGTTGAAGAAGTAAATTACGAAAAAAGCCGACTACAAGTGGCAGTGCTTATTTTTGGGCGCTCCACACCTGTTGAGTTGGAGTTTGGTCAGGTTGAAAAGACCTAATCCAAATCAGTTTTATTGTAAAAGAATTTTTTCTAATCCTCTGGTGGATTAGAAAAAGAAGTGATCTTGCTATTATCAGTGCTACAAGTATTGTTTTAAGTGAGGTTTAACGGGGAGCCAGAGACAAATAAAGTCCAACTTTATTTCGAGGCGTTAAATACCCATTATATTGGAGTCCTATTATGGCTAAGAAAGTAGAAGCTTATATCAAGCTGCAAGTGCCTGCCGGTCAGGCAAACCCAAGTCCCCCTGTTGGTCCTGCTCTAGGTCAGCACGGCGTTAATATTATGGAATTCTGTAAAGCGTTCAATGCTCAGACGCAAAGTCTTGAGCCGGGTGCGCCTGTTCCTGTTGTGATCAGTGTATACAGTGATCGCAGCTTTACATTTGCAATGAAAACTCCACCTGCAGCGTTCTTATTACGTAAAGCAGCAGGTATCCAAAAAGGCAGTGGTCGCCCGAATACTGAAAAAGTTGGTAAGGTGACTCGTGAGCAGTTAGAAGAAATTGCCAAGGCTAAAATGCCAGACCTTACTGCTGCTGATATGGACGCAGCTGTGCGTACAATCGCTGGTAGCGCTGTAAGTGCTGGTTTGGAAGTTGAGGGGGTTGTATAAGATGGCTAAGTTAACTAAACGTAGAAAGTTAATCCTTGAAAAAGTTGATTCAGAAAAACAGTATTCTATTGATGAAGCAGTTTCTCTAATCAAAGAAATCTCAACGGTTAAATTTGAAGAAACAATTGATGTCGCTGTCAATCTTGGCATTGATCCACGTAAATCAGACCAAGCAGTTCGTGGTGCGACTTCTTTGCCTCACGGAACAGGTAAAACCGTTCGTGTTGCTGTATTCACCCAAGGTGAAAATGCTGAAGCAGCGAAAGCAGCGGGCGCAGATCTTATCGGTATGGATGAATTAGCGGCTGAGGTTAAAAAAGGAAATATGGACTTTGACGTCGTTATTGCTGATCCTGCCGCTATGCGCGTTGTTGGTCAGTTAGGTCAAATCCTTGGGCCACGCGGTCTAATGCCTAACCCTAAAACCGGTACAGTCACACCC
Organism: Cellvibrionaceae bacterium; assembly: GCA_050633825.1. GTDB lineage: Bacteria > Pseudomonadota > Gammaproteobacteria > Pseudomonadales > Cellvibrionaceae > CANLBN01. The sequence goes on along the minus strand of JBOEHG010000089.1, from coordinate 5,641 downwards.
GATGTTGCAACGGCAGTTAAAAATGCTAAAGCCGGTCAGGTTCGTTATCGCGCAGATAAAGGCGGTATTGTTCATGGCGGTATCGGTCGTGTCACATTTGAAGCGAATGCGATTAAAGAAAATCTTGAAGCGCTATTGGCTGACCTGAAAAAAGCAAAACCTGCCTCTGCTAAAGGTGTTTTCTTAAAGAAAATTTCTTTAAGCAGCACAATGGGGCCAGGCTTGTTAATTGATATTGCATCTCTGGAAGTTTAATCCGGAGAGCGAAAAAGACTTTGGGGTTTGTGCTGAAATAAAATTCTTTTTGAATGTTGTGGATGTACAGGCTATCAAAGACCGTAGGGGTTATTGATTGTTGTTAACTAAACCAGTTATTAGCAACCAGGCTTAATACCTTTAGGATAAAAACCCTACGCAGATGGTGAGACCCGAATCCATTTTTATTTTAATAAAAACAGATTTGATCACCGAAATAGTCTTACCTTACTAGTTATTAATAGTGACTATTAACTGATTAATAAGGTAAGTGGACTTAACGATTAATAGAGCAATTCTTTATAGATTGCCGAGTTAATCAAATCCAGGAGAAAACTCGTGGCATTAGCATTTGAAGACAAAAAGCAAATTGTCGCTGAGGTTAACGAGACTGCTAGCAATGCTTTGTCCCTAGTTATCGCTGACGCCCGTGGCGTTAACGTAACTGATATGACAGCGCTGCGTAAGTTAGCACGTGAGAACTCTGTTCACCTTCGTGTGGTTCGCAATACACTTGCGAAACGCGCTTTTGAAGAAACAGAATTCGATTGTGTTAATGATGCGCTAGTGGGCCCATCCATCTTCGGTTTTTCTATGGAAGACCCAGGTGCTGCGGCTCGTATCTTCAAAGATTTCGCAAAAGAAAACGATAACTTTGAAGTTAAAGCGCTATCTGTAGGGGGCAAGCTACTGGACGCAAACCAGATCGATGCATTGGCTAAACTACCAACACGCGACCAAGCGCTAGGTATGTTGGCAAGTGTAATGATTGCACCGGTAACCAAATTGGTACGTACTTTCAACGAAGTGCCAACCAAAGTTACTCGTGTTGTTGCGGCAGTTCGCGACCAAAAACAAGACGCTGCATAATTCAGCTGTTTTCAGCGATTTATGTGATTTTTTTATTTAATTTCTATCGGGAGATCTGAGTCATGGCTCTATCTAAAGACGATATCTTAAACGCCATTGCAGACATGTCAGTAATGGAAGTTGTTGAACTAGTTGAAGCAATGGAAGAAAAGTTTGGTGTTTCTGCTGCCGCTGCTGTTGCAGTTGCTGCGCCTGCTGCTGGCGGTGACGCTGGTGGTGCTGCAGAAGAGCAAACTGAATTTGACGTTGTTCTAACATCTGCTGGCGACAAGAAAGTAAACGCTATTAAAGCAGTACGTGCAATCACTGGTCTTGGCTTGAAAGAAGCTAAAGAAATGGTTGAGAGCGCACCAGCAACTGTTAAAGAAGGCGCTTCGAAAGAAGATGCTGAAGAAGCGAAAAAACAGCTTGAAGAAGCTGGCGCCACTGCTGAATTAAAATAATTCACAGTCGTGTTAAAGCCTTTTTAGTGACTGATTTTTAATAGCTAAACAGGCTTGAGGCTGGCGGGTAAACCCGCCGGCCTTTTTCCGTTTTCAAATATGCTGATTTTATTTTTACTTATTAGTTGAAAACGAGAGCAGATTTTTTAACAGCTAGCACGAAGATTATGTAAGTAATACGCTAGTTGAATATGACAGGATGTCACCGAATTTTATAAAGCACTACCCGTGCTTTTTGTGGTTTATAACCAAATTGTAACAAGCTGAGGAACGCAGATGGCTTACTCATATACTGAGAAAAAACGTATACGCAAGGACTTTGGCAAATTGCCTCATGTTATGGATGTTCCCTTCCTTCTGGCAATACAGTTGGACTCTTATCGTAAATTTACCCAAGAAGATACGCCACTAGACGAGCGTCTAGAATCCGGTCTTCACGCTGCCTTTAAATCGGTGATGCCGATTGTCAGTTATTCTGGCAGTGCAGCCCTAGAGTATGTCAGTTATACCTTAGGCAAGGCAGTCTTTGATGTTAAAGAGTGTGTTTTGCGCGGTGTAACCTACGCAGCGCCATTAAGAGTAAAGGTTCGTTTAATCATTTATGATAAAGAATCTGCGAACAAAACCATTAAGGATATTAAAGAACAAGAAGTCTATATGGGTGAAATCCCATTGATGACNNTTGATCACGATAAAGGTAAAACACATTCCTCAGGTAAGTTGCTCTATTCTGCCCGTGTTATTCCTTACCGTGGTTCATGGTTAGATTTTGAATTTGACCCTAAAGATTTAGTTTATGTACGTATTGATCGTCGCCGTAAATTACCAGCGACTATTTTATTGCGTGCATTAGGTTTCACCTCTGAACAAATGCTGGAAATGTTCTTCGAAACTAGCCAGTTTGAAGTGAGTGGTGATAAAGAGTTCTTATTAGAACTTGTTCCTTCTCGCCTACGTGGTGATATAGCCACCTTTGATATCAAAGATAAGAAAGGCAATGTATTGGTCGAAGAAGGTCGACGTATTACAGCGCGCCATATTCGCGAACTTGAAAAAGCCAATGTTACCAAGTTACTTGTGCCTGAAGAATACATGTTGGGCCGAGCATTAGCGAAAGATGTTATCGATACCAATAGTGGTGAGTTACTGTTTGAATGTAATACAGAAATTACCGAAGAAGTGCTGGAGAAGTTGCTATCAGCGGGTATTCAGAGTATCGAAACACTGTATACCAATGAGCTTGATCGTGGTCCGTTTATATCTGAGACGCTACGTGTAGACCCAACTCGAACTGAGCTTGAAGCTTTGGTAGAGATTTATCGCATGATGCGTCCGGGTGAGCCGCCAACTAAAGAATCAGCGGAAGCGCTGTTCCAGAATTTATTCTTCAGTTCTGATCGTTATGATCTGTCGGTTGTTGGCCGGATGAAGTTTAATCGTCGCTTGCACCGTGAAAGTGATGAGGGTGAAAGTATTCTTTCTAACGACGATATTGTTGATGTATTAAAAACATTAATTGAGATTCGTAACGGTAACGGTGTGGTTGATGATATCGATCACTTGGGTAACCGTCGTGTTCGTTCTGTAGGTGAGATGGCAGAAAACCAATTCCGTGTTGGTTTAGTGCGTGTTGAGCGTGCAGTAAAAGAGCGCCTTTCTGTTGCTGAGTCAGAAGGTTTGATGCCACAAGATTTGGTTAATGCTAAGCCCGTTTCTGCTGCGATCAAAGAATTCTTTGGTTCATCACAGCTTTCTCAGTTTATGGATCAAAATAACCCGCTATCTGAAATTACTCATAAGCGTCGTGTTTCTGCCTTAGGCCCTGGTGGTTTAACTCGTGAGCGTGCTGGTTTTGAGGTGCGTGATGTGCATCCAACTCACTATGGTCGCGTTTGTCCTATTGAAACACCTGAGGGGCCAAACATTGGTCTGATCAACTCATTGGCAACCTATGCTCGTACCAATAATTATGGTTTCCTAGAAAGCCCTTACCGTCGTGTTGTCGATGGTAAAGTGACTGATGATATTGATTATTTATCTGCGATTAACGAAGCAGAGTATGTGATCGCTCAGGCATCTGCTGCGTTAAATGAAAAAGGTCAGCTAGTAGAGGAACTTGTTTCGGTTCGTCATATGAACGAATTTACCTTGAAAGGCCCGCAAGATGTTGAATATATGGATGTCTCGCCTCGTCAGGTAGTGTCTGTTGCTGCATCATTGATTCCTTTCCTTGAGCACGATGATGCTAACCGTGCATTGATGGGNNTCGAACATGCAACGTCAAGCAGTACCTACATTGAAGGCTGATAAGCCGCTTGTTGGTACCGGTATGGAGCGCACTGTTGCCCAAGATTCTGGTGTATGTGTTGTTGCTAAGCGTGGCGGTGTGATTGAGCGTGTTGACGCTGCTCGCATTGTTGTACGTGCCGCACATGAAGAAACTGAAGCCGGTGATGCGGGTGTTGATATTTATAATCTCACTAAGTACACCCGTTCTAACCAAAATACTTGTATTAACCAGCGTTCTATCGTGAACGTAGGTGATAAAGTGGCTCGTGGCGACATTCTTGCTGATGGCCCTTCTGTTGATATGGGTGAATTGGCCTTAGGTCAAAACATGCGCATCGCATTTATGCCTTGGAATGGTTACAACTTTGAGGATTCTATTTTAGTTTCTGAGCGTGTTGTACAAGAAGATCGTTTTACCACGATTCATATTCAAGAACTGACCTGTATCGCGCGTGATACCAAATTGGGTAGTGAAGAAATCACTGCTGATATTCCTAATGTTGGTGAGAGCGCTTTATCTAAATTAGATGAGTCCGGTATTGTTTATATCGGTGCTGAAGTAAGCCCAGGCGATATTCTTGTCGGTAAAGTAACACCTAAAGGTGAAACTCAACTGACACCAGAAGAAAAATTACTGCGTGCTATTTTCGGTGAAAAAGCCTCTGACGTTAAAGATACTTCCTTGCGTGTTCCTTCGAGTACAAAAGGGACTGTTATTGATGTTCAGGTCTTTACTCGTGACGGCTTGGAAAAAGATGCTCGCTCTAAAGATATTGAAGAAATGCAACTTGATCAGATCCGTAAAGATCTTGATGAAGAATATCGCATCGTCGAAGCAGCCACTTATGAGCGCCTTCAGTCGGCACTTGTCGGCAATAAGGTATCAAGTGGTAAAAGTGTTAAGAAAGGCACTGAGCTAACAGCTGAGATTTTGGCAGATCTTGAAAAAGATCAGTGGTTTAACTTGCGCATGGCTGACGATAGCTTGAATGAGCAAATCGACCGTGCTGAAGAACAGCTGAAAGAGCGCCGTAAAATTCTTGATGACCGTTTTGAAGATAAGAAAGGCAAGTTGCAAACAGGTGATGATCTTGCACCGGGCGTTCTTAAAATCGTTAAAGTTTACTTAGCGGTTAAGCGTCGCATTCAGCCAGGTGACAAAATGGCGGGTCGTCACGGTAACAAAGGTGTTATCTCTGTGATCATGCCGGTTGAAGATATGCCTTTTGATGAAAATGGTAACCCCATTGATATCGTACTCAACCCACTGGGTGTTCCTTCACGGATGAACGTGGGTCAGGTATTGGAGACGCACCTTGGCTTAGCGGCTAAAGGTTTAGGCTCTAAAATCGATGATATGATTCGTGAGCAGCAAGCTGTTTCTAAAATTCGTGATTTCTTAGAAGAGATTTATAACAACATCGGTGATGCACGTATTAAAGAAGATTTAACGAGCTTCTCAGACGATGAAATCTTGGAGTTAGCAAAAAATCTTTGTGGTGGTGTGCCGATGGCAACACGCGCATTTGATGGTGCTAAAGAAGTTGAAATCAAAAAGCTACTGACCTTGGCAGGCATGCCTGAGAGCGGACAGATGACTTTGTTTGACGGCCGTAGTGGCGATGCATTTAGTCGCCCCGTTACAGTAGGCTACATGTATATGTTGAAACTCAACCACTTGGTTGACGACAAAATGCATGCGCGTTCAACAGGTTCTTATAGTTTAGTAACTCAGCAACCATTGGGCGGTAAAGCGCAGTTTGGTGGCCAGCGCTTCGGTGAGA
>JBOEHG010000088.1:0-7619 GCA_050633825.1 Cellvibrionaceae bacterium | reverse complement strand
TTTTTGGACGACATCGTCTTTAAACTTACGGCCAATTAAGCGCTTTACGGCAAACAAAGTATTCGTAGGGTTAGTCACTGACTGACGCTTAGCGCTCTGCCCCACTAAGATTTCGTTATCCTCAGTAAATGCAACAATAGAAGGCGTAGTACGATCACCTTCAGCATTTTCAATGACTTTTGGCTTGTCGCCTTCAAGTACGGCTACACAGGAGTTGGTTGTGCCCAAATCTATGCCAATAATTTTACCCATCGGGTTTCTCCAGTTTTCTTTCTATTCAGTAAATATCTGTTTAACGGTAGCCCTGATAAATCAAGGCTGCCAGTGTTCTTTCGTTAAGGCTAAATATTGGTCTTTAATTACCAAGTTCAACCCCTGCCCCTATAAAAGTTGAGGGATTATTGCCTTTTCGTTATGCGTCCTATGCTGGTGGAGCGCTAGACACAACCACCATTGCAGGCCGAACCAGTCGCCCATATAAGGTATAACCCTTTTGAAATACATTCAGCACGGTATTTGGCTCAACATCAGGACTAGGAACCATCGACATTGCCTGATGCAATTGTGGATCAAACGGTTCTCCTTCAGGGTCAATCGCTTCTACCTGAAACTTCTTCAAGGTATCCAGTAATGATTTGTGAGTCAGGCCAACACCTTCAAGCACTGCTTTTTGAGATTCATTCTCGGTATCACCAGCGGCAATAGCACGCTCCAAATTATCGGCCACGGGTAACAACTCACCGACAAATTTCTCCAATGCAAACTTCCGCGCCTTTTCCACATCCTGCTCTGCGCGTCTACGGGCATTTTGTACTTCAGCTTTTGCCCTTAAGGCCTGCTCTTTAAGCTCAGTGATTTCATCATGTAGCGCTTGCGTCTCAGGGTTTTCATTTTCGCCGCCATGATCTTCACTTTCATCTGCGGTCACACCCTCATCAACAGGTTCAGAAACAACCTGATCTTCGGCTTCATTAATATCGGGGGAGTCTTGTGGTTCGTTAGGCACAGCCCATTCCTCTTACTTTGCAATCAACAACAATGGTTTAAATAGATTTCTTCAAATGACATGCTTCGCAATGCACCTGAATGGCCTCTATATAAGGTCAAAATAAGGGGTTTCAAGGACTTAATTCCTATCGACAGTGAATTAAACAAATCCCTTGGCAAAAACAAAAAACTACTGTATAAATAAACACTGTATAAAATAACAGTCAAGTACCTTTGGAGGACTATTATGCTGACCCATCTCACCATCAATAACTTTATGCTGATTGATCACCTCGATTTACAACTCAAAAACGGGATGACAGCAATTACAGGTGAGACAGGCACAGGTAAATCAGTATTACTGGGTGCACTCAGTATGGCACTCGGAGAGAGGACTGATGGCGATAGAGTCAGACAAGATTGTGATAAAGCCGATATTACAGCGACTTTTTTACTGGATGATCTACCCTCCGCCCGTCAATGGTTGATGGATCATGACCTTTGCCACGCTGATGAATGTTTATTACGTCGAGTCGTTACCAAAGAAGGGCGCTCGCGAGCGTTTATCAATTCACAACCGGTACCATTACAACAAGTCAAAGCACTCGGCGAGCTATTGATTGATATCCATAGCCAACATGCCCACCAATCGCTCTTATCCAAGAGCAACCACCAGCGTTTACTTGATGAATACGCCCAACACCAGCCCTTAACGACTGATGTTAAACATGAATATCAACAATGGCAGGCACTTAAAGAACAGTATATTTTGTTGCGAGATAATGCCGATGAGATGAATGCACGTTACCAACTATTACGTTATCAAGTAGACGAGCTTGATCTACTGTCGTTAGAGCCAAATGAGTTGGCATCCTTAGAAGCAGAGCAAAAAACCTTAGCCAATGCCGAAACCATTATTGGAAAAAGCCAACAATTAATAGAGCTATGCGAAACTGACGACCACAGTATTAGCCAAATGCTTCACCATGCCGTCTCTGTGTTACAGGGAATTAGACCCCAAACAGAGCCCATGTCAGGCATTAGTGAATTACTTAATAATGCCCTCATCCACGTGGACGAAGCAAACCAAAGTTTAAAGCAACAAATAGACTCTATCGATATCAATCCAGAACGCTTACAGCAAGTAGAAGACAGGCTCTCTGCCATCTATGATACTGCTCGTAAACACCATGTGAACCCAGAATCTATCCCTGAAAAACATCAACAACTGGCCGAAGAGTTGGAACAGATTTCAGGGGGGGATGAAGCACTTGTATTGCTAGAAAAACAGACGCAAGCAGCAGAAATGGCCTATTTGCAAAAGGCCAACAAGTTATCCAAACAACGGCAACAAGCGGCCAAAAAGCTAACCAAGCTGATTAATCAACAACTGCAAACACTGGCTATGGGCAATGCTAATTTCTTAGCATCAGTAAACAGTGCGACGGAAAAGCCCTCCTCTTCAGGCATTGATGATATTGAGTTTTTAATCAGTACCAACCCCGGTCAGGCACACAAGCCATTAGGTAAAGTGGTTTCTGGTGGTGAATTATCTAGAATTAGCCTAGCCATACAAGTAGCAACTGCTCAGACATCGCATGTTGCATCGCTCGTTTTTGATGAAGTTGATGTTGGCATCGGTGGTGGGACGGCAGATGTGGTAGGAAAGTTACTCTCAAACTTAGGTCAAAAAAGTCAGGTATTTTGTGTTACTCACCTTGCTCAAGTTGCCAGTAAAGCGGACCATCACTGGCAAGTCAGCAAAGCCTCCGACAAGAAAAAAGCGGAAACCCATATTACTGAGTTATCAGAAACAACTAAAATTGAGGAAATTGCCCGGATGATCAGTGGTTCAGAGTTATCGGATGAATCGCTCGCCCATGCACGCTCCATGGTTCAGCAAGTCGAGCAAATTGCCAGTTAAGCGCATAAAATACTACTTAACTCTTAGGTTTGACGTATAACACCAAGCTGTGCCCAGTAAGCTCATAACCTTGTTCCTTGGCGATTTGCATCTGTAACTGCTCGATTTGCTCATTGTGAAACTCAATAACTTTTCCCGTTTCAATACAAACCATATGGTCGTGGTGCTCACCACGATCCAGCTCAAACACTGAATGACCACCATCAAAATTATGTCTTTCAACAAGCCCCGCTGTTTCAAATTGAGTCAAAACACGATAAACAGTGGCCAAGCCTACATCATCACCTGCATCTAACAGCTCTTTATAGACGTCTTCCGCACTGAGATGGCGCTGCGCAGACGACTCCAGAATTTGAAGAATTTTGACCCGAGGTAGTGTGACTTTTAAGCCAACTTTACGTAATTCATTATTCTCTGCTGACATTAATCTACCCCAATTTGTTTTATTTAGGCTTCTCATTCCGAGAAAGGGCCGGTATTATCTCGCCTTGAACTAGTGAGTGGAAGCCCTGAATGCGAAAAAAGTCTGTTTATCGGTTAATGAGTGTGATGCTGCTATCGGCTATCGTCGCTGGCTGTTCAATACTACCTAACGCGTATCGCATTGATATTCCGCAGGGCAACCTGTTAGATCAAGATAAAGTCGCTGAGCTCAAAATTGGTATGGAACCCCGTCAAGTCCGCTATTTACTAGGCACTCCGCTAATAACAGACACGTTTAATCAAAATCGCTGGGATTATTTTTATAGTCTGGAAAGCGCAGATAAAATAACCGTTGATCATCACCTCAGTATCTTTTTTGCCAATGGTCGAGTGATTGATATTAAAGATCAGCTAAAAGACAAAGCAACTAATTAGTCAGCCGACTTTCCCGCGGCTTTGGCCGCTCGCTTTCTACGTACCTCTTTAGGATCAGCAATTAAGGGACGATAAATTTCTACTCGATCCCCTGCCTTTAACTCATAAGTTCCCGGTACTTTAATGGTTTGTCCAAAAATCCCCATTTTGGCACTATCAAGATCAACAGCTTCAAAGTCCTTACAAACCGTCGACCGCTTCGCTGCATCTAGAGCTGTCGTGCCAACTTCAACCAACAAAGCATAAATTTTTTGCTTTTCCGGAAGTGCAAAAGCCACTTCCACTTCAATCATTTCACTGTCTGACATTCAGAACTTCTCCAGAATTAATACTGACTACTTAGCGCCATAAACGACATCAGCCCGCTGGCATAATGCGTCCACCTGTTGACTCGCAGTTTCTTGCATCCACTTACCTACGGACAACGCTAAAATGGGATTACTGAAAGCAAATTCAAGGTTAAGGCTCACTTTACAAGCACTTTCTTGTAGAGAGTCAAACTGCCAGCGGCCTTCGAAATGACTAAAAGGGCCTTCAACCAAACGCATAATCATCTGGCTTGGGGGAATTAATTCATTACGTGTAATAAAGCTTTGCTCAATACCTGACTTACCTAACGTTAGCCTTGCTTCAACGGTCTTCTCGTTGGCAGAAATAACTTCCGCCGCCACACAGCCCGTCATAAATAACGGATAAGATTCAATATCATTAATCAGATCAAACATTTGTTGCGCCGAATATGCAACTAATGCAGAGCGTTCAACCTTTGCCATACAACTAACTACCTAATTTATTAATCAAGGTTATAACAAACACAAGCGCCAACAATATGGGAGATAAATAGCGCAAGATCATATACCACCAGCGATAATAACCATGATGGATATCACCCACTTCATCTTTAACAATGGAAGGCTTCATCACCCACCCCACAAAAATAGCAATCAACAATCCGCCCAGAGGCAACATAATATTCGCGGTTAAAAAATCGAGCATATCAAAGAATGTGCTGCCTAGTATTTTAAGGTCTGACCATATATTAAAGGAAAACACCGTACCCAAACCCACGATCCAAACAATAGCGCCTAACAAAAATGTAATTTTTACCCGAGGCCACTGCTTAACCTCAACCAGCCAAGCCACTGTAGGCTCGATTAATGAAATAGCAGAGCTAAGAGCAGCGATAAAAATAAGGAAAAAGAAAAGCGAAGCAAAAAAAGAACCTGCAAACATTCCACCAAAAGCAATCGGTAAACTAACAAATAAAAGCCCAGGGCCTGCACTAGGCTCAATACTGGGGTTAGAAAACACAATTGGAAAAATAACCAGTCCGGCCATTAACGCAACAATAGTATCGAGAGCAGCAATGATTAATACTGTTTTGCCTAAGGAAATCTTTCCTGTAATTTCACCATTTGTAGCAGAAAACTTATCAGGTAAGTAAGCACCATAGGCCATAATGGCCCCCATCCCTAAACTCAAGGTGAAAAATGCGTGGCCGAGAGCGACCAAAACACCCTCCCACTTTAAGGCTTGTCCATTAAAATCAAATAAAAAGTGAAATGCCGCAAAAAAGTCACCTACTATTGCACTATATATAACAAGTATTCCCATCAATATAAACAATAATGGCATTATGTAACGGACAGCAACACCCAAGCCTTTTACAACACCAGCCGCCACTATGGATAAAGTGACCAGTAAAAAAATCGTATGCCATAAGGTCAACCCACCAACGTTTGCGAGCAAACCTGAAAATACCGCGCCTGATGCTTGTGCATCAATTTGATAAAACTCACCGCTGAGCGCCAATATAAAGTAATGTAAGGCCCAACCAGCGATTACACTATAGAAAGATAAAATAAATATACCGGCCATTACACCAGACCAGCCGACACCGGACCACCAATGAGATACTTTTGACTCACGAGAGAGATACAACATCGCATTAATAGGGCTCATGCGCCCCCGGCGTCCCAGCATCACTTCCGCTAACATGATGGGAATACCAATTAAGGCAATACAGACTAGGTACACCAATACAAATGCACCACCACCATTTTCTCCAGTAATATAGGGGAATTTCCATATATTACCGAGTCCTACCGCTGAGCCAGCCGCAGCCAAAATAAAGGTCCAACGATTACGCCATTGACCGTTAATGCCTTGTTTTAAATCCACCCGTCACACCTAATCATCAAAATATTATTTTCATAGCTTCTATTTAAGGCTATTTTTGCTGCATATTGTACACTATCACTCTTAAACGTACCTTTTAATAAGTATTGCCGATATAATTGCAGCTCATAAAAATTAAGTATTCCTATGTCCAAGAAACCAAAAACGCCTGACAATAATATTGCTCAAAACAAACGAGCACGCTTTGATTATCATATTGATGAAAAGTTTGAAGCGGGCCTTGCCTTACAAGGGTGGGAAGTCAAAAGTTTACGTGAAGGTAAAGGTCAAATCGTCGATAGCTATGTTTTCTTAAAGAATGGGGAAGCATGGTTACTCAATGCCCAAATACAGCCCATCAATACAATTTCGACTCATTTTGTTGTTGAGCCTAATCGTCAACGTAAATTACTGTTAAACCGCAAAGAAATTAGCAAATTAGAAAAGGCAACCGAGCAAAAAGGTAATACTGTTGTCGCTCTCGCTTTGTATTGGAAAAAGCACATGGTCAAATGCCAAATTGCCATCGCCAGCGGTAAAAAACAGCACGACAAGCGTGATACCGAAAAAGAACGTGACTGGAATCGTCAGAAACAACGGATTATGCAGCACAGCAATCGATGATCGCTCATCTAAAACACCCCGCCATACACATTCGCGCATTTAAGGTAGCACTGGTAGTTGGCACCTTATTATGCCTCATCAATCACGGGGACAATATTTTCAATGGAGCAATGAAGAGCAGCGACTGGATCAAATTACTTATGACTTACTTCGTCCCTTACGGGGTTTCTCTTTACAGCGCAATAATGGCACTCAAAAAAACAAATAACCCACAAGCATAACTATACTCATAAAACCGACCGAATGATTCGAGGCGACTATGAGCGAGACGACCAATGACTCTATTTATTCAGGCTTAAAAGCACTTGCAGAGTCATCCTTCCCTAAAAAATGCAATACCTGTAATGAAACCTACCAAACTGCTGAAGAATTTATTGCTAAAACTCAGCATGTAAGACCCGATCATAGCGGGCTAAAATCATCAGCCGATGATGATGGTTCAGAAATCGTCGAGCTTTTTCGCAACTGTCTCTGCGGATCCACCCTTATGGACGCCTTTACAGATCGCCGGGATTTATCCGAATCTGGCGAAGCACGCCGCCAGAATTTCGACAAGTTACTGGTAATGATACAAGACCGTTACTCCATAGAGCGCACAATAGCCAGAGATGAGCTGCTCAAGATCATGCGTGGCGAAGCCAGCCAAATCATTAAACACATTATCCCCGCTCCCAGATAACAATCGGAGACTTAGCGCCAAATTTACGGTAGAATGGCAGACCGCCTCAGAAAAATTGAAGCGGATTAATACGGGGGCGATTAGGATTCGACGCCGGTGACAAAACCCGAGGTGCATGTCGTGATGGTAGCAATCACGTAAATCCAAAGCTGCAAATTTATAGTTGCAAATGATGCTAACTACAATGGTGAAGTACTAGCTGCGTAAGCAGTTTTTACAAAACCATTTCTAGTGACTACGGTCCTAGCGGTCTTTGGCAAGATGTCTGTATCGCGCCACTGACTGTCATATAGAACAGAATCGCAGCAAAGCATACTCAGGGTGGCGCTGTTAAACTTTTACTGAGCTCGCCAATTACGTCCTGCCCGT
>JBOEHG010000087.1:0-17442 GCA_050633825.1 Cellvibrionaceae bacterium | reverse complement strand
TCACACGACCCTGAGACGTCACTGTAGTAGGAGTAGTTACAGACTGACTACCATCATTTGTTACATTTGTAGATAAGCGAACAGGAAATGTTGATCCACCATCACCCGAATAATCAATATTAACTAAAGAGCAACTAACCGGCGCTTGATCGGTATTTGCAACATCCCATGTAACAAGAGATGTTCCTTGAGTCCAAGTGTCGCCTGACTCAGGAAAAGTCACATTAAAAGGGCCCGCCGCCGTTGTTACTGTTACGACTCTATTTTCAAATGCTGTGGCACCACTGCCATCACGAGCCGTTAAGCGAAAATTGAGTGTTCTATTAGTCGTGGGATAGGCTTCACCCAAGACTAAACTGCCATCAATCACATCCTCTAAACGAGGGAAATAACGAGTGGCTGTATTAACCGGTGTAAACGATCGAAAAATCGCTCGATTACCATTATCCACCATTGTTGCTGTACTAGTCGATGCAGTACCCGCATCCAATTGTTCCCATACATAAGACAATGTATCACCCGGATCGCCATCAGTGGCTGACCCCGTTAACATAAAGGGCGTATTTGCAGGGATGGTCACATCAGGCCCTGCACTCACATCGGGAATAGCATTCACTTGAGCAGACGATGTACCACAGCTTGCACCGTTACCAGATTCAATAAAATCATTAATCTCTTCAAGCGAACCAGCATGAAAATAAGGGTCAGAGTTAGACTGTAAATTCTCTGCACCACAAATACCGGCATAAGCCATAATCGTGGAACCACTACCCGGCTCAAAAGCTGTGGACGCATTGCGGTTAGCACCAGAGCAATTAGAAGTAGAACCGTTAAAGGTATGATTACCACCAAATTGATGGCCTATTTCGTGGGCAACAAAATCAATATAAAAGCGATCACCCGTCGGGTTCGACAAACCGGTTAAACCCCTCGCTTTGCCACTGCCGCATACACTGCCTAATTGGGCAATACCACCTGCACCGGTACTGAATAAATGGCCAATATCATAGTTAGCGCTACCAATAACTGCATCAATATTGGTCTGATTATTATTTAAATCACCACTGGTATTTAAATAAGGGTCAGTACCCGCATTGGTATAGATAATCGAATCATTATTGGCAATCAGCTGTAAAGTAATACCCAAATCATTTTGGTACACTTCATTGACACGGTTAATAGCCGTCGTAATAGCGGACATAGCGCCCATCACGGTACCGCCAAAGACAGCACTATATTCACCGGTTGCCGCAACTGCTAAGCGGTAAGTACGGTTATTACCATCTGAATTGCCTTTCGCGAACACTCTATCGGCAGTACGATCAACCGCTTTATCAAGGCTTTGCGAAAGCTCGCCGTAAACGACCTGATCGGCCGGTCTTCGCTCTAGCGGTAAGGCATTTTTAGAGAGATAGGAAAGGTAAATTTCCGTGTTACCCAAATACTGAGGGTCAAGAAAAATGGATTCTCCCTCATGACGAAACATACCACGGAAACCTAAAGGTGAGATATCAAAGCGCCCAGAGTTAGCTGGGTTATCAACATCAACACCACGGAATGTTTTTATCTCAGGAAACTTGTCTAACAAGCCTTGCTCGGCAATAGGCGAGTGCTCTAAATGATAAATCACTATTTGCCCATCGGGTAATGGCAACTCAAGGTCGAGGGACTCGTTTTCAAGCAACTGCGCTCGTAAAGAGTCCAAATCATTTATCAATAGCCGCCGGCTATTATAAGCCTTTGCCATGAGCGACTGATTATCGGCTTTTAGAGCGGATGTTGAACTACCATCAGTGTGCTCAATATCTTGCCAAAGGCTGCTTGCCACGGCGAATTGACTGACACTTAACGCCAATCCTACGGCGAACATTCTTTTTAGTAACTGCATTTTAGTATCTCTTTATCTCTCTCCAACACAGAGAGTCTAAAGAAAGAATAGTTCCATTCAAGCAAATATGGCAAGCAAATCACAAAATTGTGACATACGGGTCTAAATAAACCCTATTCCCACTCGATTGTTGCTGGCGGCTTACTGGACACATCATAAGCAACGCGTGATATACCCGATATTTCATTAATAATTCGGTTAGACACCTTCTCCAAAAGGCCATAAGGAAGGTGCGCCCAACGTGCTGTCATAAAGTCAATCGTCTCAACCGCTCGCAAGCTCACCACCCATTCATAACGGCGGCCATCGCCGACTACACCAACCGACTTAACCGGCAAGAAAACCACAAAAGCCTGACTGACTTTATGGTACCAATCGGCATTGTGTAACTCTTCAATAAAAATGGCATCAGCTTCGCGTAACAGATCGGCATATTCTTTTTTAACTTCACCCAAAATACGTACACCTAAACCCGGGCCAGGGAAGGGATGGCGGTAAACCATGTCATAAGGAAGACCGAGTTCCACACCAATTTTACGCACTTCGTCTTTAAACAATTCGCGTAATGGCTCAACCAACTTTAACTTCATATCATCAGGTAAACCACCCACATTATGGTGTGATTTAATCACATGGGCTTTACCCGTTTTTGATGCGGCTGATTCAATCACATCAGGATAAATGGTTCCTTGCGCTAACCAATTTACATCCTGAATCTTTGTGGCTTCTTCATCAAAAATTTCAATAAAGGTATTACCAATGACCTTGCGTTTTTGTTCAGGGTCATCAACACCTTTGAGTTTCGTTAAAAATGTTTCTTCTGCATCGGCTCGAATAACTTTGATACCCATATTCTGCGCAAACATAGACATCACTTGATCGCCTTCATTTTTGCGCAACAAGCCGTTATCCACAAATACACAAGTTAGCTGATCACCAATGGCTTTATGCAACAAGGCCGCAACAACAGACGAATCAACACCACCCGATAAGCCCAATAACACTTTATCTTTACCCACTTGCTCACGCACGCGAGCAATCATATCTTCAATAATATTGGCGGGCGTCCACAGAGAATGACAACCACATAACTCCTGCACAAAGCGTTCATAAATCGCTTTACCTTGCAGTGTATGCGTGACTTCCGGGTGAAACTGAATACCGTATAAATGCTTTTCTTCACAAGCGATACCGGCAATAGGGCAAGACGGTGTAGAAGCAATTAATGTAAAGCCTTCCGGTAGCGCCGATACTTTATCCCCGTGACTCATCCACACATCAAGAAAGCAATTGCCCTGCTCATCTTCACGATCTTTTAAACCTGATAAAAAAGACCCTTCCGCCTCTACTTTAATTTCTGCATAACCAAACTCACGCACATTCGATGTAGACACTTGACCACCCAACTGCTCAGACATTGCCTGCATGCCATAGCAAATACCCAACACCGGCACACCTAAAGCAAACACAGCATCAGGAATACGCGGCGACTTCCCTTCAGTGACTGACTCCGGACCGCCGGATAAAATAATCCCTTTAGGATTAAACTCACGAATATCTTCATCACTGACATCAAAAGGGCGTATTTCAGAAAACACACCAATTTCACGAATACGGCGGGCAATCAATTGTGTATATTGAGAACCGAAATCTAAAATTAAAATACGTTCAGAATGAATATCTTGAGTCATTGAATAATCTCTAACTGAAAAATAAAACGGAGCTATTACAAGCTCCGCTATCGATCAACACACTATAGATGTTGAAATGTTTAACGTTTACTGTTTAACCATTTAATAGCTAACGAATGGGATAATTAGGTGCTTCTTTGGTAATCTGCACATCATGCACATGGCTTTCACCCATACCTGCAGAGGTCACTCTCACAAACTCAGGCCGGGTTCTCATCACCTCGATGGATTCCGAACCGGTGTACCCCATTGCCGAACGCAAACCACCCATTAACTGATGCACAATAGCCGATATCGGCCCTTTGTAAGGGACACGCCCTTCAATTCCTTCCGGCACTAATTTTTCAACCGCGCTGCCTTCCTGAAAATAACGATCAGAAGAACCTTGCGTTTTTGCCATCGCCCCAAGAGAGCCCATACCACGGTATGATTTATAAGTACGGCCTTGATACAACTCAACTTCGCCCGGCGCTTCTTCCGTACCCGCAAACATTGAGCCCATCATAATCGCATTCGCGCCAGCAACAATGGCTTTAGCAATATCACCGGAAAAACGAATACCACCGTCGGCAATAACGGGGATCCCGCTTCCTTGCAAGGCTTCGGCAACATTGGCCACCGCCGAAATTTGCGGAACACCAACACCACTCACAATACGTGTTGTACAAATAGATCCGGGGCCAATACCAACCTTAACCGCATCAGCGCCCGCTTTAGCCAACTCTTTAGCGGCAGCAGCCGTGGCGATATTACCGCCAATGACTTGAATATCCGGGTAAGCCTCTTTAATCGCACGCACACGGTCAATAACATTTTTTGAATGGCCATGGGCCGTATCCACTACCAATACATCAACACCGGCAGCAATTAAGGCATCAACGCGGTCATCCGTATCAGGGCTGGTACCAACCGATGCACCCACACGCAAACGACCTTCAGGGTCTTTACAAGAATTAGGGTAACGCTCAGCTTTATTAATATCTTTAACCGTCATCAGACCGCAAAGATCAAATTGATCATTAACCACGAGGACTTTTTCAATACGGTGTTTATGCAGCAACTCGCGGACGTGAGCAGGATCAGCGCCTTCTTTAACCGTGACCAGCTTTTCTTTGGTGGTCATAATACTGGCAACGCTTGCACTCAAATTCGTTTCAAAACGAACATCACGACCGGTCACAATACCCACGAGATTGCCATTTTCTAAAACCGGCACACCAGAGATATTATTCTTTTGCGTTAATTCGATTAACTCTTTAATCGTCGCACTGGATTCAATAGTAATTGGGTCTTTAACAACACCGGCCTCAAACTTTTTAACCGCGCGAACCTGAGCCGCTTGCCCTTCAATTGACATGCTTTTATGAATAATACCAATGCCGCCTTCCTGCGCTAAAGAAATCGCCAACCGCGCCTCTGTAACAGTATCCATCGCCGCAGAGACCAGCGGGATATTCAGTTGAATATTACGTGTTAATTGGGTACGCAGAGAAACGTCTTTAGCGGTGATTTCCGAATAACCGGGCACCAGCAAAACATCATCAAAGGTAAGGGATTCTTCAAGAATTCGTAACATAGATTCAATCCAGAAAATCAGAGCCTGCTAAAAATTACAGCCACTACAAAATACAAGGGCTGCAAGCGGAGCAAGGTAAACCGATTATTATAATCATTAAGCAAACGCTTATCAATTTAAGCTTTGCATTAATCGGAAAAGAACAGCGTTTAGCATTAAAAAGAGGGTGGATCGCAGGATCACAATAGAGTGTTTTAATCTGTGCTGAAGATGATTAGAATGGCTGCAATGATAAATACCCCTGAAAAAACCATCTTCTCCGTTAGCCAACTGAATCGGCGCTCCAAGCAGCTTCTGGAAACGCACCTTCCATTGATTTGGGTCTCTGGCGAATTGTCTAATTTGGCGCAACCGGGCTCAGGCCACTGGTACTTCTCACTCAAAGATGATCGCGCCCAAGTCCGCTGCGCGATGTTTAAAAACGCCAACCAACGCCTGCGCTGGAACCCCGCCTCAGGGCAACAAGTCCTCGTGCGTGCACGCGTTAGCCTCTATGAAGGTCGAGGGGATTATCAACTCATTGTCGAACATATGGAAGAAGCCGGCGCCGGCGCCCTGCAACAAGCCTATGAAGCGCTGAAATTAAAGCTGGAACAGGAAGGCCTATTCAGCGAGGACCGCAAGCAAGAGCTACCTCTGTTCCCCGCTCATATTGGCATTATTACCTCACCCACCGGGGCCGCTATTCGAGACATCCTCAGTGTCATGGCACGCCGTTACCCCATTGCCCCCATTACTGTGATACCCGTGGCAGTACAAGGGGAAACCGCCGCTGCCGAAATGGTTACTGCGCTGAATAAAGCTGAAACCTTTGGAGAATTTGACCTATTGATTATTGGGCGTGGTGGCGGTTCGATAGAAGACCTTTGGGCCTTCAATAATGAAGCCCTAGCAAGAGCCATTGTCGACTGCCCTATTCCCATTGTGAGTGCAGTCGGGCACGAGGTCGATTTTACCATTTGTGACTTTGTCGCCGACGTCCGTGCAGCCACCCCTTCCGCCAGTGCCGAAATCACAACACCGGACTTAGAGGAGTGGGAACAACTGCTTGATAGCTGGCAACTCCAGCTAAGTAAACAACAACAGCTCATCATAGAACAAAAGCGCCAACAACTGCTGCATCTGCGCAATCGGTTACGCCATCCGGGAGAAAGAATTAAAGGGCAACAATTGCAGCTTAAACAAGCACAAAACACCTTGATTAGAACCATTAACTACACGCTGGCCATGCAAAAGCAGGCCTTACAACAGCAACAAGCACGCTGCCAACAACAGCACCCTCAACACAACATCAAGCGCCTGCAAGAAAAGCTGCGAGAATACCAACGCCGCGGCCAACAAGCCGCAAACCGGCTTATCAAACAAAAGCAGCAGCAATTTTCAACAGCAGCACAGTTACTGAATGCCGTCAGTCCCTTGCAAATACTGGGCAGAGGCTACGGTATCGTCACCCGTGATGACGGCAGCGTTGTACACAGCAGTGACGACATCAAAACCGGTGACATCGTATCGACCCAACTGGGCCAAGGGCGTTTTAACAGCACGGTTATTGATACCCAAAAGGAATGAAAAAATAGCCATCCAAATACTGAAATATTACCCTCTGAATTTTGATCAAAAAAAAGGCTATTTTGACCTCATGAAACACACGTGAAACTCCCGTCAAGTCTCGCTTAAAACCACGTCGCCTCTTTCAACATACATCCATAACAAAATCTTCCTACGTCGTTTCTCAGGGCAGCTATAGTCATTACTGAAGCAATGTGAACTCCATCACACATGTTCACTGCTGTTAAATTGCTTTTGAGGTAAATAATGCTATATCCCGCTCAATTACTATTTCTTACGGCTGCCTTTTTGGTCCCCAATTCGCAAGCGGTAAAATCCAACAATCTGGATGCCGATATGAATGCTGCAGGCTACTATTGCAGCATTGGACAAACCGCACGCGCGATCAACATTAATTATGGTGAGAGTGAGCAAGGTCTGCCTTGCCAAGTCACCCTTCAAGAAAAAGTTGGTCAAATAACCCAACTACTAGAAGCAAAAAGAAACGTTGCCATTTGTGAAACAAAAGCAAAGATTATGGCCACACGCTTAATCGACCGCGGATGGCACTGTCAAAGTTCAGGAATATAAATGAGATATTTTTATCGTACTGCTCAAAAAGTGTAAACTCCACCGATCAATAATTTAATACGCAACTATTTTTCAGAAAAATAACTCTCAAAAAAACACATTAAAAGAATATACATTCTTAAAACTTTATTCAAAAAAAATAATTCCAATTAGCGATTGTGCGCATTTTATTATTTATATATAGTTTTTTAATCAGCATTAATAAAACTGCTGAGATACAAATAAAAACCTAAAAATAAATAAAAAATCGGAGAGTCGTTATGATCAAACGTATTAGCATTATTTTTATTAGCATTATCCTTTCTACTTTTATGAGCCATGGGGCACTCGCCAAAGGCAGCACCTTAGTAGACGGCTCAGGCAAACCCGTTAAGTCTTCAAAAGGCTGTGTCAAAGTGACTAAAAGCGGCAAGACAGACTTCCATTACTCAAAGTGCCATAAAATAAAGCCGAAAAAAGTCTAATTGAATCAATAAAAAATTATTACTATAAAGCAGCCTTTATTTATTAATAAGGGCCGCTTTAAATATCGTATAACAAAAAATATCTCGCTTTCCTGAGTCATTCCCTCTCAGAACTTTCGGCCTCATTCCAACAGCAACCAGTCCTTAAGCCCAGTCTTATCGTTACCTGACCAATGTGACTCGCCACACTTTGTGTTCCATTGCATCCGTTAAATAAATATCATTGCTGCTTGGGTGTACCGCTAATCCCATTAACCCGCCTTTGCCCACCACATCACTCAAATCGACTATACCGAGTAATTCCCCAGCGGCTTCTGCCTGTGCGCTCAATGAAATAAAATGCAAACGGCTGGTGGTGTTATCACTCACAACCAATACCGCATCATCAGTCGCATTGTTTGTTTGATTCAATGGCAAAGCGGATGCCGGCATCACCGCAAGGCCAGAGGGCGTATCCAAATCAATACCTTCTTGTTGTTGACTGTAATAAGGCTGGATAATATTTTTTCTGGCATGCTCTCTATCCCAAACCACCGTACAGGCTTTATTAACCCGCTCGCTTAACGCACTTTTATTGTAATCCCCACGTTGACCGGCATCCTTAGGATTTAAACGGCCAATACGTTTATTACCAGAATCTGCAATAAATAAATGCTCCTTCCACATCACCATATGTGAAGGCACGCCATCCACCCGTTTCACTTGGCCAATAGCAAAACGCTCAATTAAACCATCACAGTGATCATCAAAACCGGCACCGTGATCCACGCGAAAATCATAACGCACAATATCCCCATTGGCTTTACAGCTACGACGGTCATACTCTTCTTCTGCACGACCTGCCATGGCATCCGCTAAAAGACTCGCGTTTTCTCCATGGCCGCGAATAATTTGTTTGTTGGGCTGAAACTGCGGGCCACCACAACCATCAAATACCCAATACACATTCTGCTTCTGCCAAGCAATACCCATACACATAGGTGACTCATGCAACATGTCTAAGTGAGAGCCCAAGGTAAAGGCATGACCTTTTTGACCTTTATCGCAAAAGGGATTGTCATCACCGCATACCGGGTCCGTATAATTGTTTACGCACTGCTCACGGTCACTGCTGCCATTACAAAAAGAACCCGCTAAATAATCGTCCGCCACATTATTTCTTTTTGCCAAAACGGCTGGGTCGCGGCTCCATAACGTTGGCCCCTGAAAATCCAGTGGCGTTGTCTTTTTCCATTTCCCGTTTGGCCAATCCACACAGCCTTTCATTTCATTACGGCTCTCACCACACGTGCCAAAAGAAGCATAGTGCTGAGGGTTGGTTGTTAGCTCACTGGGGCCGTGATGACGAGGCGAAAAATGTTTTGTGCCAAACGCAATACTGGAAGCCTCCGCTAAAAAGTGAATACCCCAAGGGTCCACCATATTTTGTTGCGTTTGATTAGCTGTGCCCGGCGCTTGAATCAATGTAAACGAGGGCCAAAAGCGCGCATCTTTTGGTGGTGTACTGCGGTGCCCATAACGCCACTCACACTGCGCTTGTTCATTAGGCAGGTACGTCCCATTCTCTATGCGGTACGGCGCCCCACGATTCACAATAACTAACTCATGACTCTCAGACCCCGGGTCAAACGCTAAATCTCGTGGAATATTCAGCAAGGGTTGTTCCACACTGCCCTGATCAAGCACCAGTGTTGTCTCCGCCTTAAAATAAACCACATCAACCGTAGAGCGTGCCTCACAGCCGATGATAAAAAAAAGGGATAAAAAGAAAAGGCTAGCAGATTGTGGGCCACGTGTACGCAACAAAACAATAGCATTCAGATAACGAGTCATAAGCATTACCTACCATATCAAAGAGGACTGGGGTTATTTATTATTACAACATTAATCCGGCATTGATTATTATGGTGCAAAAACATTGATCTGGATAGAGCCTGTACTGTAGCCGCCATTGCCATCGGTAATTTCATAATACATATAATCAATCCCGGTGAAATCTATGTGGGGTGTAAATACAAAACTGGTATCAGAATCTACAACCACCGAATTTTGAGGCTCCTCCTGCCATACCCGTGTAATGATTAACGTATCGCCATCAGGGTCACTATCGTTATTTAAAGGGTAAAAGGTTTTACCGACACCGGAAACAGCAGTATAGGATGTATCTTTAACGGCTGTTGGTGAAAGGTTTCCAGTTAAAGGCACTAAGGCCCCAAATAAAGTAGCAGTTATTTTAGACAGGTTACTCGATTGAACACCCTCTAAATTATTATTTTCTGGGGCAGGGCTGCCAGACAACGTCGCCAACAATGAAATTGTGTAGGTTCTCTCAGGTATAGGAACAATCATCTCTTGATGGCTTTCTGCATAAGCATTAGCACCCGATTTAAATTGACAACCAACCAAAGAAAAAATGGTATGACCCTGGTCATCCTGAAAGAAAATACTATTTTTGGCAACATTATCTGCATTATGAACAACGCACACAGATGACACTTTGACATGCGTAGGCGTGCCTGCTGCAACAGAGTCAATATAATGAATTTCCTGAGGGTGAGTTCCTGTATAATATTCTGTTTGTGCGACAACAGCCTCTAACTCATCCGCATAAAAATCATGCGCAACAGCCACATTACAAAATAAAAAACAAAACCCCATACTGATAATTTGAATAACATATGCTTTACTAACACTTAACACTTTTCTTAAATAAATCATCCTATTTCTCCAACAAAAGTAAATTAGCAACATACAATAATTAAAGCGCTTCAATCGTACCGCATTTTCTAAAAACTCTAATCACGCCATCAACAATAATGTCACCTTTTTCAACAAATTATAACCAAACAACCATGTTTTTATAAAAATAAAAAAATTAATTCAAAAATGAAAAGCTTTTCATCACAAAAACAACGATTTCTTCTGCAATAAACTCACATCCAAAAAATATATCGCCCTAAAGCTTGCATAGAAACGGTATAAAAATACCTTTAATTAGCAGAAGCGCGAGAAGGGTATATTTTCGTTGTCCAGCAACACTTAATGGCCTGAAAATGATGATGGATAAAGATAACAAGTACTTGCCTTCACTGGCTAAAAAGTTATTTCCCTGCTTTGCACTGATGCTATTAGCTGGCTGCCAAAATTTGCCAGCCCCTTCTGCATCAGTAGAGAAAAGCAAAACATCTCGCCACCTGGATTGCCCGGGCCCTGGATGTCCATCCTACATCCGAGAAATATTACAACAAGACGAACTCGATACATTACACCGCTTTGTTAATGTGAAAACAGAAAAGGAAAACTACGCACTGGCGGCTATCTTAAAAACACTGATAGAGGACCAACAATCCAACAACAATTCAATAATAAAGGATAAAATCAATGCATCCATCAAATTTTATGTTACAAACGACATCAGCCAATACAAATCCACCCAAGACTTTTATAAGGCAAAGATAAGACACGCTGAAATAATAAACGCTATGCTTAACAATCAAAACATCATCATGGAACGCAACATAACATTAATGAATCAGATGATCGTAGACTTGATAGATGAAGATAAACTTTCAGAACAAGCCTTAAAATCAGCCATATGGCATCTATCTAAAATCAACAGAGCAACACAAAAAAGGGTAAAACAATTACAGCTGATAAATATTAAACACACGATAGTCGCACATGAAATGGATGAAAGCACATATTCAATACAACAACGTGAACTCAAAAAACACACCAAAATTTTTGAAGAACTGGCCAATAGAACCATAAAATTGATCAACGTATTTGAAATGAAACTATCCGGCCTGGAATACATTACTCAAAAGAGCAAAATTGAGGGATAAAAATGGAAGAGATTATATTCAGCCATTGGGTTCCCGTGCTGATTGCAGGCACGGGCAGCTTTATAATCGCATGGATCATCAGAGGTATCGACCGCAATCAGGCCTTTAAAGACAAACGCATAGAACATGGTAAAGAAACCATCGCCTCCATGTCAGCCTATATCCAAAACTGGCAACGATTGCGATCAATCGCACAACTCAGTCACGAGCGCGCGCTGAGCGAAGAAGAGCAAACCCGACTGAACCGCTACGTGGACGACAGAGACAAAGCCAAAGAAACCCTTGTGGCCTGCATTAATATGATGCCCCTCTTCTTTGAGCAAACCGTTGTTAAACGCTTCAGCGACTTTTACCGCTGGGACCAACAACAGGCAGCCAACAGAATAAATGAACTCGCACCCATCAGCTACTGGGAATCATGGATGGCAGAACTCTCAAAGCTGCTTAGAGAAAACATCAAAAAATAACCCCCAAATTGCGCAAGCCAAGGCAAACAGGCATAATCCCACCCATGCTAAAAACCACACTGAACCGCGTGATCAATAACACCAAAGGCACTATATATAGGGCAACCGGGTTTTGTGTACTATTACTGTCAAGTTTTTTTGTTCAGGCCAACGATATGACTCAACCAACACTCGCACCTTTTCTGTCACGTGTACTCGATAGCACTACGGGTAAAATTGTAGTCACCATTGATCAACCACAAGAAGATAAAGAAGGCAATTGGTTAACAAACTACACCATTGCAGATAAGAAGCAGCATGTTTATGGCAGCGATTCGATACAGTCCCTGATGATAGCGCTGGAACGTATTAAAAATGAATTGGAAACCCATCACAAAGATGCAAGATGGGGTGAGTTCGATAACCACGGTTTCTCTTTACAAGTCCCGTTTTTTATCAACTCTGATATACAAAACTCCATTAAAGATATGATCGATAACGAACTGGAAAAACCTGCAACTTACAAATGAGGATTTATTGATGTCTTACTTATTAAAGAAAGCATCCATGGAACAACATCACGAAAAGCATAGTTAAGTTTTGGTGTCTGTAGGATATTTCCTACATAGCTTGTTGTAAGCTAGCAACCCTAAAAAAGTAACTGCACCAACAATAATTAAAGATAGGGCTAGATGTAACAATAAAATAATATCTAAAGTGGTTTCAGGGCCAATCGATCCAGCCAAGCCTGCTATCCAGATTACCAACGAACTATCACCCCTAAACACCACGCCAAAATTCATCATATAGTACAAAAGGAAGAAAGTAGCAGAACCTACCCAGGCAGCAATAAGTAATTTCTTCATTACCACACCCTCACACTTCCGTAGCAATCAAGATCCGATCCGGGCATTTTTTCCTTCTTGGTACACTTAAACAAAGATTTTACTCGCTGGTAGTCTGTCCAGCTCTCGACAGTGATACAACCTTCACTGATACCAAAGTCACCTTTTGGGTGCAAACGAAATGCGCCTCGCTTAATCTCATCACATAAACGTTCATCGTCAATTTTTTCATCGGCAGGATAAAGCGCAAACCAGTCTTTTTTATGGCTATGTACGATATCCCAGAGCCAAGCAAACCTGCCGCCAATTTGGCGATCAAATATATAATATTCACCGCGTGGTATTGGCCCCTGATTTGGGATGCATTCGCTTTGAAAGCGATTCACATGCTTACCTAAACCGGAAAAGGCATCAAAGGATGAGGCGCCCATTTTAAAGCGGCTCATAGGTTTGTTGTTCAAATTAAATCTGCACTTGATCATATTACTTCCATGTTGTGTTATTTATGAGAGTGATACTAACTAGAGGTCGATTAGCTTACGGAAATTAGCGCGCTTTAATCGATTAAAAAGTTAGCTGCGTCACATTTATTTAAAAAATGTCCCCACAGGGTAAATAAAGGAACAACATCACGAGAAACCTATTGCCGAAACCTCAACAATAAAAAAGCCAAAGCATTATGCTGGGCTGCCGTCTATGCAAGCGCTGCAATATGGTCAGGCTTTTGCTATGCAAGGTACAGCGATTAAGCCACTGGCGCTGCCTACAGCAAACAGGCATAATCCCACCCATGCTAAAAACCACACTCACCCACCTGCCGGAAGCCAAACAAGCGAATATTCGCGCCATTGTTGACATCATTCACGATGAGTTTGACCGCGTCACCACTGCCGCCACGACTGAACAAAAAAAGAACAGCCGTATTGTGTTAGCGATCCTGTTTGGTAGCCACGCAAAGGGCACTTATGTAGACGACCCTAAAAACGGCTATATCAGTGATTACGATATCTTAGTGGTATTGAACGAGCCGGAACTGGCCGATGACTATAAAATCTGGCATACCGTAGAAGAGCGGGCCACCATCAAAACCGGCGCGCCGGTCAACCTGGTTGTGTGCACCCTGCGAGAAATTAATCAGGAACTCAAACAAGGTCACTACTTTTTTAAAGATATTCGCGAACAAGGCATACAACTCTACCAATACAACCATGCCGAACTGCTTACACCCGGCGTACTCAATGCCGACGAAGCCAAACAAGTTGCACAAAAACATTTCGACCACTGGTATCAAAGTGCCAACGAATTTTTTGAAGGTTTTTATTTTCACTTAGAGAAAAAACACTTCAAGGTGGCAGCATTTGAATTACACCAAACCGTAGAACGCTACTACTCCTGCATACTACTGGTCCACACCAACTACCGCCCCAAAACCCACAATATCAAAGCCCTCCACAGCCTCGTCTGCCAACACGCCGACGAACTACAAGCCATCTTCCCCCAAAATAAAAAAGCCAACCGCCGCGCCTTTCAACTACTCAAAAAGGCCTATATCGAAGCCCGCTATTCCGAGCACTATTCGATAAGTGAAGAAGAGCTAAACTGGCTGGCGGGGGAAGTGGAAAAGTTACAAAAGGCTGTAGAGCGTTTGTGTAAAGAAAAAATAAACTCAAACTAAAACCTACCTATTTAATATCATTCCACACCGCAAAGTAGAGCAGCAATTTCTTTTTACCTTCTAAAAACACCTCTGAAAAGCTTTTCATTTTAAAAATCAATAGTTTTTAAAACAGGCTTGTGTTAGAAATAACGACTATAAAAACAAGCAGAATAGCGCAGCAGGATTTTGGCACGAAAGTCATCTTAAAAAAACAAAAAGCTACTTTCGACCCAAAGCGGACTTTAGCAACAGCATAGAATAGAGTAGTTATTACAGAAGACAAAAGGAGTCTATATGACCACGAAGTTGAAAATAGATATTTCCATCGGAATTTTAGAAGTAGAAGGAACGGAAGCTTTTGTGAAGGTTATCTATGACGATTTTAAAGACCAGTTGGGAAAAACAGAGCGGGCAAATCCAGTAGATCCGATCAAACAACCCATAGGGAAAGACTCGACGCCGAATAAAACGCCAAAATCGAAGAAAGCCAAAATGACCACAACTGCTACTCAAAAGGGAAAGGCTAAGAAAGCGCCTCAACTTCTTAAAAACTTGGATTTATCTGGAGGAACAGGCAAGCCTTCTCTAAAAGAATTCTATCTTAGTTATGCCCATAAAACTAACTACGAAAGAAACCTAATTTTTGTTTACTACTTAAAGCAAAAACTAAATACGGATAAAGTTACGCTTGATCATATTTTCACATGTTACCGCCATGTTGGGCAGAAACTTCCAAAAGCTCTCGAACAGGGAATGCGAGATACTGCTAGTGAGAAAGGGTGGGTAGACATTGACAATTTAGATGACATTCAAGTGCCAGTAGCAGGGATTAACCATATTGAGCATGATCTCGAAAAAGCAGGGGATGAATGATTTTGCAAGAAAAACTGGAGTCATACTTGCTAAAAGTACCTAACTATCAGGAGATGGCCCCTTCGGAACTAATTGATTATTTTATATATTTCTTAACTATTATCGAAGGCTCAGATGTAGTCCAGAGTGCGGATATAGATGCATGTTTCTCTCTATCGAGACTGGAAAAATATTCGAATATACCAGCCTATCTCAGTCGAAATTCAAAGAAAATACGTGGCAAAAAGCCTAAACTTCTTAAAATAAAAAAAGGGTATCAGCTGGAGAGAAATAAACAACTTGAAATACAAAAGAGTCTTCACGATGGTCCGGCAAAACTTGAAACAAGCCATTTATTACGGTCTTTATTAAGTAAGTTGCCCGACAAAAATGAACAATTATTTCTCCAAGAAGCTATTGAATGCTATGAGATTGGTGCAAAAAGAGCATCTATTGTACTCGTATGGATTCTCACAATGCACCATATGTACAATTATATAAATGATAATCAACTTGATACATTCAACAACGTGCTTTCTAAGAACAACGACAAACGTATAAAAATAACGAAAATTACAAAAACAGATGATTTTAGTGAGATACCAGAAGGAAAATTTATTGAGTTTATGAGATCAGCGAAAATTATCTCAAACGATGTTCGTAAAATTTTAGATGCCAAACTAGGGATTCGGAATACTTATGCTCATCCATCAGGAGTTTCAGTATCTGAAGTGAAAACTAACGATTTTATAATAGACCTCATAGAGAATATTGTGACGAAATATGATCTCTAAATTGTATGGCAATGCCTCTCCATCCAAATATTTCTAATGTTCGCTTTTGGCCGATAATAGAGATGTTTTCAATTAGATTCAGAAATTTTATCCTGATATCTACATATAAGGAGAAAAAATTATTATATGGCTATAACGTATGAATATGCTCTAACTGGTACAAAAGGAATATCAAGAGTTCTATATTTTGAAGGGTTGGAGTTTCCAATTATTGTTGTTCCTACAATTCATGGAAAACCCCTTCTTACCACTCAGGCTTTTTACTATCTTGAGCAACTTGAATCGGTAGTGAAAATTAGATTTGAAAACGATGATAAATCTTTTATCAAAGAATACGGGTTGGATAATGAATTAGATCGTAAACTTGAATCAATAATTGATAATTATTTTTTTGAATATAGTAAAAAATACCCATTTTCCCGTATTACAAGTAAGATAACAGATCTAAAATATTGGAAAGATGGATTTACTTATCAAGGGTATGACGAAAATTTAACTGATTCTCTAACGTTAGATATATTAAACGATTCTTCCATTGTTGACGTGGTAAATAATGACTTTAAAAATAAAGAACATTGGTGCAATTGGAATCTTATAGAAAACTATACCAGTGAATATATTGACCAATACGTATCATCAATGAGCAATATCATTGAGCATGCTGTGGATATTCAAGTTAATAACCATGACGAGCTAGGGACAGGTAACTACCACCTGCCTCTTTTGAAGCCTAGTAACGGGCTATTAAGCTATTATCAAGCATGCATGCTTGAGACAATTGAAAAACGTAAGGTAAACCTGCAAAGCACTAAAGTCTATGTATCTCGCGGCATGGATTCAGATCAAAACTTCCATCTTCCTGTTGAAACCTTTAGTGTTGAGAAGATATATGATCCTGACCTTTTGTCTTACTACTTCGCAGGTGTTCGGGAACAGCTACCTATTTCTAAATTTAGATGCTTCTATAATGTATTGGAATATCTTTTTGAGGTTGCTCCTCTCGAATTGAGCGTAGAAGCAAGAAGTGAACGAGAACAAATTCGTTGTGTTGTCCAGATGGTGATTAATGATGATGAGCTTAATGATTTTATTTCAAATGCTGTAAGTGAAAGCTATATAAATGATGTGCAGAAAGACTTGATTTCAAGCTCAGGGGTCAGTTTAGCATCTCTAGATATTGCGGCAACGAATGGTGTTGTACATGAAGTATCTCGATGGCTATATGATATTCGATGTGCATGTATG
>JBOEHG010000086.1:0-2777 GCA_050633825.1 Cellvibrionaceae bacterium | reverse complement strand
GAATGGTGCCCTGCGAGGGAAGAACCTCAAACCAAAATACAAGCTTAAATCGTGATATTTCCAATAATTTTCAAGATATAGACTTTGATGAGTTATTAGGCACTTTAGCCAATTGGAACAACCATATTGAACATCACTTTAGCAACGTCAATGAGGCGCCAGAAAAAATTGGTGGTCAACTCTAACCAAACTTAGCCAGTTTATTAAATAAATGCTTTTATCATCCATGCTAGAAAAATTCATGTATTAGAAAGGCGAATGGGAAATAAAAAATTGATTAACCATTAAAAGCGAAAGTGTAAATCATTAAGCTAATTAGTAAAAATATTGCTAACAACCCTTGGCCTAGCGACAAGAAAACAAAACACTTGGAAGCGATAACGTACCAATTTGGTACATTATCGCGTATTCCTATTATTTGGCGCTTTTTGCCTCGGTGTGGATGAGTGCATAACCCTGCAAATATCATAGTTCGCATTAGTGAACCTGGAAAATGGCTAAATAATGCCAGTTCAGCTGAAGTAAAATGTGGTTTTTTAAAGTATTGCTCTATTAAGGCTTTAGGAGTAATAAAGCGCATTAATAACCATGCTGGTGGCATCCATATAATATAGGTAAAGGACAACCAAAACATAAGTAAGAACATACCCCAGTGGCCCATTTCTTCGGAGATCGTTATCCTTGCACCTTTCCATCGGGCAGGCTTTTTCTTCTTTATTTTTTATATAATCTTTGGCATTGTCGCAAAATACCAGTACCTGCTAATCACTTGACGTCAAGGTAAGAACTCCTATTCTTAATAGAACATACTCAATAGGCTCTATTAACTGATCTATGAGGTAGTTAAGCTATCGAACACACTATTCAGCCCTTGTCCATTATTATTGATTTGAATCCTGCTATTGAAGGAACATCAGGTGACATTCTGGTTAACTGTGCCCATAAGATATTGGAAATAGAACGTACGCTCTATAAAAAAGGAGTCTTTTTATATCTTGGATGTATCAGCCAAAATTTAATGAATATTTATTCAGTAATTCAAAATACACCAACATTCTCCAAGCAAACTAAGGATCATCTATGTTATAGCTTGGGGCAGTTGCGGGTCATTGAAGAACGTTTACTTCTCTTGGCAACATTTGACACAGCGGTTGCGCCAGCGACTATCGAATTGATGTATATTCGGTTGGCATTAGAGACTATCGAGCAGGGATGAATGGCTCACACATAGCATTGATAGTCACAGCACAAAGCTCAGTATGCGAAGTTAATATAGCTAGTGGTTTTAATTATACTTTAAGCCTCCGGCTTGAAGGCTCATTATCACCAAAGCCCAGCAAACGCCCTAACGACTTATAGATAATACTTGAACCCATCGGCAGCGGTGTGTACGGCCATCGCTAGTGGCTGACCAGACTTATCTAAGATTCCCTGCGTGGTGCGAAGCCGCTCTTTATAAACTTACCGCTGGCCCGCAAGCAAGTCAGTATTCTCCTATTGGCTGGATTAATCCCATTATGTATTGAAGTCTCTATTGGTCGATAGAGTGCCTAAAGCTAGATTGGCTTGGCAATCTACGGCCAAAAAGAATCTATTCGAGAGACTAAAACAGCAACCATTCTATGACATACTAATAGCTAAGAGTAGATTCTAATAAAAGTCTTTATCTTAGTCAGCCAAGGGCTGATCCATTGAGCTTGATAAACTGTTTAATGAAAATAGTAATTAACCCTGGTTCGATGGCCTGTTTTTGGTGTTCATCATTTCTTTTGCAAACAGTTGATATATACCTTTTGTTTGCAATTTTACTATTTCCGTTCGTTGATAGTTGAAATATCGAGTCTACTCATTGCCCAATAGTTTTATCTGATTAGGGTTATCCCCCAAATCAAGAGGTTTTTGTCAAGCCTGAGAATCATCCAAAACAAATTTTTGATACTGATTCTGGATTCTACATGACCTTACTTCTAAGTTGATGGCTGGTAGTGACCCTGTCATTTTTTAGCGCTTCTGTACATGAGGTAAAACTTATCTATACTAAAACCTTAGGTACTGATTTCGTATCAGTACGACCCGATCTGTTATTAAGTGAGACACATATTATGAAGTATTATCTGCTTTTTATTTCTGCCGCTCTGATGTCATTGAGTGTTGACGCAAGCTATAAAGACCTGCAGCTCGTTACTGATGAGAGACCCCCCTTTGAGTTTAAAGGGGCTAATGGTAAGCCTGAGGGCGTGGCTGTCGATGGTGTCCGGTGCGCTTTGAGTAAACTGGATGTTAAATATAGTATTAAAATCATGCCATGGGCTCGCGCTCAAGCTCAGGTTAAAGCAGGCAAAGCCCATGGCTTTTTTGCTGCCTCACGCAATGACACTAGAGATGCTTATGCTATTTTGTCAGATGTCGTTGTTGAGCAGTACTGGAATTGGTACTTAGCGCCCAGTATTACTTCAGATCCAAGTTCAGACGAATTTAAATCCCAAGTTAAAGTATCTTCTTGGTTGGGATCGAATTCGCTTAAATGGCTTACCAAAAAAGGATATAAGTTAGGAAAATCCAGTAAAAGTAATGATGAGCTTGTTAAACGATTAATGTCAGGACGGTTAGATGGTGTTTATGCCAGTGATGTTGTTTTTGAGAAGGCAGTGAGTTCTCTCGGTAAAGATATGAGTAAATTAAGGGTTGTTGAGGGCGTTTACAAACCAATGGGTATTTATTTTTCGAAAGACTATTTAAATAACAATGCCGGTTTTATGGATAGTTTCAACAAAGCT
>JBOEHG010000085.1:0-7474 GCA_050633825.1 Cellvibrionaceae bacterium | reverse complement strand
AATAAAAAGGCACCTAATAATGGTGCCTTTTTTATTTTCGGGGTACTATTTCACTCTTGATTTTATTATTTGTAATAAGGAGCAAAAATGAAAAACCTCTACCTATTATTGACCTTTTTAGCCTTATCAATATCAACTAGCGCAGATAACCTAGCTAGCGGAGTGAAAATCACAATGATTGGAAATACACCTGATGGCTCAAAAAGCTTTTTTATTCGAACATCAGGAGGTAGTGGACCATGCACTAATGGCACCGTTATTGTATTCCCTCTAAGCTTGTCTCAAGATGAAGCAACCCACAATAGAGCCTTTTCACTTGCTCTTACCGCATATACCACAGGCTCTACTAAGGTAAAAATATCGACTTTCACAAATGGGGACAGCAATTGTCGACGAGCTGCTTATATTGATCTTTCAAGTTAACTATCACATAAAAAGCTATGGAGAGTATGGGGTGACTCGTTTATAGCCACTTAATATACTCTTTTAATCTGCCTCTTCCTTAAACTTACTGATAAAATAAAATAGTAATCATAATGAAAATACAAAAAACAATACTTTTACTATTTCTTTTCCTCTATTCATTAACCACAATAGCAGAAATCTCAGAACCTATTATTGTTGGAACGATTGAGCGACCACCTTTTTCAACACAGAAAAAAAATGGTGAATGGACGGGATTTTCGATTGAAGTCCTTCAAGCGATTAGCGAGCGTACTAATTTGCGCTATACACTACAGCCTCAAACAGTGTTTGCCGATATGCTAAGCCATGTCGAAACAGGTAATACCGATATGGCCGTTGCTAATATTTCAGTCACCTCATCACGCGAAGCCGTGATGGATTTTTCACAACCTATTTATGTTACGGGCTTACAAATATTGACTCGTGCTGATTACCAAAAAATTAACTACTGGAAAATCATTTGGGAATCCGGCATTTTAATTTTTTTGGCTGGCGCACTCTTTATTTTATTAATTGTTGCGCACCTTATGTGGTTTTTTGAAAGAGGCGAAGACGCTAAACACGATTATTTTCGTGATGAATACTTTGGTGGTATTTGGGATGCCTTTTGGTGGGCATTTGTTATTTGCACAATGGGCGGTTTTGAAAAAGAGCGTCCCGAACATATTATCGGTCGAGTGATTGCTGTTTTCTGGATTCTAGCCAGTTTATTTTTTATTTCCACACTCACTGCGAAAATCACATCTGCACTGACCGTTGCTGAATTGAGCAGTAGTATTAGTCACTATGATGACTTACGCGGTAAAAAAATTGGAGCCCCCAAAGGAACCACCATTAGTGAGTTTTTAGATAAGCAAAATATTCATTATACTGAATACAGTGACTTCTCTGAAACATTAGTTGATTTAGAAAATAAAAAACTTGATGCCATTGTTGGTGATGCCGCTGTCAGTCGCTACTATGCTCAAACTGAAGGACAAGGAAAAGTTGCAACGGCAGGTGAAGTCTTTGCCAAAAGTAATATTGCTTTTGCTTTTAGTGAAGAATCCCCTTATTTTGAAGCAATTAACCGTGCATTAATTAACATGCAAGAAGATGGCAGCTTTGCTGAAATTCAGCAAAAGTATTTTGGTCAATAATCAACTTTTAACTCTATTTCTATGTGATTAACTGTGTCGACACCCGTTCTATCTGAAGCCATCAATCAAGCGGTTACTATTATCTTTAGTAATGACGCCTTCCTTTGGGAAATTATTTTTTTATCGTTTAGGGTGAGTCTATCTGCCCTTGCCTGCTCATTACTTATTGGCATTCCTGTGGCAATACTAATGACTGTATACCCATTTTCAGGAAAGAAGATAATACATATCATCATCGATACAATGATGGCGCTCCCACCAGTAGTGGTTGGATTGATTGTTTACCTTTTATTATCGCGTAGTGGGCCTCTGGGGATATGGGGCTTACTATACACTCCCACGGCAATGATTATTGCTCAAACATTATTGATCACCCCCATAGTCATCGCCCTTTCTCTGCAATTATTTCATGGTCACTGGGAGCGTTTGCAAGAACAGCTCTACATGCTGGGCTTTAAACCTCATCATTGCTTCCGCATTTTGATCAGAGAATCGAAAGCAGGACTAATTACCGTAGTGCTTGCCGCTTTTGGTCGAGCAATCGCTGAAATCGGTGCCGTAATGATTGTTGGTGGCAATATCGAACACCATACTCGCGTGATGACTACAGCAATAGCAATGGAGACACGCCAAGGCAACCTATCCCTTGCACTCGCGTTAGGGATAATTCTTATTTTACTTGCACTCTTTATCAATGCGGCCGTTCACCTGACCAGTCGCTATAGTGGTAAATTTGCGCCATGACAAGTCAATATCTACCCTTACGTGCACAACAAGTTCACTTGATATTTGATAAAAAAACTTGCCTATCAAATATCAACCTCGAAATAATATCTGACGGTATTACAGTTATTATGGGACATAATGGATGCGGCAAAACCTTATTATTAAAATTATTCGCAGGTTTATATAAAAGCACCGGCGGTACTGTTCACTGGCAACAACACCCCATACCACCACAACTAACCTTCGTACCGCAAAAAGCCGTTCTGCTTAGCACCAGTGTTGAGAATAATATTCTTAAGCCTTTGCTTTATCATCGGATCGATAATGCAGCGATGCGTTGTCAGCAAGCGCTCGACTGGGCTGGCATTTCATATTTATCAGACCAATCAGCAATTAACTTATCAACCGGTGAACAACAACTAGTGGCATTAGCGCGAGCTTGGGCTTTAGACCCTAAAGTATTATTATTGGATGAGCCTAGCGCAAACCTTGACCCTACTCGTAAACAACACATTGATCATTTAGTTAAACAAATGAGTAGCAGCTGCAAAATTATACTATCAACCCATAATATTCAGCAGGCACGTGAACTAGCAACGGATATTGTTTTATTAGAACATGGTAAGCTACTGACTCATTTAATAGCCGATGATTTTTTTAGTTCAGCCGAATTTATGACGTTTTCAGGGATTCAATAATATGCCAACACCCAAAATAATCACTTACTTTATATTAAGCGTCTTAATATGTGCTTGTACCAATAAAGAAACTATTCGGGTTGGAGCCACAACAACACTAGAAGATTCTGGATTACTAACAGAGCTCATCACAGCATTTGAAAAACAACACGATATTCAAATCAAACCCATTATTGCCGGCAGTGGTCAAATACACGCTCTGATTAAGAACAATGATATTGATAGCGCGATCACCCATGATCCTAAAGGTGAAGAGACCCTACTCAAAGCAGGGCTTATTAATCAACGCATACCATTAATGTATAATGACTTTATTATTGTTGGCCCCAATAATGACCCGGCCCATATTAAGTTGTCACTTACACCAGACGAAGCATTAGAAAAAATTGTTAATTCCGGCCTGATATTTGTTTCTCGAGATGATCAAAGTGGCACGCATCAGATGGAAAAGCATTGGTGGAGCAAGATAAGTACTGTGCCACCAACAGAGTTATATGTTAAGACAGGCACTGGAATGGGGGCAACCTTAACCGTTGCCGCGGAAAAAAATGCCTATACATTGACAGATAGAGGGACGTGGCTTAATTTTTCCAATAAACAAAGCATAAAAGTATTATTTGAAGATGCTGAATACTTACCAAACCAATACAGCGTCCTATCTTTCTCAGAAAATAAAGCCTCTGCTTGGGAAAATTGGATAACCAGCGATCAAACCAAACAGTTTATTACTAATTATCGCATCGATAATAAGCCTGTGTTTTTTGATGCACCAATGAATCAATAGACCTAACGAAAACATATTATGACAGATATATCCAATACCCCTCTCGCTATTGCCTTACTGACAATTTCTGATACACGTACACAAGAAAATGATACTTCAGGCGACTTATTGAATAAATGTATTCAATCAGCCAACCACCATTTAGCTGATCGAGCCATAATTAAAGATGACGTTTATCAAATTCGTGCAAAAATATCAGAGTGGATTGCCTCACCTAATATCCAAGTCATTATCAGTACTGGTGGGACAGGTTTTTCAGGACGTGATAGCACGCCTGAAGCAGTGACACCGCTGTTTGATAAAACTATTGATGGTTTTGGTGAATTGTTTCGACAAGTTTCTTATGATGAAATTGGTAGTTCAACGATACAATCTCGCTGCGTAGGCGGACTAGCCAATAACACTTTAGTATTTTGTTTACCGGGTTCTAATAACGCATGCCAAACAGGATGGAGTAAAATATTAAGTGAACAACTGGATAGCCGTCACAAACCTTGTAATTATGTTGGACTCTTAACTCGCTTTTAAACTATACCCGTTCTTAGTTCATACAATAACGGCTGCATAACAACTAGACAGTGGCTAACTAGCAACTAAGAACAACCAATAACCCGGCCTATAGACTATGTTAACCGTTGACCAAGCATTAGAAAAAATTCTGGCGCAGGCAAAAACAACGTGCAGTACTGAAACTGTTTCTATCGAAAACGCTCTACAGCGCACCTTAGCCGATAACCAAGTAGCTCCGATTAATGTACCGCCTGCAGACAATAGCGCAATGGATGGTTATGCCGTTAATCGAGCAGATCTAATTAAGACCAACACCTTAGCTATCAGCCAAACAATTACCGCTGGCAGTATAGCTGTTCCTCTACAGGCAAATACAGCCGCCCGTATTTTTACGGGTGCTGAAATACCGGAAGGTGCTGACGCGGTAGTGATGCAAGAACAGTGTGAAGAAAGTAACGGTAAGGTGATTCTGCCAAACAATATCCCCGCAAAAAATAATATTCGGCCCCTAGGTCAAGATATTCAATCTGGCGAAACTATTTTAAAAAAGGGACACCAATTACAGGCTCAAGATATTGGCTTATTGGCATCAGTAGGCATGAATACCGTATCAGTTTATGCGCCACTAAGTGTCGCCATTTTATCAACCGGAAACGAATTAGTTGAACCGGGTGTGCCATTAAAAAAAGGGCAAATATATAATTCTAATCGTTATTTACTGAAAGGGTTTTTACAAAAATTAGGCGTTAACATTATAGACTTGGGTGTTGTGAAAGATAACCTGAGTGAAACTAAAAAACAATTGATTAATGCCAGCAAAGCAGACTGCATTATTTCTACCGGGGGGGTATCAGTAGGCGATGAAGACTATATCAAACCAGCGGTTAATGATTTGGGCCATTTAGATCTATGGCGCCTAGCATTAAAACCCGGAAAACCATTAGCTTTTGGACATGTACAAGAGACGCCTTTTTTTGGCTTACCCGGCAACCCGGTTTCTACCTTTTTAACTTTTTTACTGTTTGTAAAACCATTTTTAAGTATTCAGCAAGGACAACAATACCGTCCGATAGATACGCTTGAACTAGTCGCAAACTTTAGTCATAAGGCAAATCCTAAACGTCAGGAATATATACGCGTCACCATTCAAGGCAATCACGTCACCCCTTTTAGCAACCAAAGTTCAGGGGTATTATCTTCTGTGGTAAATGCAGATGGATTGGCTGTAATACCACCTATGGTCACTGTTGAACCTGGGGATAAGCTTACGATTATTCCTTTTTCACATTTATAGTATAAATTTATAGTGTAGTCATATTTTTCTGACACACCAATGACAATAAAATACAAACCGTAAAGCCAATACAACTATTCAACGTTATATTATAGAGAACAGTACTATGACACCAGATACTCAAACAGAAATTGAAGCAGCTGTTTTTCGCAAGTTACTTGAACATCTTGATAGTCGCAAAGACGTTCAAAATATCGATTTAATGAATCTCTCTGGTTTTTGCAGAAACTGCCTGAGCAAATGGTATAAAGCAGAAGCAGAGAATAGAAATATCGATATAGAACAAGAAGCAGCAAGAGAGATTATTTATAAAATGCCTTATGCTGAATGGAAGGAAAACTATCAAACGCCGGCAACACCGGAACAATTAGCCAAAATGAATAGCAACAAATGACTGTCGATATAACACAATTATTTTTGTTTCCGGTTAAGTCATTACGCGGCATCCAGGTCAATGCTGCTACTTTAACCAATACAGGGTTTATGTATGATCGTTACTGGATGATCGTAAAGCCTGATGGCGGATTTATAACCCAGAGACAATTCCCCAAAATGGTGTTGATTAACACCATTTTAACCAAAGATTTTTTAATTTTATCGAAAGACGGAATACCCGACCTGTTTATCCCTTTACAGTTTCAACAAAAAGAACCTAATAGCTTTACAGCAAAAATATGGAAAGATACCTGCCAAGTCATCGATGAAGGGGCAGATGCAAGCCAATGGTTGAGCAAAGCGATTGGGACACCCAAACCAGTAAGATTGGTACGCATGAAACGCAATACCAAAAGAACACAAAGCAAAGCGCATTTATTGGGTGATCAAACGCATACCGTATTTGCAGATGCCGCGCCTTACTTAATTTGCAATGAAGCATCATTACACGCCGTCAATAATTCACTTACTAAGAATGGGTTTGATCAAGTAACAATGGAACGTTTTCGACCTAATATTGTGATTAAAGGTTTAGCTGCTTTTGCTGAACATAACGTTAAACAACTTGCTCATCAGCACTATCAATTTAAACACTGTTACCCTTGTCAGCGCTGTATCATCCCAACCATTGATATTGAAACAGCAAATCGCCACCCTCAACAACAACCATTCACTTTGATTAGTGATCTCAACGCCATGCCTGAAAACCCTAAAGCACCCGCTTTTGGTGAAAACGCCATATTAGAATATGGAGAAGACACAATACTCTCTGTTGGTGATACACTTGATGTTACTCAATAATATTTTTATAAGTAGTTCGTTATGAAACCATCATCAAAAGCCGCCAGCTTATCCGCTTTTTTATTCCCCGGCAGCGGCCATATGTTTTTAAAATGTTATATTCGCGGCATTATTTTTATTGCTATTGCCGGTGTAGGATTATTTTTGATGATGGAAGCAGCCTTTTCCATCGCTTGGACAATTGCAAATGATATTGATCAAGGCAAAGTAGCTTTTGATGTTAACAGTATACGTTCGGTAGTTGAACAAACCATGGCAGTATATAAAGACCCATCATTACAAGGTGCAAAATGGGCAATTATTGTCAGCTGGATCGTCAGTACAGCGGATGCTTACAGAGAAGGAAAAAAACAGGAAACTGCAACAGCGCAATAAAAAACGGCGGTGAACCAAGAGGAAAACCGCCGTTTTGTTGCCTTATCAAGAATAAAAATTACTTCTTAAGTAAATCTCGAATTTCTTCTAATAACACTTCTTGCTTAGGTGGTGCTGCTGGCGCTGCAGGTGCTTCTTCCTCTTTCTTTTTCAACGAGTTCATTGCTTTAATACCGACGAAGACAGCCATGGCAACAATCAAAAAGTCGATGATTGTTTGTACAAACTTACCCCAAGCAATTTTCAC
>JBOEHG010000084.1:0-9732 GCA_050633825.1 Cellvibrionaceae bacterium | reverse complement strand
ATAGTAGACAAAAATGAAATAAGACGATAAACGATCTGGATTCTGAGATAAACGGTTCTTATCGGAATATAGGGAGGCCTGTCGGATTATAAATAGTATTGAAGTGATAAGTCCCTTGTACAAGGCAAAGTATATATAGTGAATTGCCTGCACTTGATATCAAAGCAGTGGTTACTACTTAAAAAAAGCCGAGTGGTAGCTTAGAAGTTCCTTCTTCGTTATTGCGAAAACCCCATGACCACCCTGCTCGAATTCCAACCATACAAAGGGGACGTCAGGGAATGCGCTTTCCAAATGAACCCAGCTATTACCAACTTCGCAAATCAGTATCCCATCATCTTTCAGGTAATCACTCGCCTCTTGAAGCAAACGGCGGGTAAAGTCGAGTCCATCATGGCCAGAAGCCAGCCCTAGCTCAGGCTCAGCATGAAATTCTGCAGGCATACTGGCAAGGTCGCCAGCATCGACATAGGGTGGGTTTGAAACAATTAAATCAAATTGTTGATTTGTGATCCCATCAAATAAATCTGACACGACGGCTTTGACTCTGCCAGATAACTGATGCTTCTCAATATTTTGCTCTGCAACCGCTATCGCCTTCGTAGAGATATCACTTAAGGTTACCTCTGCTGTATCCAACATAAGTGCCGAGGTGATACCAATACACCCACTACCTGTACACAAGTCTAATATCTTTAGCGAGTTCGATGATAAATGCTGATCAGCTAGCCATGGACTAAACTGATTGGTAATTAATTCAGCAATCGGCGAACGTGGAACCAACACATCAGTATTCACAATAAAAGGATAACCAGCAAACCAAGCTTCACCAGCCAAATAAGCCGCAGGAATACGTTCATCTACACGGCGTTTAAAGAGTGTTTTTATTTTTTTATAATCCGGTTCACTTACTTCTTTTTGCAAAACTGAAACATCGCTTTCCCAAGAAATACCCAGCTGAAAAAATACCAACCATAAAGCCTCGTCAGCCGCATTATCTGTTCCATGACCAAAGAATAAATTATGCTGAACAAATAGCTGTTCACCTTCATTAATACAATCTTGAATATTCATATATACCTTAGGTATGAGGGGCGGTCGGCTTTATGATTTGAATAAAAATGCTTGAATCGCAGCGGCTACATCTTCAGCAGCAGATTCCATATGCAAGTAATGTCCATCATCAAATTCTTGTATTTCAGTATTTAGTTCTGAAACCATTTTTAGTAACATTCTTTCGAAAGGTGAACCACTAACCATTGTTGATTTTAAGCCGTGCTCACCTAAAAGCACCAAGGTTTTTGCTTTTATATTATCAACAAAGGATTCGATTTGTTCTGCCGTCAAAGCAACATTGGAGGGCGCCCATAATTTACCATCGGCATGCCAATTATAACCTTCTGGAAATTGGGTGAGTCCACGAGAAGCTAACAACTCAGCACTCGCCTCACTGACTTTGCCAAATTCACTTTGGCATCTTGCTTTTATTGCCGCTTCGTAGGTGGGATAACATGAACGTTCTCGTTTTAAACGGCGATGAATTTCCTGAATACTTTTTACCATTCGCTCCGGTGAATTATCAGGACTAACCGGTGGCGGTGTTAAGGCGTCTAACAAAATAAGGTGGGAAATCCGCTCAGGAAAAACGGCAGATGCGAGGGTAGATATCATCGCTCCGCGAGAATGGCCAATTAAAGCAAATTGATCCCAACCCATTGCATCAGCTACCGCATATATTTCAGCGGTCTCGGACCATATTGGATAATCACTTAAGCCTATACGATGGTCAGAGTATCCATGACCGGCAAGGTCAAGAGCAACAAACTGAACACCTTTTAACTGTGGGGCTAAGATATTAAAGCTGGCGCTATTATCTAACCAACCATGTACCGCAAGCACAGGTAAACCACCGTCTTCACCCCAGCACTGAGCTACATAACGAAAACCATTAAAGATAAATTCTCGTTCTTCAGATTCGGGGAATGTGGATGCTGTCACTCTCTATTCACACTATATTATTTTTAGTCAGCTATTTAATTAGACTTGAGGTTGATGCAACCAACGAAGCTCACCACAACCATATACTAAAAACTCTGTTTCAACACAGGCAATGGCCGACGTGCCCATACGATATCGGCCCGGCTCAAGGTCAGCAAAACGGTCAACGAGGGTACCGACCAAGGGTTGGTGACTAACAAGCAGGATAGTTTTTTCTGCCTCACGCAATGACGTTAGCACGTTGTCGGTATTATCCGTTGGCGTCAGCCAGTTTTGTGTCACCAGTGACTTACCAAGCTTGTCAGCGGCTATCATTGCCGTTTGCTGTGCACGGACATAAGGGCTTGCCCAAATTTCATCGATATTCGCGAGCTCTGCCTGACAACGCTCAATCATATCCATGACATCTTGTCGGCCAGAGTCAGTTAATTCACGCGCAGCATCACTGTCGGCACCTGCAGCAGCTTCACCATGCCGCATAATAAATACAAACATAGAAAACCTACCCTACCTATCTGTCAACGTTCTCACTTTCTGGCCAATCGGCAAAGGGAAACGGTTTATCTTCAGTGTTGTATGTCAAAAATCGTAAAGTTTGGTAGATATATTGAGATAAACTACTGCCGAATTCACGCAACTTATCATTACCCTCACCCGCAACAAGTGCCCATATAAACTGTATGATGACAAGTACTGTCATTACATAACTAACGACACCAAGGATAATGGCAAAAAGCACCATAA
Source organism: Cellvibrionaceae bacterium (assembly GCA_050633825.1). Lineage (GTDB taxonomy): Bacteria > Pseudomonadota > Gammaproteobacteria > Pseudomonadales > Cellvibrionaceae > CANLBN01. The sequence continues at coordinate 6,990 of JBOEHG010000084.1, read as the reverse complement.
AGGCAAAGCGTAACCAGTGATCAACTGACAACAATCTTTCACCCCAACTCGGCTCTTTATCCTCTATAATTTCTGCTTCTACTGCTTCAACCTCAACGACGGTTGAGTCTTTGTTTGCTTCTTTATCACTCATCTCTTATCGCTCCTGTAAAGTCGACATCACTATTCTGTTCACTCAGCATTAGCTGATTAATAATATTATCCGCAGTTTCACCTTCAAAAAGCAATGCATAAAGTGCTGATGCCAAGGGCATATGCACATTTAACTCTTCTGCCTTTTCTTTAACCAGACGTAAGGTATTGACGCCTTCTACGACTTGACGGACCTCTTTTAGTGCACGCGTCAGGGATTTTCCCTCACCCATTGCATAGCCCACTCGATAATTACGGCTTAGCGTAGAATTACAGGTTAAAATTAAATCACCCACCCCAGCAAGCCCTAAAAATGTCATAGGATCAGCACCCAAAGCATGGGCAAAACGGCCCATTTCAGCGAGTGCCCGGGTCATCAAGAGTGCCATGGTATTGGAACCGTATTGTCTTGCTTGAGTCATACCCGCAATAATGGCATAAATATTCTTTAAGGCACCGGCCAACTCAACGCCATAACAGTCTTCACTGGAATAGATTCTAAATTGTGATGAGCCAATTAATTCCTGCACTCTGGCAACGAGATTATTACTGGTACTGGCAATCACAGAACCGGTAATTTGTCCTTGTATCATTTCCTTAGCGAAATTAGGTCCACTGAGAACGCCGATAGAGACTCCGGGTATTGCGGGTGTCAGCTCCTCTGCAAGGATCTGACTCATCAGAGTAAAACCGTCTCGGCTAATGCCTTTAGTGGTACTCACCACCATCGCATTGTCGGCAAGGTGCGGTTTAGCAAGTTTTACCACATCGCGAAAAACGGCACTGGGAACAGAGACAAAAATAATGTCCGCATCAGCAATAACCGCAGCCAATTCACTGGTAACCGTTAAGGCATCAGCCAGTTTATAACCGGGCAGATAGTTTTGATTTTCACGCAGTGATTGCGCTTGTTCTGCTCGAGTAGAATCACGCATCCATAATGAGGTTGGAAATCCATTGCTAGCAATAACATTGGCAATAGCCGTACCGAAACTACCACCGCCAAGAACCGCTACTTTTATATTATCAGTCATGCTTATTATCGTTATCTTTTGAGCACTATGGCTAAGGAATATTATAGCGAGACACTATACCGCACTACCTTGATACCGACTATTGTTGATCATTGATTTTAATAATCAACACTAGTCGGCAAGGTATCACTTAGATAAAAGACGAGTACTTAGTGACTCAATTCTAATAGTAACTTATTGAGTTTGTTGACATAAGCAGCTGGATCTTCAAGCTGTCCACCTTCAGCAAGGTTTGCCTGATCAAAGAGAACACTAACCAAATCAGCAAAACGGTCTTCATCCGGCTCTTGATCCAGTTTTTTCACCAAGGGATGCTCTGGGTTAAGCTCAAGAATAGGTTTGCTTTCTGGAACCGCTTGACCCGCTTGCTCCAATAAACGGCGCATTTGCGCACCCATATCAGCATCACCTACAACAACACACGCAGGAGAGTTTGTTAAGCGATGCGTTAAACGCACCTCTTCAACACTATCACCCAGTGCTTTCTGGCTACGTTCAACCAAACCCTTAAGCTCTTCGTTAATTTTTTCTTGTTCTTTTTTCTCTTCTTCGTTGTCTAGATCACCTAGATCCAATGCACCACGACCAACATCTTGGAATGATTTACCATCATACTCACGTAAATGGCTCATGGTCCAATCATCAATGCGATCACATAACAGTAGGACTTCGATTCCTTTTTTACGAAATACTTCAAGGTGCGGTGAATTCTTGGCTGTATTGAAATTTTCAGCGGCAACATAGTAGATCTTATCCTGACCTTCTTTCATACGGCCAATATAATCATCCAATGATTGATTCTGTTCTGGCTCGTCGGTATGCGTTGTTGCAAAACGCATGAGCTTGGCAATTTTTTCTTTGTTGCCCATATCTTCACCAGGGCCTTCCTTGATGATTTCACCAAATTCTTTCCAGAACTCTAGATATTCTTCTGGCTTTTTCTTTGCCATTTTTTCCAGCATATCAAGTGCACGCTTAACCAATGCCGAGCGCATGGCTTCAACATTAGGGTCTTTCTGTAAAATTTCGCGGGATACGTTTAGTGAAATATCATTTGAATCAACGATACCTTTTACAAAACGCAAATAAAGCGGTAAAAATTGCTCCGCTTCATCCATAATGAAAGTTCGTTGCACATATAATTTCAAACCCCGGGCTGCATCTCGATTATGTAAATCAAAAGGCGCTTTTTTAGGGATATAGAGCAGGCTCGTGTAATCTAACTTACCTTCTACTTTATTGTGGCTCCAAGTCAGTGCCTCATTAAAATCATGGGAAACATGCTTGTAGAACTCTTGATACTCTTCATCTTTCACTTCATTGCGTGGGCGTGTCCACAATGCAGTTGCCGTATTAATGACTTCATCTTCAGGCTCTTGCTCTTTATCCTCTTCCCCTTCTGCCGTAGGCATTGGATCTTTTTGCATAATCACCGGCAAAGAAATATGGTCAGAGTACTTTTTAATAACGGAGCGTAAACGCCAACCGTCCGCAAACTCTTCAGCATCATCTTTCAAATGCAAAATAATGGTGGTGCCACGGCTTTCTTTGGTAATGGATTCAACGGTGTATTCAGCATCACCTTCACACTCCCAATGAACACCTGCTGATGCATCATCGCCCGCACGACGTGTTAACACTTCGACTCTATCGGCAACAATAAAAGCCGAGTAAAAACCAACACCGAACTGACCAATCAATTGAGAGTCTTTTTGCTGATCACCCGAAAGCTGTGACATAAACTGCGCTGTACCCGATTTAGCAATCGTTCCAAGGTGATTGATGACTTCTTCACGGTTCATACCAATACCGTTATCACTTAAGGTAATGGTTTTGGCCTCTTTATCAAAACTCACTCGAATCGATAAATCAGGATCACTCTCATACAAGCTACCATTGGATAATGCCTCAAAGCGCAATTTATCCGCGGCATCTGAAGCATTGGAAATCAATTCTCGTAGAAAAATCTCTCGATTTGAATACAGAGAATGGATCATCAAGTGCAGTAACTGCTTGGCTTCGGCTTGGAAGCCCATCGTTTCTTTTTGGGTGGTCGACTCTGCGGTTGCGGTCACAATTAAACTCCTCTAAACAGTGTTTTACGTATTGTGGAGCTTAATGGGGGTTGTAAGCGCAATTTCAAGCGGAGAGACAAGAAAGTCGCGGTATTTCTCTACTGAAGAGAAATACCGGAAAAAGGACAACAATAGCTTGTTTAATGTTCAATTTAAGGGAATTTGGCCAATACCATCATAGAAACTAGTAATGGCCTCCCTCATGACATAGCCATATCAGGCAATCAACGGCATTTTAGCCTTAATAATTGTACCAACACCCTCCTGTGAATGGATGAGCAGCTGGCCTCTCAAGGTGCTTAGACGCTCACGCATATCCGCAATCCCCAAGCCGTTCCCTTTACGTAGAGCTTTAGTATCAAAGCCAATACCATCATCAGTCACTTCGAGGGAAATCTCTGAGCCACGAACAAGTAAGCGAATTTTAACGACTTTCGAGTTAGCGTGATTAACGATATTTCGTAGCGACTCTTCCAAAACACTCAAGGTTGCTGCTTTAGTGTTATAAGCCAGTTTTTGTCCATATAATTTAACTGTCGTTTGAATTTGAATCTTGTGATTCTTTTCAAACCGATTCGTCAATGCCAATACTGCTGCCTCTAAATCACTTTCATCATCATAGACATCAACACCAATGTCATCAGAGAATTGATTTACGTTACGTAATACATCACCAATACTGCCGTACATCTTCATAAAGGAGTCAGGCACATTTTTGGTAGAGCTGAAAATCTTTTGCATTTTTGCGTGGACCACTGCCAACGGTGTTTTAATATTATTCTTTAACTGGGAAGTCACAATCTTTCGCTCTTCCTCTTGAATCTGCAAGCGACGGCGAGAAAGCTGCTGTAGTTGGTCATCCGCCATACGGCTTTCATTTAAAGTGAATTTATAAACCACAGCTATGATCAATAAGACAAAGCCCAGCGCAATTAAGCAGGTCAAAATAATACTATTCTGGATATCCTTTTCTATTTTTTGGCTTAATGCAAGTACATTGGCATCGATATCATCCACATAAAGACCTGTACCATAGACCCATTCCCATTTATCCAGAGGCTGGGTATAGCTAATTTTATCGATAGGGATTTTATCGCCTTTTGCTTCTTTCGATGGTTTATTCCACTGGTATTCAGTAAAGCCATCGCCCAATTTAGCGTTATTCACTAAACCACGGGTTAGGTATTTGCCATTGGGGTCTTGTAAGTCCCAAATATTTTTACCTTCTAACTGTGGCGCTCTCGGGTGAGCACGATTGGTACCGGCATAATCGATAACATAGAAATAGCCATCCTTACTAAACTCTAATTTACGGATCATCTCTTTTACCCGCTCTTGAGCAACCATGTCATCCGCATCAGCATTTTTATAGATTTCTTCAAAGGCGGAAAGTGCCAACCGGGTATAGCCTTTTAACTCATTTTTTCTTTGATCTAATGAATGATCTCTAAACTCAGACAGGTTTCTTTCACCCAAACGAGTAATATGGATCACTGAAACTGACACTATCAATATACTGACAACAATAATGGGGATAACTGTCAGAATAAGGATTTTGGATTTAAAACTAAGGTTTGAAAAATAACGTAATGGCGCTCTCATTTTTATTGCTCCTCCGCATAAGAACAAAATATCAGTAAAATACAAACAAAAAATAGTGATATTGTTCACGTTTCGTATTGATATCATCTGTTGAGATGCGCGTCAAGAAAAAGCGACTATCCAGCTTGTTATATAAAACAATCGTTGAGACTTATCGGTTTTTATTGCTTTTTAAGATAATAAAAAGGAAGAGAGACTGGCTCTTATCACTGAGAGAGGCATTAGAAAGACATTATAAAAGGCATAGAGAGAGGCTTTAAAAAATAGAGATCTATTAATAATATTGATGATATAAACAGGAATGAATCAATAGTATTGATATTACTTATTACCCTATAAGCGTTTTATTCGATCGATAAACATGACATTAACTTTCTTGGTAGCTATAATAAACAGCGTTTAAACCTATCCTATTCTGGAGACAATCAGCAATGAATGTTGAATATTACATAATCAATGGCCGTGGTGACGGCGGTACAAAGTTTCAACTCGCAAAACTACAAGATGAAGCTGGCAACACCTATAAAGGCCAATATGATATGGCGAGACATTTCTCTTCTGTTGATGAAATGAAGGGCTATGTTGCAGATGAGGTAGTTAAAAAGCCTCTAACAGAACTAGATATTCAGCCAATGAATATCTAGCACTTTAAATACAATTAAAATTGTTAAATGTTGCACAAAAAAAGGGTGTCTTTTCAGACACCCTTTTTTGTTTTCATGATCTCTTTTTTGCCAATCTACTTAGCAAAAAAATCAACAATCAAAGTATAATCATTAAACCGTAAATAAGGTATATCACACTAACCAATAGCGCTGTGATAGTGATAACCATTTGCGGGATACCAAATTTTTTGGCGTAATCACCATCAATCTGCCAGCCAGCTAATACAGAGTTGATGCAAGCAAGTACTAGTAAAACCACAAAGTACCACTTCCAGCTAGCAAGCTCAGCTTTAATATTTTCGTAAGCTAAACCATCGCTACCTAAAAATACACAAAGCAAACAGATACCAAAGGTTACAAATAAGGCATTGGATACGCGCTGAAATATCCACTGTTTTACGCCGCTATTCATTATGCCCATATCAATACTCCCGCCAGTAAGGCCAATATAACCCCAGCAACAATTGCAGTCCATGAGATCAATTGCCCACCTGCAAAATCTTCAAAGAAACCGAAGTCCTGGATAATATGTTTTACTGTTCCCATGCAGTAGTAACCAAAAGCGGTCAAGAAACCCCATGAAACAAACTGTAAAAGGAAGTTAGTGTTGTACATTTCTGCTACTTCATTAAATTGCTGCTCAGAAGCAAGCGAGTGGCATAATAATAACAACAAGAAACCCAGACCAACCCAGCTTATCACTGCGCATACGCGATGAAGAATGGATGCAATTGCCGTAATTGGAAAGCTAACAGTAGCTAAATCCAAATTGACAGGCCTTTTATTATTCATTGGTTTACCTCCAACAGGTGAATGTGAATAGAAAAAGTAGGGTCATACATAAGAGAACTTAGTTTGGCCCCACTTGTTCCATTCTTTTATTTTACCAGCCAGTAACTTCTTTTAAAGCAACACCGATATCAGCAAGGCTACGTACAGTTTTAACGCCAGCATCTTCAAGTGCAGCAAACTTCTCATCTGCAGTACCTTTACCGCCCGAGATGATCGCACCCGCATGGCCCATACGCTTACCTGGAGGCGCTGTTACGCCGGCAATGTAAGATACCACAGGTTTGGTCACATTAGCTTTAATAAAAGCAGCCGCTTCTTCTTCAGCTGTACCACCAATTTCACCAATCATTACAATGGCTTCAGTCGCTGGATCTTCCTGAAACAAGGTTAGGATATCAATGAAGTTTGAACCCGGAATAGGATCACCACCAATACCAACACAAGTAGACTGGCCAAAACCATGATCAGTCGTTTGCTTAACCGCTTCATACGTCAAGGTACCAGAGCGAGAAACAATACCGACTTTACCTGGCTTATGGATATGGCCAGGCATAATACCAATTTTACATTCGCCCGGAGTGATAACACCTGGACAGTTAGGGCCAATCATACGCACGCCTTTTTTCTCAACGTATTCTTTAGCAACCAACATATCTAATGTAGGAATGCCTTCAGTAATAGTGATGATTA
>JBOEHG010000083.1:0-16884 GCA_050633825.1 Cellvibrionaceae bacterium | reverse complement strand
ATCAACGCACAAGATTGTCCAACTCGTAGTTACGGTTATTACTGTTCTGCAGATCACTCCAAGACTGTTCAATAAACACCCAAAATAATGCTTACCCTTAAAAAATACAGGGTTAATAACTATTTGAATCAATAAGTATTTTCTTTGTCTAGTATTATTGTTATAACACCCCCTTCAATTCACAATAGAATAATATTATGTTTAAGTCGTTCTTTCTTAATAAAAAATGGCTGCATTGGTCATTGTTAGGCTCCTTAATAATATTGGGAGTCACCTGGTATAAAGTACAGCTAGATGTTCAAATCAATGAATGGTTCGGTGATTTTTATAACACCATCCAAGATGCATTAGCAAACCCTGGAAAAATAACTTTTGAAGAATTTCTTGCCAAGTGTTTGACCTTCGCCAAGATTGCAGGCATTTATGTTGTAGTTGCTGTTCTTATTGATTTTTATGCAAAGCATTTTGTTTTTCGCTGGCGCACAGCAATGAATGACTACTATATGCGTCATTGGGATCAGCTAAGAAGTATTGAGGGGGCTGCCCAACGCGTACAAGAAGACACCATGCGCTTTGCAAGAATTATGGAAACCTTAGGCGTTGCATTTATTCGTTCAATACTACTGTTACTTGCATTCTTACCAATCCTTTGGAATTTGAGTAGCCATGTAAAAGAACTTCCTTGGATTGGCCCTGTAGATCAAGCACTGGTCTTTATTGCTATCATTTCTGCTACGTGTGGCACACTACTACTAGCAATCGTTGGTATAAAACTACCCGGGCTAGAGTTTAACAACCAAAAAGTAGAAGCCGCTTACAGGAAAGAGCTTGTTTTTGGAGAGGATCATGACGATAGAGCTACCCCTCCTTCGGTAAAAGAGCTTTTCTTCAATGTGAGGAAAAACTATTTTGTTCTTTACAAACATTATCTTTATTTTGATATAGCAAAATGGTCTTACTTACAGTTCACAGTAATTGTACCTTATATCGCAATGGGCCCAACTATCGTCGCTGGAGCAATTACTCTCGGAATATTGCAACAAGTTATTAGAGCATTTGGCAAGGTTGAGGAATCATTTCAGTATTTAGTTAACTCGTGGGCTACCATTGTTGAACTAATATCGATATATAAACGTTTAAGTGCTTTTGAAAGAAAGATAGAATCAAATCAAGGTCCTACGCTAACAACTAACAACTAACAACTAACAACTAACAACTAACAACTAATAGCATGCCTTATCTTTCAAAAAGTTTTTTACAAGCAATAAATAAGGGATTGGCACTAAAATTAGATTGCAATATAGAAATCACGGACATTTCAACCAACAGTGGTGAAAGCACATGCCAAACTTATAAAACAAGTTGCTCTATAAGTAATAAAAAACTCTTCCTCAAAAAAAATATTATGCCTAGGCATAACATTTTTGAGGAAGAAAAGTATAATTTAGAAAAAATACAAGAAACAAATTCAATACTCACACCAGAGCCTCTCTTATCAGGCACGCAAGCCAATTGCTCATTTTTAATTCTGGAATACATCTCAATCAAGCCATCGGGAAACGAGTACCAACTTGCTCAAAGACTAGCCAAGCTACACCGCCACAGTAATACTCTCTATGGCTTTGAACGCGATAATTTTATCGGCAATACACCCCAAAAAAACACTCAATCATCACAATGGTTAGATTTTTGGATTAATAACCGTATACAACCGCAGCTAGCATTAGCATATAAAAATGGTTATCAGCCACAACTCGAAAAATATGAAAAGTGTTTGCTGGATAAAACTATCGCTTTACTAAAAGGGCATAAACCCCAAGCTTCACTTTTGCACGGCGACTTATGGAGTGGCAACAAAGGCTTTACTGATAATGGCGAGCCTATCATTTTTGACCCTGCCTGTTACTACGGCGACAGAGAAACGGATATTGCAATGACAGAACTATTTGGAGGGTTTAGTCAGACGTTTTACCAAGGTTACAATAATAGCTGGCCATTACCACCTGAATACGAAAAGCGTAAAGTTTTATACAACCTTTACCACCAACTTAATCATTTAAATTTATTCGGTTCTCACTATTTAAGCGATTGCATTGACGCAATACAATCACTACACACTCAAATACATAATTAAACTTCAGTTTAACGGCGCTTCTAAAATAACCCGCGGTTTTTTATTGCGTTTGATATTACCTCTAAGGCGATAGCTGGTGCTTGCCTTGCGCATTTGCTGGTAAATCCATCGCCCTTCAGAATCATTACGTGCATAAATAAGCACATACTCTTTGGTATCTTGTACACGTCGACCTAAAGACCACAACTGGTCCACCATAGCTTGATTACGCTGACTTAAATCAGCTGTATTTAAGGCAAAAATTGTCTGTTTTTCATTTACTGGCGGTATAACAGGTGACGGCTTTGGCGCAACACGCTTGACCACTCGACGCGCTTGGGCAGAACGAATTTCCTTTGCGACTTTTTGAGTCGCTGGCGTATTACCATTCACGCTAACAGCATTTGCCAACATTTTTCGCGCTCTGGAAAACTGACCTCTCTTAATATTAAGACGAGACATCTCCATATAGCGGTTTGCTATCGCTCTTAAACCCAGTGCTGCCCGCTGATTACTCTTATCCAGTAACAATACTGCCCGATAACGGTCTAGCGCATTATTGCTAACCGGCGTCATCAGCCTATCTGCGGCTAAATCCTGATCGGCCTTATCCAAAAGGTCATCAATCGCAACTTGCAACGACGCCTCAGATACCAAGGGCATCAGCATTAAGCTCAGCAACCATAAACATTGTCGATAATAAAACTGGATACGTGTCACATTCGTCAACATTAGCTTACCTGACCTCCACCTTAAATGGCTTAAAAAAGCTACAATATCAATGAGAAGGCAATATGTCGAACGCTTCAAACGTCTAGTAACTTAACGCTAGATATTGCCAATAACAAACATATACCGAACGCGGCTCAAGAAACATTGTCTTAAGTCTCACTAATTAGATTTGCCGATTGATAGTTTATGACCTTGCTTACACGATTACCTAGCCTAAAACAGCCCTTACTGTTCACCCTATTCTTTTTTGGTATAGCCTGTCTGGGCATGTTTGCTAGCGTGTCTTCAGCCAATACATCGTCCTTAGATAAACTACTCAATGACTCCCCAGCATCTGAACCATTAAATTCACCCGCCAGCTCGCGTTCTTCCAGTATTCTTGACGACGATGACGACGAGATCATTGACTTAACCAGCCTAAGCAATGAAGAAGAGTTTTTGCCCGTAGAAGAGGCTTATCAACTTTCTGTTACCCACACCAATGATGGACTGGCACTCGACTGGGTCATTGCCGATGAATATTTTTTGTATGGTGAACAATTTCGCTTCTCGATTAACAATCAAGCGATAGCAGCCACCCTACCCACAGGGATTGTTAAGTATGACCCCATATTCGAAAAAGATGTTGAAAAGCACTATCAACATGCCAAAGTCACTATCAATAGCGCTGATTTACCTAAAAACCCAGGCTTTGAATTAACCGTTGTTTCCCAAGGTTGCGCCGATGCAGGCTTATGCTACCCGCCCCACACTCAACGATTTACCGTCAACGGCGATTCTATTGAACCTATTATTGTTGCTGAAACTCAATTTAATACCCCAACTGAAAACAGCAGTAATAGTGCACTGAATACAGAACCCGCATCCATCGCTAAAGTGCTGGTCATGATTGGCTTTGCGGTTGTTGGCGGCATGATTTTGAACTTAATGCCCTGTGTATTACCCGTACTGTCTCTAAAAGCACTTTCACTGGCTAATAGCGATAACAACCACCGCAATCAAGGCTGGAGCTATACTTTAGGAGCTGTCAGTACATTCGTACTCATTGCTGGATTACTCTTAACCGTTCGCGCAGCAGGTCAAGCGGTCGGCTGGGGCTTTCAATTGCAATCACCCGGCTTTGTTACGGTGCTGGTTTATTTGTTTTTTGTGATGGGGCTATCTCTATCGGGCTATATTACTATCGGGACTCGCTGGATGAGTGCCGGCCAAGGCTTAACTCAGGGTAACGGACTGAAACAATCTTACTTCACCGGCGTACTTGCTGCCGTTGTTGCCAGCCCTTGTACTGCTCCATTTATGGCACCGGCACTCGGCTTTGCTATTACACAACCTTGGTGGGCCGCGCTTAGCATTTTTGCTGCCCTCGGTTTTGGTATGGCACTACCTTTACTCTTACTAAGCTATATTCCACAACTGGGAAAATGGCTTCCCAAACCCGGGGCATGGATGGAGACATTCAAACAAGCATTGGCTTTCCCGCTTTACCTCACAGCCATTTGGTTACTTTGGGTTCTCGGAAGACAATTGGGTACAGATACTGCGGTTATTGCTTTGCTCGGTGGCTTGGCCATTGTTTTTATTTTTTGGCTTGGCGACAGAGTGAAATTTATTTTACCCGTTACCGGCATTCTGACCTTAGCGTTAATTGTTTTACTTAGCTGGCATAACAGCACGCAACCACTGGCCGGGCAGCAAGTATTAGCAGACGCTGATTGGGAGCCCTACAGCGAGCAACGCCTTAATGAGTTAAGGCAACAAGAAAAAGCCGTTTTTATTAATATGACTGCAGACTGGTGCATCACTTGTATTGCCAATGAAAAAGTTGTCTTTACCGATGCCACAATAGAAGAGATGAAAGCCAAAGGCATTCATTTACTAAAAGGTGACTGGACAAATTACGACCCTGCTATCACCCAGCTATTGGAAAAATACAAGCGAGGTGGTGTTCCACTTTATGTGCTATTTCCAGCAAAAGCGGGCTCACAAGAGCAAGTTTTACCACAAATCCTTTCACCTTCAGGCTTTAAAAATTCAATCGGGTCTATTTGAGCGAATTTTTAAGAAAATGACATCATTTTTAAAGAAGTTTGCTCAAATACAGTAAAACAGGGGCCAACTTCATATAAATGTAATCGATTTGTAGTTAACGTGTATTCACCTAATATCTCTTAACTTATTTCATGCCGCTAAATTCGTTAATCTTCGCCGAAAATGTGGATAAAATAACAAAATTCAGCTTTTCCTAGACAAAGACCACCTTTTCCGGCAAACTCCTGTGCAATTCATCCCTATGTTTATTAATCTCCAGCTCGGAATTAGCTATGGCTACCATACTTGTTCTTCACGGTCCCAACCTTAATTTGCTCGGCACTCGTGAGCCTGAGGTTTATGGTTCAACAACACTGGAAGAGATTGATCTCACTCTCGGTGAGCACGCCAAAAGTCAGGGGCATCATTTAATGACCCTGCAAAGCAACGCCGAGTATGAATTGATTGAACGCATCCATGATGCCAGACAAGAAGGCGTGAATTTTATTATTTTTAATCCCGGTGCATTTACTCATACCAGCATCGCACTACGGGATGCTCTTAGTGCAGTAGAAATTCCTTTTATCGAAGTACATTTATCCAACGTACATAGCAGAGAAGAATTTCGTAAGAAATCATATTTTTCCGATATCGCACGCGGAGTAATCTGTGGCTTTGGCCCCCACAGTTATTCATTGGCATTGGACGCCGCCATCAAAGAACTTTAAACCTTGACTGCATGTGGCTAAGACAACAACGATGTGACAACTCTTAGCCCTACGCACTCAGTAATCTAACCAAATTTAAAACGAATAGAGAGAGATTTTAATGGATATTCGCAAAGTCAAAAAATTGATCGAACTGCTTGAAGAGTCCGACATTGGCGAAATAGAAATTAAAGAGGGCGAAGAATCTGTACGCATTAGCCGCGGCAGCCAAACCTCTGCACCCATTATGCAGCCACAATATGCACCGGCTCCAGCACATATGGCACCACCCAGTGCACCAGCACCCACTCCTGCTGCACCGGGAAATGACCCTGCGGGAGAGAAATCAGAAAGCCTGTCAGGCCATATCATCAAATCCCCCATGGTCGGCACTTTTTACCGTTCTCCAAGCCCAGGCTCTCCCTCATTTATTGAGGTCGGCAAACACGTTAAAGCTGGCGATGTTATTTGCATCGTGGAAGCGATGAAAATGATGAACCAAATTGAAGCTGACAAAGCAGGCGTTATCGAAGCCATTCTTGTTGAAGATGGTGAACCCGTTGAATTCGATCAGCCCCTTGTTACCATCACTTAAGAGAATAACTTAACAGAATCGTTTAAAAGAGCGGTTTAAATGAGCAACATCAAAAGTCGCTCAACTAAGCCGATAAATAATGCTCAAGAGTTTAGGTAAATGATTAAAAAAATGTTAATCGCCAACCGAGGCGAAATTGCTTTACGCGTACTCCGCGCATGCAAAGAGATGGACATCAAAACTGTTGCTGTCCATTCATCTATTGATCGGGATTTAAAGCATGTACGCTTAGCGGATGAAGCTGTCTGCATCGGTCCCAATCCCTCATCAGAAAGCTACTTAAATATCCCAGCTATTATCAGTGCTATGGAAATTACTGATTCTGTTGCTGTTCACCCGGGTTACGGCTTCCTTGCAGAGAATGCCGACTTTGCGGAACAAGTGCAAAAAAGTGGATTCACTTTTATCGGCCCAGATGCCGATGTTATTCGTTTAATGGGTGACAAAGTCTCTGCGATTGAAGCTATGAAAAAAGCAGGCGTACCTACCGTCCCCGGGTCTGACGGACCATTGCCTGAAAACAAAGATCGCTGCTTGGAAATCGGCCAAAAAATTGGCTATCCAGTTATTATTAAAGCAGCAGCCGGTGGTGGCGGACGCGGTATGCGAGTCGTTCAAACAGAATCAGCGCTCCTTAACTCTATTCATGTCACCAAAGCAGAAGCCGCAGCTGCATTCGGTGATGATACGGTGTATATGGAGAAATTTCTTCAAAACCCTCGCCATGTTGAAGTTCAAATTATTTCAGATGGTCAAGGTAACACCATTCACCTAGGTGATCGCGATTGTTCACTGCAACGTCGCCACCAAAAAGTATTGGAAGAAGCACCAGCACCACATATCCCCGAAGACATAAGACAATCCGTCTATGATTCTTGCACAAAAGCCTGTAACGATATTGGTTACCGTGGCGCAGGCACTTTCGAGTTCTTATATGAAGATGGGGGCTTTTACTTTATTGAAATGAACACCCGGATTCAGGTTGAACACCCAGTTTCTGAAATGGTGACTGGTGTCGATTTAATTAAAGAACAGATCCGTGTGTGTACGGGAGAAAAACTTTCCTTATCGCAAGATGATATCAATATCAAAGGACATTCTTTTGAGTGCAGGATCAATGCTGAAGATGCAAAAACTTTTATGCCTTGCCCAGGAACAGTGAAGACCTATCACCCACCCGGCGGCCTAGGTGTTCGTGTTGATTCACATCTATACAGTGGTTACACCGTTCCACCCACTTACGACTCCATGATTGCCAAAGTCATTACCTATGGTGAAACCCGTGAAATTGCCTTAAAGAAAATGCGCCACGCATTGGATGAAATGGTGATTGAAGGAATACGAACAAATATTGAATTACAACAAGACCTCGTACGCGATAGCGCATTTATGGAAGGTGGCGTTAACATTCATTACTTAGAGAAAAAGTTGGGGCTGTAAACGCTCTGACTTTATTATTATTCTATGCCTTGGTTACAGCTGATTGCTGATACGCAAAGAAGCTCAGCCGAGAGCATAGAGAATGCTCTACTAAAAGCCGGGGCAGCCTCCGTTACCCTGCAGGAACATATACCCGCCGGCGCCAAAGAAGACCCTATTTTAGAACCCTCTTTGGGGGAAACCCCACTATGGGATCACGCTCGGATTACAGGATTATTTTCCGCCGATTGCAACACCGAACAAATCAACGGAGTGTTAAGCGAAGCACTCTCAACGCTATCTACGTCAACATCGACTCTTACACCTAACCTGCGCTGGGAGCAATTAGAAGATAAAGACTGGGAGCGAGAGTGGATGGATAACTACCACCCCATTCAATGCGGTGACTCGCTCTGGATATGCCCAAGCTGGCAGTCACCGCCAAATCCTTCCGCAACCAATGTCCTACTCGATCCCGGCTTAGCTTTTGGTACAGGCACTCACCCAACAACATTTTTGTGCATGAAGTGGCTGGCCACCCAAAACCTAAACAATAAAACGGTTATTGATTATGGTTGTGGCTCCGGTATTTTAGGCATTGCCAGCCTACTATTGGGCGCAAAAAGTGCCGTCGGCATTGATATTGATCCCCAAGCATTGATTGCAACTCAGGACAATGTTCTTAGAAATAGCTTATCTGTAGAACAATTCCCAGTTTATTTACCTCAAGAAAACAAAACAATAACGCCGGCAGATTTAGTGCTCGCGAATATTTTAGCGGGCCCATTAGTTGAGCTAGCTGATACCTTGTTAGCGCACCTCTCCCTTAATGGAAAAATATGCCTCTCAGGTGTTCTAGTAGAACAAGCTGATAAAGTTATCGAAGCCTACCAAGAGTATATTGAATTTGAACCCATACAACAGAAAGAAGAATGGGTGCAATTGGCCGGCCGCAGAATATCTTAGGGTTAACAACAAAAGACTTAAACCCTATATTAAGTGCCACAACGCTAAAACCCAGCATTACTGTATTTATTCTCGGCGCTAACTCATCTACACTTAGCATCTGAATTTAACTTTGGCTTGTAAATGTCTGATTCTGATATTGTTACACGTTGCCCTCAATGTAATACCGCATTTCGAGTAACGCCCAATCAACTCGCTGTCGCAGACGGCGTTGTTCGCTGCGGCTCATGTCTAGCGGTGTTCAAAGCCATTGAGCACAAAACAGCAGACGAAGCTGGCTCGCCAAAATCCAGCGCCACCGCCGAAACAGTGGCACCTGTATCAGATACAGAGTTTGATTTAGACATTGCAGATGAAGACCTCATCGATGATGAAGATCAAGGCTTATCTCTTGATGACGATATATACGACCTTGATACGGATAATAAAAACAAAAAAACCAGTCTGTTTGATCGCAAACTACAACCAATTAGCCAACATACACGGGAAAGCGCCGATGAGAGCTGGGCACTGGATATGCTGGCCGACCTAGAAGATGATGAAATAGAGCCCATACAGGTCACTCGTAAGTCAACAGCCAATGAATCTTACTTAGAAGTCGATGATGAAGCGCTTATCGAAGAGCCTGATACCGTAGGAGAATTTGCCCAAACTGACAGAATAGAGCCTGAAATAGCATCTATTGTTGCCGAACCCACATATAAGCAAGCTGAGCAGGTACACGAACAAGCTGAACAGGAAATGGAAGCACTCTACTTTGATCATGATATGGATGACAGCATCAATCAGCTCGATACTCATGACAGTACCGAACCAGACCGTAATATTGACCATCAATCCGATTCTAACAACACCTATACAGAAGATCATTCGGCAGAAATCAGTGATCAAGAGATAGAAGATGCGATGCATTCACGCACTAGCTATGCCGGAGATGCCAGTGATTACCTCTCCAGAATTGAACCAGCTCCGGTTGAGATGGAATGGTACGAAATGGAGAACACTCAACGCTGGTTATGGACTGGAGGGGCATTACTAGCTGGGCTGGCACTGGTCATACAAGTGGCCACTTTTCGCTTTGATACCTTGAGTAAGCAACCTGATTATCGTCCTTTCTATGAAACCGCTTGTAGCTTGTTCGCTTGCCAGCTACCCGACTTGATTGACACTAAAAAGATCAGAACAACCAACCTACTCGTCCGCAGCCACCCGTCTCAAGAAAAAGCCTTGGTTGTCGATGCCATACTTATCAACAATGCCAAATTTGAGCAACCATACCCAGCAATAAGACTTGAATTCAGTGATCTCAACAATACATTGATTGCCGCTAGAAGCTTACAACCTGAAAATTATTTAAGGGGTGAGCTGGCTGGCGCCAAGCAAATGCCCGTCAACCAACCCATTCAAGTCTCCCTTGCTATTGTCGACCCAGGTGAATCAGCGGTAAATTACCAGCTTACCGTTATCAAGGCAGACGTCACAAATTAATTAAACGGCCAATAAAGAAACTCAAAAAATAAACAATTTTTTCAATTTAACCTTTCTCATCAAACCAGTTAGCGTTATTATAGGCGCCTGCTTTCGACATTTGTCTCGACAAGCAATTCAGTCATAGATTTCAAACGAACTTGACTGAAACAGGGTTTATGAATAGCTACGGAAAAGCATCCTGCGGTTTCATTAGTCAACGAAAAACTAAGTCACTTATTAATAAGCAGTACCTGCTCAATATGTTCAAAATAGGTCCTTGGGTCATCAACAGACCAACAATTCTGGCACCTATGGCAGGCGTTACCGACTTACCTTTTCGACGAATTTGTCGTAATCTTGGCGCAGGTTTTACCGTTTCGGAGATGATTACTGCCGATAGCAGGCTCTGGGGGAGCCGTAAAAGTCGCTATCGATTAGCCCATTCCGAGGATAACGAACCGCGCTCTGTGCAACTCGCTGGAAATGACCCCCTAATCATGGCTGAAGCCGCTCGTGCGAACGTTGACATGGGCGCACAAATTATTGATATCAATATGGGCTGCCCAGCAAAGAAGGTTTGCAAAAAAGCAGCCGGTTCTGCCCTGTTGAAGGATGAAGAACTAGTTACTGATATTTTAGAGGCGGTCGTCAATGCAGTTGACATCCCAGTTACCCTAAAAATCAGAACAGGCTGGGATACCGACAATCGTAATGGTGTCAGCATCGCTCGCATTGCTGAAGCTTCGGGAATAAGGGCGCTAGCTGTTCATGGCCGAACACGCGCATGTGCATTTAAAGGAGAAGCAGAATACGACACAATTGCCCAGATAGCCGACGCAATTGATATTCCAGTCTTTGCTAATGGTGATATTACCTCACCGGAAAAAGCGATGGCTGTATTGGAAAAAACAGGGGCAACTGCCATTATGATTGGCAGAGGCGCGCAAGGAAACCCGTGGTTATTTCAAGAAATCAATCATTTTCTGGCTACGGGAAAGTACTTACAAAAACCATCACTGAGAGAAATCAGCAACACCATCAGTGAACACGTTCAAGCTCTACATAATTTCTATGGAGAGCAAATGGGCACGAAAATCGCTCGCAAACATGTGTCATGGTATTTACAATACCAGTCTACATTGCAGCAACAACAGAATTCAGATGTTAACGGCAGTAATTGCTTATTGAACGCGAAAAATGAATTGCGTATTGATGACTCCAATTGCAGCCAAGAATTTCGAAAGATATTTAACCGGATTGAATCCGCTCAAGAACAGTACGACAGCTTAGCGTTGTACTTTGAAAAACTAGCGACTACAGAGGAAAGAGCAGCATGAGCTCAGCAGAACCAATGGTTGTAGAAACCACTTTTGATCAACAAGATGTTCCATCAGTGACTAACTTGCATAAAAACACGCAAGAACAATCGTTACGTGATTGTGTTGAAACAACGATGGAAAATTATTTCCGTCACCTTGATGGACAGGTTGTCACCGATGTATACGATATGGTTCTTCAAGAAATTGAAGCGCCTTTACTCGAGATCGTGATGAAGAATACACGTCAAAACCAGACTAAGGCTGCCGAAATGCTAGGCCTTAACCGCGGCACTTTGCGCAAAAAATTAAAGCGTTATAGCCTGCTTTAACCTCAAGTAATGTTATGAAAGGGATGGATTATTAATAATCCATCCCTTTTTTATTTATTCCACCATCGTTTTAAAAGATATTTCCTAAATTATGTCCTCATCATCAAGTGATTACCTTCCTGTCAAACGTGCACTGATCAGTGTTTCTGATAAAACCGGCATTGTCGAGTTTGCTCAGGCACTACGCAAATTTAATGTCGAACTTCTTTCAACAGGGGGGACATACCGCCTATTAAAAGAAAATGCTATTGAAGTCACCGAAGTATCAGACTATACCGGCTTTCCAGAAATGATGGATGGGCGCGTTAAGACTTTGCACCCCAAAATCCATGGTGGCATCCTCGCCCGCAGAGGTCAGGATGATGCGGTAATGGAAGAACATAATATTGGCGGCATTGATATGGTTGTCGTTAACCTTTACCCCTTTGAAGAAACCGTGGCCAAAGAGAATTGCTCTCTTGAAGATGCAATAGAAAATATTGATATTGGCGGCCCAACAATGGTTCGCGCAGCAGCAAAAAATCATGCTTACGTTAATATTGTGGTTAATGCGAGTGATTACGTGACTATTTTGAGTGAAATGACAGAGAATAATGGCTCAACCAGTCATGCCTCTCGCTTTGATTTAGCCATTAAAGCTTACGAGCACACTGCCGCCTATGACGGCATGATTGCCAATTATTTTGGCCGCTTGGTACCGGGCGGCAATGAAAATTTTCCTCGCACCTTCAACACTCAATTTGTTAAAACTCAAGACATGCGCTACGGTGAAAACCCTCACCAAAACAGTGCTTTTTATGTTGAAGCAAAAGCAAACGATGCCAGCATTGCAACAGCAAAACAATTACAAGGGAAAGAATTATCCTTTAATAATATTGCCGATACCGATGCTGCACTCGAAACCGTTAAACTATTTGATCAACCTGCTTGCGTTATCGTAAAGCATGCCAATCCTTGTGGAGTTGCAGTTGATACAAACTTGCTAAACGCTTATGAAAAAGCATTTGCAACAGACCCAGAATCATCATTCGGTGGCATTATTGCATTTAACAGAGAGCTGGATGCAGCAACGGCAAAAGCCATTACTGAAAAACAATTTGTTGAAGTCATTATTGCACCAAGCGTTAGCCAAGACGCGCAAAGCATTGTTGCCGAAAAGAAAAACGTTCGTCTGCTTAGCTGTGGACAATGGCAAACAGCACGTTCAGCATTTGATTTTAAGCGTGTTAATGGTGGCTTATTAGTGCAAGACCGTGACATGGGAATGATTACAGAAAGCGACCTGAAAATTGTCTCTAAGCGACAACCAACTTCTGAAGAAATTAACGATATGTTATTTACTTGGAAAGTTGCCAAAATGGTTAAGTCTAATGCCATTGTCTATGGCAAAGACCAACGCACCATTGGCGTAGGTGCAGGACAGATGAGCCGAGTTAATTCCGCACGTATCGCAGCCATCAAGGCAGAACATGCAGGCTTACAAGTTCAAGAATCCGTTATGGCCAGTGATGCGTTTTTCCCTTTCCGCGATGGTATCGATAACGCTGCTAATGTTGGTGTAAGCTGTGTTATTCAACCCGGTGGTTCTATTCGCGATGATGAAGTTATTGCTGCGGCAGATGAACATGGCATGGCAATGGTCTTTACCGGTATGCGTCACTTTAGACACTAACACTATTGTCAGGGAAAGATTTTCGACCAGGAATTAAATGATTGGCGTGCCGTACAGGAAGGTACGGCCATTGGCCATTAAGGCCAATGCGAGAAGAAAAAATACCAGCAAAGCCACGTATTTGCGCCAGTATTTTTCTTTGATTTCCTTAAAAAGTCCATGGACGACTTTTTAAGGATAACTAATAGAAAGGCAAAGTAATTAATGAATGTATTAGTCATTGGATCAGGCGGTAGAGAACATGCTCTAGCGTGGAAAGTTGCACAAAGTCAAAATATTGAAAAAGTTTTTGTTGCACCCGGCAATGCCGGTTCAGCACTGGAAACAAAAATAGAAAACGTTGCAATTGATGTAATGGCATTTGAAAAACTGGCTGACTTTGCTGAAAAAAATGCTGTCGAATTAACCATTGTAGGACCGGAAGCACCACTGGTGGATGGCATCGTTAACTATTTTGAATCACGTAACTTAAAATGTTTTGGGCCTAGCCAAGGTGCCGCTCAGTTAGAAGGCTCTAAGTCATTTACCAAAGACTTTTTACAACGCCACAACATTCCAACAGCAGCTTACGAAACTTTTACTGAAGTAGAGCCTGCGCTGGCTTACTTGCAACAACAGGGTGCCCCTATTGTTATTAAAGCGGATGGCTTAGCGGCAGGGAAAGGTGTGATTGTTGCTGAAACATTAACACAAGCAGAAGACGCCGTTAAAGATATGCTTTCCGGTAATGCTTTTGGTGACGCCGGCTGTAAAGTTGTTATTGAAGAATTTTTAACAGGTGAAGAAGCCAGCTTTATCGTGCTAGTCGATGGAAAAAATAGCCTACCAATGGCCACCAGCCAAGACCATAAACGTGCCGGCAATGGTGATACCGGCTTAAATACTGGCGGCATGGGCGCGTATTCTCCAGCCCCTGTTGTGACAGCAGAAATACACCAACGTATTATGCAAGAAGTCATTGAGCCAACCGTTGCTGGCATGGCCGCAGAAGGCAATGACTATACTGGCTTTTTATATGCGGGATTAATGATTGCTGAAGATGGCACACCTAAAGTGATTGAATATAATTGTCGCTTTGGCGATCCTGAAACCCAACCTATTATGTTGAGATTACAATCTGACTTAGCAGATCTGTGCTTACAGGCATTGGCAGGAAAACTAGATCAATGCACAACGCAATGGGATGAGCGCGCAGCAGTAGGTATTGTATTGGCCGCTGGAGGCTACCCCAGCTCATATCGTAAAGGCGATATTATTACGGGTCTTCCGGAAACGGACAGCGATACCGGAAAAGTATTTCATGCAGGCACAACATTAGACCAAGCAGGCCATGTGACGACAAGTGGAGGTCGCGTGCTTTGTGCAACGGCTTTAGGGGACACGGTTACCGAAGCACAAGCAGCAGCTTATAAACTCACCCATGCAATTCAATGGGATGCTGTTTATTACCGAGATGATATTGCCTACAGGGCAATTGAGCGCGAACAAGCTTGATGATCATTTAAGGGCAGAGTAAACTTTTTCTTTCTCTGTCGCACTTAAATATATTAATAGTGGCCTATTTATGAATTCTCCTCGCAGCCTTTCGCTTATTGATAAATTCATTATTGAATCAGACCGCGTATTACGCACGCTTAACCGCAGCACCCAAACTGCGGCTCAAACCTCTCCCGCCAGCCCTGTAGAAGAATTAGAACTCAGTACCCAAGAGCGTAAACATGCTGCTGGGTTAATGCGCATTAATCACACCGGCGAAGTCTGTGCTCAGGCTCTGTATCAAGGGCAAGCGCTGACCGCAAAATTACCGGATGTACGCGACGAAATGGAGTCTGCTGCTGCAGAAGAAGTGGATCATTTAGTGTGGTGTGATGAACGCATTAAACAGCTCAATAGCTATACTAGCCGACTCAATCCGCTGTTTTACAGCTTATCATTCAGCATGGGTGCATTTGCAGGTGCCGTTAGCGATAAGGTCAGCCTAGGTTTTGTTGCTGCCACTGAAGAGCTAGTATGTAAGCATTTGGAAAAGCATTTGCACGAACTGCCTAAAGCAGATGAGAAAAGTCGCGCCATTGTGTCACAAATGCTGGCAGATGAAGCAAGGCATCAGCAAACAGCATTAGACGCCGGCGGAGCAGAATTCCCTGCTCCAATTAAGTTTGCAATGTCACTATTATCAAAAGCGATGACCAAAACAACTTACCATATATAACATCACTGATGATGGATCTTGGCCGATGTAATCAAGCTGCGGATACAATCTCATAGGCATGAGTGACCTCAACACCTGCAGCCTCCATCATAATAGATGCTGAACAATATTTAGTAGCTGATAACTCTACCGCTTTCGCAACATGCTTTTCTTTCAGCTCATTACCCGTCACGATAAATTGAAGGTGTATTTTCGTGAAAGGTGACGGCACACCTTCCGCACGCTCAGCACTTAGTTCTACACGACAATCAATCACATTCTGGCGAGATTTTTTCAGGATACTCATGACATCAAAACTGGCACAGCCGCCCATTCCAATCAATAACATTTCCATAGGGCGCACCCCCATATTCCGACCACCATGATCGGGTGGCCCATCCATGACAACACTGTGGCCACTGCCTGACTCACCCAAAAACATTGCGCCATCAACCCATTTTACCGTTGCCTGCATGACTGCTTATTCCTCTATTAATACGACATTAGTCCAGCATTTAAACCGGTCATCATTTTTTACTTGACTGTTGAGGGCGCAAGATTAACATAGCTGAGATATTGACGTCGTTTTTTCTGACGCTCAGAGTGAGAACTCGCTCACTAGGCATTAGTTGAACAACTGCTACACTAAAAACTTATATATCAAAAAAGTAATCCTGCACCCAGCAGGAAAATAAAGATGAGGATGTTCCCTTGGCTGTTTTACCACAAACGCCCCAACTGAAAAATATCGATGATTTTCTAGCGCACTGTCATAGACGCCGCTATCCCGCCAAAAGTACTTTAATTTACGCCGGAGACAAAAGTGATTCACTGTACTTTATTGTTAAAGGCTCAGTAACCGTTATTATTGAAGATGATGAAGGCAGAGAAATGATCGTTGCCTATCTTAACGATGGTGATTTCTTTGGTGAAATGGGGGTATTTCAGGAAGAAGAGGATTCTCGGAGTGCTTGGGTAAGAGCAAAAACCGAATGTGAAGTCGCCGAAATCAGTTACACAAAATTCCACGAGCTTAGCGTATCTCACCCTGAGTTTCTTTATGCGCTGGGAACACAAATGGCGCGCCGTTTGCGCAACACTACCCGTAAAGTGGGTGACTTAGCCTTCTTAGACGTCACTGGTCGTGTGGCAAGAACCTTACTGGAGCTCTCCAAAGAACCCGATGCAATGACCCACCCTGATGGTATGCAAATTAAAATTACCCGCCAGGAAATTGGCCGTATTGTCGGTTGTTCACGGGAAATGGTTGGCCGCGTACTCAAAACGCTGGAAGATCAAGGCCTAGTATCCGTAAGTGGTAAGACAATGGTTGTTTACGG
>JBOEHG010000082.1:0-6145 GCA_050633825.1 Cellvibrionaceae bacterium | reverse complement strand
CAGCCGTTGCAGGTGTTACAGCAGCAGCTGGTGCAGTGGCGACATTCTCCTTAACTTTGGATGATATATCAGGTAATGGTATTAAAATCGAAGGGGATAACGCGGCGGCACGCACTTTATTGAATACAGCAGGCTTTAATGTGCAAGATAATGATGGAACCACACAAGGTGCCACCATTACAGCGACAGCAGCCACAAATGCAGGTGACTTAGTCATTAATGGCATTGAAATTGGTGCGGTTGCAGCGGGTGGTACACCGACTGCAGCGGAAAGAACCACTAATGTGATTGCTGCTATTAACGAATTATCAGACCAAACGGGTGTCGTTGCCTCAGCAGGTACTGATGGTGCCGGTGCGGCAACAACAACCAGTATTGCACTTCGTTCAGTAACTGGCGATACCATTCAAATACAGGCAGGTAACGATCTGACTGATACTCAGTTGGCAGCGAACTTCGGCTTACAAGAGCAGAATGATTCTAATGGCGCTGGATCAGTATCCAGTATTGATATTTCCACGCAAGCAGGTGCTCAAAAAGCACTAAATATTGTGGATACAGCGCTTGAACAAATCAACAGTCAGCGTGCGGATTTAGGTGCGGTTAATAACCGTCTTGACTTCACGGTATCTAACTTGGCAAACGTTTCTGAAAATACATCAGCAGCACGTTCTCGAATTGTCGATGCTGATTTTGCGAAAGAAACCGCAGAGTTAAGTCGTGCCCAGGTACTGCAGCAGGCGTCACAGGCCATTTTGGCTCAGGCAAATGCTCGTCCTCAGCAGGTGTTGTCGTTACTTAACTAATTTCGTTAAGTATGTCCTGATAGAGATGGGGTTGCTGAAAGCTGGCGCCCCATCACTAAGAGTATGAGGTAATATCCATGAATGAGGTAAGAACAACACAATTAACCGCTCCTTTGGTTACGAGTGCTGCTCTTTCACGGGGTATCGAAACAGCAAAAGATGTGGCGAGCAAGGAAGTGAAACCAGTCTCTGAAGAAATAGAGAAGAAACCACAAACAGAAGAGGTCGCTGAAGCAGCAGTAGAAGATGCTGTGACAGAACTCAATAGTTATGTTCAATCTATTCAACGTGATTTGCACTTTAGCATTGATGAAGATTCAGGGGTAACGGTTGTTCGTGTACGTGATAAGGAGTCAGGTGAGCTGATACGTCAAATACCGGAAGATATTTTTCTAAATTTGGCTCAAAAACTAAAGGATGATAATACGATTAGTTTATTAGATGCTTATGGCTAAATGAGGCGATAAATACTGATAAATGAATCAATCCTAAAAGGCGCATAGAAATATGCGCCTTTTTTATTTCCCGTCTATACTTGAATGGCTAAATTGGCCTGAATCTAGCATCTGAATTTAAAATAACCAAATAACCATTGTTTTTTTGACTGGGTGATGTTTGAGTTATATATAAACGTAAAAGAGAATCGATTATTACTTTAAGTGATCGTTTTTTGTTCGTTTTTCTTTAAGAAATGCATGGCTACTTGTGTATATAAACTATCTTGGGTTAGAGATCATTTAAATGGAAAAAATCCTCGATCTTATTGGTCGAAAAAACAAGTTGTTTTCCGATGATATAGAGCAAGCTAATGATGAGCTATTGTCGACTATTGCGAGCTCTCGTTTTTTGGTGCTAGGGGGTGCAGGTACCATCGGGCAAGCTGTCGTTAAAGAGATTTTTAAGCGTAACCCCGCTAAATTACATGTTGTTGATATAAGCGAAAATAACATGGTTGAACTTGTACGTGATATACGCAGTTCGTTTGGCTATATCGAAGGTGACTTTAAAACTTTTACGCTAGACATTGCTTCGGTTGAATATGATTGTTTTATTGAACAAGATGGTGAATATGATTATGTTTTAAATTTATCGGCACTAAAGCATGTTAGAAGTGAAAAGGATCCTTTTACTTTAATGCGTATGATCGATGTTAATATTTTAAATACCAATAAAACCTTAGAACAATCGATTAATAAGGGCGTAAAAAAATACTTTTGTGTATCAACCGATAAAGCGGCAAACCCAGTCAATATGATGGGTGCTTCCAAGCGAATTATGGAGATGTTTTTACTGCGTTACAGTGAAAACATCGACATCTCAACCGCTAGATTTGCCAATGTTGCCTTTTCCGATGGCTCTTTGTTACATGGCTTTAATCAACGAATAGAAAAAAATCAGCCTATTGCTGCGCCTAATGATGTCAAACGTTATTTTGTAACAGCAGAAGAATCTGGAGAATTATGCCTTATGTCTTCTGTTTTTGGAGAAAATAGAGATATCTTTTTCCCTAAGCTCAGTGAACACTTGCATTTAATTACTTTTTCAGACATAGCGGTTAAATATCTTAATATAAAAGGTTATAAACCTTATTTATGTAAAGACGAAGGCGAAGCAAGGATGTTTTTCTCTACACGAGGTAAAAGTAAGCAATGGCCTTGCCTTTTTTCTACGAGTGATACGACAGGAGAAAAGGACTTCGAAGAGTTTTATACAGAAAACGAAATTTTAGATATGGAACGTTTTTTTAACATGGGCGTTATAAAGAATAATTTATCCTATGATAGAGATAAACTGCATTATTTTGAAAATACAATACAAGATATGAAAGATAAAAAAACGTGGGAGAAAGTAGAGATTCAAAAATTATTTAATCAAATGATACCCTCTTTTAATTATACGGATTTAGAGAAATATTTAGAGGGAAAAATGTAGATTGTTATGAATAATCAAACAGTAATCGATTTTATTCAAAGTTTTTATCAAACCAAAGAATTTATCCCTTTACATGCTCCAGTATTTTGTGGGGATGAAAAGAAATATGTTCTAGATGCCATTGATAGTACCTATGTTTCCAGTGTTGGGCAGTATGTTGATGACTTTGAAAAAAGTATCGAACTTTATACGGGTTGCGCTAAAGCTGTCGCCGTGGTTAATGGTACAGCAGCATTACATATTGCTTTATATATGGCAGGTGTAGAGCGAGGGGATTTAGTGATTACGCAAGCCTTGACCTTTGTAGCAACCTGTAATGCTTTATATCATATGGGCGCAATGCCTGTTTTTCTCGATATTTCTCCTCTTAGTTTAGGTCTTTGTCCAAAAATAACTCAAGCCTGGTTGGATGAAAATGCGCAACTAAATGATAAGGGTGAATGTATATATGCGGCAACAGGCCAAAAAATAAAAGCCATAGTCCCTATGCATACCTTTGGTCATCCTGTTGACTTGGAAGGCTTTCAAATTGTTTGTAAACAGTGGAATATCACTTTGGTTGAAGATGCCGCTGAAAGTTTGGGCTCATTGTATAAGAATGTGCACACGGGCACTATCGCAAGATTTTCTGCATTAAGCTTTAATGGAAACAAAACAATTACGACGGGAGGTGGTGGGGCCATACTCTTTAGCGATAAAAAAGATGCAGAACGAGCTAAACATATCACTACCACAGCTAAGGTTCCTCACCTTTATGAATTTTATCATGACGAAGCCGGTTTTAATTATCGTATGCCAAACCTTAATGCTGCTTTGGGTTGTGCTCAAATGAAGAACCTTAATAGATTCATACGGTGCAAACGCTATTTAGCTTCTTGTTATGCTAATTTCTTTAAAGGCTCACAATATGAATTTTTTCAGGAGCCTGATTATGCGGTATCAAACTATTGGTTAAATGCAGTTGTATGTGAAAATGAAAAGGTAAGAGATAAGTTACTACAAGAAACGAATGATAAAGGAGTGATGACTAGACCTGTATGGCAACTAATGCACCGATTACCAATGTTTTCCAAGGCAATTAAGGGCGATTTGTCTATCAGTGAATCGCTGGAAAAACGCCTTGTGAATTTACCCAGTACGCCAGTCGGAGTAGCAGATGCGTAAGGTTGCAGTATTTACAGCAACTCGAGCTGAATATGGCTTGTTGTATTGGTTAATGAAAGATATTCAAGCTGATAATGATTTGGCATTGCAGCTTATTGTTTCAGGAGCTCATCTATCATCTGATTATGGAAATACGTACCAAAAAATAGAGCAGGATGGTTTTTTTATTGATGAAAAAGTTGAAGCTTTACCTTCCTCTGATAATGGTGTTGGCATTGCAAAAAGTATGGGCTTGGGTGCAATTGGTTTCGCTGATTCCTTAGATCGCCTAAAGCCTGATATTTTGATTTTATTAGGAGACCGGTTTGAGCTGCTAGCTATTGCGCAGGTGGCACTTGTTATGAAAATTCCTATCTTACATATTCATGGTGGTGAAGTTACAGAAGGTGCTTATGATGATGCAATACGACATGCAGTCAGTAAAATGAGTATGGTGCATTGTACATCCACAGAAGCTTATCGACAACGAGTGATTCAGTTAGGTGAAAGCCCAGACCGTGTTTATACTGTTGGTGCCCCCGGATTGGATCACTTAAAGCGTACACCATTAATGTCTCTAAATGAATTAGCTTCATCTTTATCCTTTGATTTAAAACAACCTTATTTTTTATTGACATATCATTCTGCTACCTTGGCTGAAGAGCAGCATCAAAATGTGTTTCAAGCGATTTTAAATGCCTTAGAGAATTACCCTGACTATCAAATTATTATGACTTACCCTAATAGTGACGAAGGAGGGCGGTTACTCATTCGTATGATAGAAGAGTATGCGATTCGGCATGTAACACGTGTATGTGTTGCTCCTTCTTTGGGACAGCAGCGCTATCTAAGTGCAGTAAAATATGCTGCTGCTGTTATAGGGAATTCTTCCAGTGGCATTATTGAAGTCCCTTCATTTAATATACCGACGGTTAACATTGGTGACCGACAGAAAGGTCGATTATCTTCTGGTTCTGTTATTCATTGCGCAGCAAATTATGGCGAAATAATAAAAGCCATAGAGTTATCACAAAATGTTGATTTTAAATCATCAATTGAAACAGAGATGAATCCTTATGGTGATGGTCGCTCCAGCGAAAAAATTATTCGTATTTTAAAAAACATGGAACTAAGTTGTATAAAGGCATTTTACGATTTAAAAGGTGTAAGCTCATTATGAAGCCTATAACGATTATTGCAGAAGCGGGTGTCAACCATAATGGAGATGAAAAATTGGCCTTTGATTTAGTAGATGCTGCCGCAGAAGCAGGAGCTGATATTGTCAAATTTCAAACTTTTAAAGCCAAAGAGTTAGTTACTCAGTCAGCTCAAAAAGCCGAATATCAAAAAAATAATACTAATAATGGTGAAACTCAATTTTCCATGTTGCAAAAACTAGAATTACCTTATGAGATGCATTTCAAGTTGCTTGAGCATTGTGTTAAAAAAGGTATTGAGTTTCTGTCGACTGCATTTGACTTAAGTAGTCTAGAGTTTTTAACGAATAAACTAGGCCTTAAAAAACTGAAAATACCTTCGGGTGAAATTACTAATGCACCACTTGTTTTAGCTCATGCAAGAACCGGTTGTGATTTAATCTTGTCGACTGGAATGGCGACCTTAGCAGAGATAGAAGCGATATTAGGTGTCGTAGCATTTGGATATATTACTAAGGCAGATGAATCACCTAATATTACTGCTTTTCAAAAAGCTTATGCATCAGTTGAGGGGCAAAGGGCATTAAAAGAAAAAGTGACATTGTTACACTGTACAACTGAATATCCTGCACCATTAGAAGAAATTAATTTAGCTTCTATGAATACAATGACCTCAGCTTTTGGCTTAACTGTAGGTTATTCAGATCATAGCGAAGGCATTACCGTCCCCGTTGCAGCCGCTGCGCGGGGTGCAACATTGATTGAAAAGCACTTTACTTTAGATAAAACCATGGAGGGGCCTGATCATAAAGCATCTTTAGAACCCAATGAGTTGAAAAATATGATTCAAGCAATTCGGGATGTTGAAAAAATTATAGGTAATGGCATTAAGGGTCCTCAGTTGTCTGAAGTTAAAAATAAAGAAATAGCACGAAAAAGTCTAGTATCGTTAAAAACAATAGAAGAGGGTGATATCTTTACCGTCAATAATTTAGGTGTTAAGCGTCCTGGGTCTGGCATTAATCCTTTTCAGTATTGGGATATATTGGGTCAACAGTCTCATTGTGATTATA
Organism: Cellvibrionaceae bacterium; assembly: GCA_050633825.1. Classification (GTDB taxonomy): domain Bacteria; phylum Pseudomonadota; class Gammaproteobacteria; order Pseudomonadales; family Cellvibrionaceae; genus CANLBN01. The sequence continues at coordinate 34 of JBOEHG010000082.1, read as the reverse complement.
AAAAAGATGAGCTAATTAAATGAAAATTGGTTAT
>JBOEHG010000081.1:0-43336 GCA_050633825.1 Cellvibrionaceae bacterium | reverse complement strand
TCATTGGGTTGATGAGCTTGATCAATGGAACCGGGTCCCATGACAACGACTTCCATGCCTAGCGCTTGTAAAAAAGGTGCCTCGGTTGCAAAGGCAACGCTTTCAGATGGCTGTTGGGTGAGTGCCTCTACACTTTTTATTAATGTTGAATCTTCAGCTTGCTCAAATGCATCAACTCCGGGGAATAAGCTTTCACGTTCGATAATAATATTATTTTTTTCGGCAATTTCATCTAAGCGTTGATCGATATCTTCCCGTAAATGATCCAATTTCATTCCCGGTAGAGGACGAATATCAAATTCTAACTCACAGCGACCACAGATACGATTTGGGTTATCACCCCCATGAATACACCCAAGGTTTAAGGTAGGCACTTCAATATCAAAACCGGCATGTTGATGTTGACTTTGCAACTGTTGGCGAAACTGTTTTAACTCGCCAATCACATCATGCATCACATCCAAGGCATTATTACCTAGTGAGGGGTTGCTGGAGTGCCCCGCTTTACCTTGAATGCGAATGCTCTCCATGGTGATGCCTTTGTGCATACGAATCGGTCGCATACCTGTGGGTTCACCAACGATCGCGTAAGCGGCCTTGGGCTGTTGCTTGTTGACCAATGCACGTGCACCGGTCATAGATGTTTCTTCATCTGCGGTGGCTAAAATAATAATCGGCTGGGCTAGCTCTTTACCAATAAACGGTTCAATGGCGGCTAACACTGTTGGGAAAAAGCCCTTCATATCGGTTGCGCCCAAGCCAAATGCACGGTTATCGTCTATTTTTAATTGGAAGGGGTCTTGTTCCCAGCGGTTTTGATCATAGGGTACGGTATCGCTATGGCCAGAAAAAACCAAGCCACCATCGCCTTTGCCCAAGGTCGCAATCAAGTTGGCTTTTTGTTGGGTGACCGGGAGGTTGGTTTGTGATGGGTCATCTAAAGGCTGTATGTCGATCTCAAAGCCCAGAGCTTGTAGCCAGTTGGCCAATAGATCAATGACTGGCCGGTTGCCCATATCTAAGGATGGCTGTGTACAACTGACCGAAGGCGTACCTACTAGTTGTTGGAGCTGATCGATAAAACGCTTTTGATTGGACATAGGGGCTCTTTTTACAGGAATTGTTTTTACAAGCATTTGATAGTAATAACGTTATTGGGCACTATAGAACAGGAACCCAATAAAATAACAGAATAAAATCGGTTATTTTATTGGCTTCCTGTTTCAACACGTTAAAAATTAATCCGATTTTAAAGGTAATGTCAGTGGATAGGCTTTTAGATATTCGCAATATTCTTGATGACTTAGTCAATGATAATCGTATACAACAGGGCGATGCCAATATGGTCGCGGGAACAACACGGACTCGTGAGCAAGCAACGCTTCACCCGCTAACGTATATTGCCAGTTTGGCATTGGATGATTTGTCGACACCCGGCCGCAAGCTATCAGAAGAAGTACTGTGTGACTGGCTTGCGGATAAAAGCCAGTTACCCCTCTACCATATCGACCCCCTTAAAGTCCGCGTTAACGAAGTAACCGAGGCCATGTCGTTTGCTTTTGCTAAGCGTCATGGGATTCTCTGTGTTGAAGTAACGACCGATGTGGTGATTGTCGCCGTCAGCCAACCTTTTATGACCGGTTGGGAAGAGCAAATCGAACATATTACCCGCAAGCCCGTTAAAAAAGTGTTGGCAAACCCTGCGGATATTGCCCGCTATACTATTGAGTTTTACAGTTTATCTCGTTCGGTCTTTGGTGCCAGCGGCACGTCATCCAAGCAGTCTATAGCGTCTAACTTTGAGCAGTTACTGGAGCTAGGGGAGTTAAAAGACCCTGAAGCGAATGATCAGCATGTTGTTAGTATTGTTGACTGGTTATTGCAATATGCCTTTGATCAGCGTGCCAGTGATATCCATGTTGAGCCACGCAGAGAAGTGTGTAAGTTACGTTTTCGTATTGATGGTATTTTGCACCATATTTACGAATTACCTGCCAATGTTGGTGTAGCAGTCACCTCCCGAATTAAAATTCTTGGTCGCATGAATGTGGCTGAAAAGCGTAAGCCTCAAGATGGTCGTATTAAAACGAAACGCCCCGATGGCAGTGAGGTTGAATTACGTTTATCAACCTTACCGACTGCGTTTGGAGAAAAGTTGGTGATGCGTATTTTTGATCCTGATGTGTTATTGCGCAGCTTTATCGAATTAGGTTTGCAAGGCGATGACCATGCTCGCTGGAATACAATGACAAGCAAGCCCCATGGGATTGTTTTGGTGACAGGCCCCACAGGTTCGGGTAAAACAACCACTCTCTATTCGTCAATGAAGTTGCTCGCGACTCCTGAAGTCAATGTTAGTACGGTAGAAGACCCTATCGAAATGGTAGAAGACAGCTTTAATCAGACTCAAGTTCATGCTGCCATTGGCTTGGATTTTGCGGCAGGCGTGCGCACCCTATTAAGACAAGATCCCGATATTATTATGGTGGGTGAGATCCGTGATCAGGAAACCGGTCAGATGGCGATTCAAGCGGCGCTGACAGGCCACTTGGTCTTGTCTACTTTACATACGAATGATGCGCCAACGGCGATTACGCGTTTGTTGGATTTGGGTTTGCCCAGTTTTTTAATCAAATCAACATTGTTGGGCGTGATGGCCCAACGTCTGGTGCGAACACTGTGTCCTCACTGTAAAGAAGAGGCAAGTATCAGTCAGGAGGAGTGGGATAGCCTTGTAAGGCCTTGGAAGGCCCCTTTGCCAGAAAAGGTTTATCACCCGGTGGGTTGTTTAGAGTGCCGTAATACTGGTTACTTAGGTCGACAGGGCATTTATGAAATTATGCCACTGACTGATGGCATTAAAGGGCTGATTACTGATAGCTGTGATTTTACGGCCTTACGGAAACTCGCAATGAAAGAAGGGATGCGTAGCCTCCGACTTTCCGGTGCCCAAAAAGTTGCTGCGGGGATAACAACATTGGAAGAGGTGCTAAGAGTGGCTCCCCCCGTTGACTTAAATCACTAAGTCTTTTATCGAAGCAAGCCAGAAAAATAGGTGAAAAAAGCGCCTTTCAAAGTCACTCCGTAGCGGCTGTAAAAATAATCAAAATATGTTGTTTTCCTTTTTGGCATTCCACTAAATAGCAACTAATCTTATTACTACTAAAGTCTTATAGGTGAGTAGTGGTAAAGCGATATGTGGAAATTAATCGACAAAGTCTTTGACGATATTAGCGCTAAGTTAGCAGAAAATTTAACGGAAAATATAGATGCCGTGGATCAGAATCGTGCTGCTAGAGAGCTCTCTGAATTCTCCGACCCTGAGTTACGAAAAATCGGCTTATCTCGACAAAAGCTACAGCAAGGCAAAGACGCTTATCCATGGCGGGCATCTTACAGCAAAACGACTGAGCAAGAATTAGCAGAAGATCTGAAACAGCTAGTTGCTCAAATGTCTCGCAAATCCCCCCCGCAAGGTTCGGCTACGAGCTCATTTATTGCTTAAGATACTAATGCCTTAAGTTCAGGTGCTGCCATAGTGGGCACAAACTCAGTAATATCGTATTTGGCCACCTGTGCTTGAAAAAACGGATCCTCTTCAATAATTTTCTCTACGGCTTCTTTGTTTGGGGCCTTTGCCATAATAAGACCTCCTGTTCTTGGCACCTTTCTTCCAGAAACCATAAAGATATTTTCTGCGTAATACTTTTCTAAATAAGCGACATGGGCCTCAATATGCTTATCGACTTCAGCGAGTTCTTTGACGTAAGTAAGTGAAATAATGAACAACTTTATTTTCCTTCTTGCTTTGTTTTTATTTTCTATCGGAGGGGCTATTTTGGTGCATTATCATAAGGGCTGCGCTTAAATCTTTAAATAGACGTTTCACTTATCACAACAATGCCTTGCAAATATGTCATTTTACGCAATATTAAAAACTAGCATATAATCTCTGTCCTTGATTCATTCCCTGATTAATAGAGAGGGCTCCCATGCCGACTTATCGTTCCAAAACAACCACCGCTGGCCGTAATCAGGCTGGCGCACGTGCTCTGTGGCGTGCCACAGGAATGAAAGATGATGATTTTCAAAAACCGATCATCGCCGTCGTCAATTCATTTACCCAATTTGTACCGGGCCATGTCCATCTAAAAGACCTTGGTCAGCTCGTTGCCCGTGAAATTGAAGCAGCTGGGGGTGTCGCCAAAGAATTTAATACAATTGCTGTCGATGACGGTATTGCTATGGGTCATGACGGTATGCTTTACAGCTTGCCTTCGAGAGATATTATTTCCGACTCAGTTGAATATATGGTCAATGCCCATTGTGCCGATGCCATGGTATGTATCTCTAACTGCGACAAGATCACACCAGGAATGCTTAATGCTGCGATGCGCCTTAATATTCCCGTTATCTTTGTATCCGGTGGCCCTATGGAAGCCGGTAAAACAAAACTGGCTGAGCATAAGCTCGACTTGGTTGATGCCATGGTCATTGCTGCCGATGACAGCGCCAGTGATGAAAAAGTCGAAGAGTATGAGCGCAGTGCTTGCCCGACCTGTGGCTCTTGTTCTGGCATGTTTACCGCCAATTCCATGAACTGTTTAACCGAAGCACTGGGTTTAAGCCTGCCAGGTAATGGCACCACGTTGGCGACCCATGCCGATCGTGAACAGTTATTTAAACGTGCGGGTCAGCGCATTGTTGAAATTACACGCCAATATTATGAACAAGATAATGAAAGCGTTTTACCGCGTAATATTGCTCAGTACAACGCCTTCCAAAATGCCATGTGTTTAGATATTGCCATGGGTGGTTCAACCAATACCATTCTTCACTTTTTGGCAGCAGCGCAGGAAGCTGGTGTTGATTTTACGATGAAAGATATCGATGCCCTTAGTCACAAAGTGCCGCAGTTATGTAAAGTGGCACCCAATACGCCAAAGTATCATATTGAAGATGTACATCGGGCGGGCGGTATTATGGCCATTCTCGGTGAGCTTGATCGTGCCGGATTACTCGATACCTCTTTACCAACGGTCCACAGTGCAACATTAAAAGATGCGCTCGATGAATGGGACATTATGCGTAGCCCATCTGAAGAAATTATGCATTTTTATAAAGCAGGCCCTGCCGGTATTCCAACCCAAACAGCCTTTAGTCAAAATACCCGCTGGCCAACCCTAGATGCTGATCGCGCTGGTGGTTGTATTCGTTCGCTTGAACATTGTTTTAGTACCGAGGGTGGCTTAGCGGTGTTGTACGGCAATATTGCTGAAGACGGTTGTGTGGTAAAAACCGCCGGTGTTGATGACGATGTTTTAGTGTTCGAAGGTTCGGCCCATGTGGTTGAATCACAAGATGAAGCGGTTGAAAATATTTTAGCGGATAAAGTCAAAGCCGGTGATATCGTTGTTGTTCGTTACGAAGGCCCTAAAGGTGGGCCGGGCATGCAGGAAATGTTGTACCCAACCAGCTATATAAAATCAAAAGGTTTAGGTAAGGCTTGCGCTCTATTAACTGACGGCCGTTTTTCCGGTGGCACCTCAGGCTTATCCATTGGCCATGTCTCACCAGAAGCTGCTTCTGGTGGCGCGATTGGCCTAGTCAAAAATGGCGACAAAATTAAAATCGATATTCCTAACCGCGGTATTAATTTATTAGTGAGCGATGAAGAATTAGCCTCACGCCGAGCTGAACAAGATAAGCTTGGTTGGAAGCCAGTAAAAGAACGCCCTCGAAAAGTTACTGGTGCACTAAAAGCTTACGCCGCTTTTGTAACCAGTGCAGATAAAGGTGCGGTGAGGGATTTATCTAAATTAGAAGATTAAATCTTTGACTTATATCTCTGCCAAAAGGGTTTTTTAAGAAATTAAAAAACCCTTTTTCTACTTTTATTTATTGTGGTGGATACTCTTCATACTGTAAAACTCCTGTTGGTATTACTTCCCAACTAGCTTTAGAACCAACAAAAATATGATGGCCAATTTCAATCTCTGGGTCTTCGTTAAGGCAACCTAAAGTCACCCCATGAATTTCGTTCTGGTAGATGCCACATAAGGTGGATCCACATTGCTTACAAAACTGAAGGCCAAAGCCGTTCTGATTTATATATGACGTTATAAATTCGTCACTACAAATCCAGCGAAATTCTGATGGCTTCACCAATGCATATGCCGAGGCTTGAGCACTAAAAGCCTTTCTACAACGAGAGCAGTGGCATGATCTTGCGTCTTGAAGTGTTCCGTTTATTTCATATTTGATTTCACCACAAAAACATTCGCCGGTTAATTTCATTTAATTCTCCACGATACATACAACACAACATTAATGAGCGACTTATTTAGCAATAGCTATATTTGATGGGCTAAAAGATTTAGCCACATTACAATCACAGCTATAAAAGCAAACCAAAAACTCAACATTCGATGAAGTAGGTGGTTATAAGTTAAGTGGATATAAGCATGGATGCAACGAAGCATGACAAATAACCAAGCAAATACCAAACCCACAAGACTTTCAAGACCCAAACTAATGTAAAGGGTTCCCGCTGTATAGAATAAAACTGGAATTTCAAATTGATTATTAAAGCAACGTGTCGTTTTAGTCACCATTTCTGGCACATCTGTACCGTGCATCAATTTAAAATATTTAGCACTTACTTTTCTAGACTTAACACTCGCAAAGCGTACCTTTACAGTAACTGCCCCGACCACGAAGGTTAAAAGAACCATTGCTGCTATTGCGTAAATCAAGTTTAACTCCTTTATTTGATAACAAAATTTTATCTGATCCTGTTTGTTATGCTTTGTTTATATAAGTAACAAATATTAGCTGTTTTTAACACATATAATTATACCCGTAGACCAACACATTTTTGTTATTGTAAAGTCAGGTCTGGATTCTAGATAGTTTATCAAAGCATCCGCTTTTTTGTCGTGATTATCGGGCCAGTTTTCTTGCGGTAACATATCATCTATTAAATAAACACCACCGACTTTAAGTAATGCTAATGCCTCTTCAAGGTGATTGTACTTTCCCGGCCAAGTATCAGCAAAAATCAGGTCAATTGAATTTTTTTCAGCATTGGTTATAAAATTCTCTCCATCACCCACGATAAAGTCTACCCGTGGATCATCAGCTAAGAATTTTTTTGCAATAAATACTAATTTTTTATCATTATCAACTGTGACAAGCGACGAATGCTCGCACATCCCCGATAACATCCATGCAGTGCATAAACCTGTTCCAGTACCCAGTTCAATAAACTTACCCTTAGGTTTACTTGCGCACAACGAAGCTAAAAGAGCACCCGCTTTGCTATCAGATAATTGATTAAAGCCAGCATCTTTTGTTTTATTTAAAATGTTATCGTATTTTTTTGGGTGTTTAATAACAACATCTTTCATTGATTCTTCCTCTGAATAAATTTAGATTAAGATATTTCTTTATTGTTGCCAAGTCTAAGAGTTACATTCAACATTTTTATTGTATTGTTATGGTACCCTAATTTCACTAAAATGCATTTTTTTAATATCACCCTGTGACAGAAGCTTACCTTGCGAAATTAAACCAGCTATTCTTTGACCATAAAACATATCGGGTATGCCGTTATACTTAGGTTTCAACTGGGTCATAGTTGTACCAACTACGCGAGCAATTTTTCGCCAGTTTGATGAAGTGTTAGTCATTAGTGCAGTGTCAATCTCTAATAATTCCTCTTGCCTTAGGCAGTCTATTAGAGCTCTTTGTTTTTTAGTAATTTCTTCCATAGCTTTTCTAAAGGTTAATCACAGATGGATTTTTTATTATGCTTATATATATTATTAAGGAGCTTATCTTGCGTTAGCCCAAAAAATCAATCGCAATAAACAAAGAGAATAATACCGGTTGATGGATTAAATAAATAATCAGCCCATGTTTGCCAATAAGGCTAATTTTTTCGATGATGGTGTTTTTGGGTAGATCTACTTTCTTTTCCAGTTTATTTGCTTTTAATAGGCCCATTAATCCTATCCCTAGATACATAACGCCGAGCCATGGAAAAAAAGGTACAAAATCTTCAGTATGGTTTGGCAACCATGCTTCAAATAGCGTAAAAGGCCAGTCACTTTTAAAAATTCCTAACCAAAATCCCATTAGTATCAGACTGCCCAGGGCAAGCGCTATTGTCGGCCTTTTAACAAAAGCTATACCGAGAATAGATGCGAGGGTAATAAAATGCAGTATGCCAAAATATATCCATGCTTTTGGAAAGAGAAATAGAGACATTATAGTAATAGCGGCTGAGCTAATAACGAGTTGCCCAAGACGCTTGTAAAAGGTTTTTTTATTGAATTTTTTTTGATGCGCGAGAGATAAACTTACCCCTACCGTAAAAATAAACAGGGTCAATATCAAGTAGCGAAACTGCCACCAGCCAGAACCGTTGGGAATGTTCCAGTCAACATAGCCAAAGTAGCGTAGATCATAACAGAAGTGGAAAATAACCATTAGGATAATGGCGAATCCACGAACCGTATCTACCCAGAGTAATCGCTGTGACAAAATACCTTCCTATCCCCTTTATTGACATGGTGTTATAGTGTTTGTTCAATAGAGAAGCATACCATAGCTAGGATCGACAATAAAAAGCGAGTATAGAACCCTTGTTTTTAATACGATGTTCTTAACGCGATGTTTTTAATGCAATGACAAGACCTTCATTTCCAATTAGCCTTCTATCTAAGGTGCGCAATATTATCGCCTGTGCTCACTGCGGCTATATTAATCGCCATGCGCCCCTTGCTCATGGTGGACAGCTGCAATGTCAGCAATGTGAACATGTTTTATTCAGTAATAAACCTCATTGGGATAAGCGTGTCTCTGCTTTTATTATCACCAGTATTATTCTGTTTATATGCAGTAATGTCTTTCCTTTTCTCAGTTTGGAAGCCGGCTTTACGACACAGTCTTCTACCTTGTTATCGGGTGTATGGGCTTTATACCGTGCGGATCAATATCTTTTGGCCTTACTGGTATTTGCCACTATTTTTATTTTTCCTCTGGTTGAGTTGTTGGCACTCAGTTATATTTTTATTGGTCGCTACTTAAAGCGTCGATTACCGGCGACACGTTTTTGCCTTACGTTTCTATCACATTCTCGGGCTTGGAATATGCTCGACATTTTTATGCTGGGAGTATTGGTTACAGCGGTTAAGTTGGGTGAGCAAGCCACCTTGATACCGGGCATTGGTTTATTAAGCTTTGTTGCCCTAATCATTATTTTATTGTTGATAAATTTAACGATTAATCTACATGTTTTATGGAATGAGTATCAACCAGAAAATCACTTTTCTTTTGAGGGCGATACCACTTTTCATGCCTGCTTAACTTGCAAAGCAACCATTAGTGGGAGTGTTTTACAGCAGAGTGCAAAATGCCCGCGCTGCTTGCATAAGCTTACTCCTCGTATTCGTCGAAGCTTACAAAAGACGACTGCTTTATTGGTCTCAGCCGCTATTTTATATATCCCTGCCTTAATGTTGCCTATTATGAGTGTGACATCCTTTGGGCGAACATCTGAAGATACTATTCTCTCTGGTGTTATCCATTTGTTTCAAGGAGGGATGTGGTTTATTGGCTTGGTGGTATTTGTGGCCAGTATTCTTGTGCCAATTTTAAAGTTACTGGTGTTGAGTTACTTATTGTTTTCAATTTATAACAACCATCAACGACACCGCAAAATACGGCAGCGTTTATTTACGATTACTGAGTTTGTGGGTCGATGGTCAATGATTGATGTATTTGTCATCACTCTGTTGGTTGCACTGGTACAGTTTGGTATTATCATGAATATCCGCCCAGAGCCGGCTGCATTAGCTTTTGCGGCGGTGGTTATACTGACAATGATAGCGGCTGAAACCTTCGACTCTCGATTAATCTGGGATACGCCCCGCTCTACTTCGTCCAAGGATAACAAGGGACAAAAGCATGGAATATAAGCATAAAGTATCATGACTGATAGTGAATTAGCCGATAATAAACCCACTGAGCAAATGCCGCCGCAAAAGGCAGAATCTATTTCGCCTGTCTGGCTTGTGCCTATTATTGCGTTAATTATTGCTTTGTCGCTTGCTTACAAATCTTGGCAAGACCAAGGGCCTGTTGTTGAAATTTATTTTAACAAAGCTGAAGGTATTGAGCCCAAGCGAACCAAAATCCGTTATAAAAATGTTGATATTGGTACGGTTGAACGGGTTAGAGTGAGCGATGATCTAAGTAGTATTATTGTGATCGCTGAGCTTGCCCAGGAATTTTCCAGTTACCTTTCAGAGAATACAAAATTTTGGGTTGTTTCACCTCGTATTTCGCTCTCCGGTGTTTCCGGTTTAAGTACCTTGGTCTCCGGTGTTTACATTGAAATTGACCCGGGTCAGGCGGGTACATCTAAATTTAGTTTTCAGGGATTGGACGAACCACCAAGAGTGCGTTCTGATAGTTTGGGGGGCAGTTATACTTTGTTCGCAAAAGAGTTAGGTTCATTGGATGTGGGTTCTCCAGTGTACTTTAAACATATTAAAGTGGGACAAGTGACGAGCTATGCTTTATCGCCGGGCAATCAGGATATTGAAATTAGTCTTTTTATCGAAGCGCCTTATGATCAGTTGGTGACGGAGCATAGCCGTTTTTGGAATGTCAGTGGTCTTGAAGCGGGTCTTGATGCTAATGGCTTTCATCTTGAATTAGAGTCACTCAATGCATTTATTGCAGGTGGTGTTGCCTTTGACTCCCCCTATGTTAGCGATTCCTTGGAGACTAGTACCATCAGTACTTTTTTTCTGTTGCCCAATAGAAAAGCGGTTATGGATGGCGCTTATGTGACCAGTTACCCCTTTGCAATGAACTTTATTAATCAATCAACACGGGGTTTACAGCCGGGCTCACCAGTTGAATATTTTGGTGTTCAGATAGGTGAGGTCAGAAAAGTGGCTTTTGCTAGCGTTACACCTGAAGAGGCAGTAACCCGTGTCATTATCGATATACAGCCTGAACGTATGGCGCACAAGCAAGCATTGGAACAAAAAGTGTTTGAAGAAAATATAAACGGGATGATAGTGGGCGGTTTAAGGGCGCAGTTAAAATCAGGGAGTTTATTAACTGGTGGGCTTTATATTGATTTAGTCGCTACTACAGATAAAAATCAAGCCTTATTACGAGAAAATAACCTCGCTTATATTCCAACTATTCCTAGTGATGCAGATGATATTACCAAGCGTATAGCTTCGATTGCCGCTAAGATTGATCAAATGCCTTTAGCTAATATTGGCAATGATCTATCTGACAGTTTATCTCAGCTCAATGGTTTATTGAATGAACTCAATAATGCTGACTTTTCAAAAAAGGTGGGATCAACTGTAGCTAATATCGAAAAAGCTTCAACACAGTTTGAGGCTGTCACCTTATCTGCGATGACATCAATTCAACAACTTGAACAGACTTTAAAAACCATGGAGCAAAGTATAGCGCCGGATTCTCAATTGTATTTTGAATTATTAAATACTTTAAAAAGCGTTAATGAATCCGCTGAATCTGTTCGCCAATTTACTGATGAGCTCAATCGTTATCCTCAATCACTTATTTTAGGGAAGTAATTAGAATGCTTAGCTTAACGATTCGCTGGTTTTATTGTGTAATATTAATCATAACTATTACCTCTTGCAGCAGTACACCTGAAACGCAATATTACGCACTAGCCGCTGATAAAACCCCGCTTGCATTAAATCACTCTCTAGATAAAAAAACAGCGATTGGTATAGGCCCCTTGGTTGTCCCGGATATATTGGATAATTTTAGTATTATTAGCTCAGAAAATAATAATCAAATTGCGCTCAATAGCTTTAATTTATGGGCAGGTAATTTAAAGAATAATATCGGGCAGGTGTTGGCTGATAATATTTCTAATTATTTAGATATTGATAGTGTATGGGCTTTCCCTTGGGATAATCGAAACCGCCCTTTAGTGCAGGTACGAGTCGTTTTTGAACGCTTTAGTGGGCAATTAGGAAAAAATATTACCTTGCAAGCAAAATGGACAATGCTAACGGACTATGGCAAAAAGGAAAAAATAACAAAAAAATACAGAGTGATTAAAACGCTCGATGATGATAGTTATTTAAGTTACGTCAAAGGTTTAAATGATGCTTTGACTGATTTTTCAATTGAATTGGCTAAAGAAGTGAGTCGCCAGTAACAATATAAGTAGCTTGCAGTTATTCCTCTTCTTTTAATCGAGCTTTTGCTTTTGCCCATGGATCTTCATCAGTATTATAAGTAGCTTCTTTTGATTTGTGATTGTTTGTACTTCTTTTTTTATACGATGAAGATTGTTTGTTTGTTCTTTGTCCTCGCATTTCAGCTTTTTTAGCACGCTTCTTATTGAGTCGATCAGCATCTTCTAAACTTAACTCTTTTGGTTCGCTCGGCGTTTGCCCTTCTGGTATAACTCTATCCCTAGGCGGTAGTTCGAACTGTTCATCAGAAGCTCTCGGTAGATTTTTATACTCATATAAATAGAAAGCCTCAACTTTTTCACATGCCCAGCTGGTTTTTTTAAGAAACTTTACGCTGGATGCAATGCTTGGATTATTTTTAAAACAATTTAGGTTTAAGTAAGCAAAAAGAATCTCAAAACCATAATGATCTACTAGCTCAGTGAGTAGATTTTTTAAGCTTACACCATGCAGGGGATTGCTTTTGTAATTAATTTCATTATTCATAGTTTATTTTTTTAAGCGTATATAGCCAATTAAGGGTCGTGTTCCATTGCATCCATAAATATGAAAAGCAATGTCTGTTTGAGCCGCAAAAGCAGCTAATAGCATAGAAACTTCATCACTTGAGGTGGTCCCATTGTTGCTATTGTCATGACGAAAATCATACATATATGGATCACCGACATTAACGGGGCAGTTATTTGCAGCACCAGCTGCAAAATTAGTTTGAATGTGAAATCCCCATGGTCGACTTTCAATTCCTACAATTTTCCCAAAAGTGGTAGACTCTGTTGCAGATAGAGCATATGTTGGTAATAGTAAGATTAAAAAACAAAATAAACTTTTCATGATAATTCCTTCTATATTTTAGATTTATATTACTTCGGCGTTAGAACACAAAATGCATAATCATAAGGGTTGTTTGCAGAAGCGGAAAATGATTCGCGACTAATCTCTTGCCAATGTGCCTCATCAATTTCGGGAAAAAAAGCATCGCCTTCAATATCGGCATCAACACGGGTTAGGTAAAGTCTATCTGCTTTAGGTAGTGCTGCTTTATAAAGTTCGGCTCCGCCGATTAGCATGACCTCATCAATACCATCAATCAATGCCTGTGCTTCTGCAAGCGCCATTGCTTCATCGATACTATGAACTACTTTAACACCATCATGCTGCCAGTCTTGTTGTCGTGTTACCACAATATTGAGCCGACCTGGTAGTGGACGACCAATAGACTCAAATGTTTTTCGCCCCATTACCATGGGTTTGCCCATAGTAATACGCTTAAAATATTTTAAATCTTCGGGCAGGTGCCAGAGTAATTGGTTGTCTTTACCGATGGCCCGATTGTTTGCCATAGCAACAATAATAGAAAGTGTTGTCATTCTTTATCAATTTCCTTTTGTTAAATAGCAACCGGTGCTTTGATATGCGGGTGTGGTTCATAACCAATAATTTCAAAATCCTCAAAACGATAATCGTAGATGGAATCTGGTTTGCGATTAATTTTTAATGTTGGCAGTGTTTTTGGCTCTCGCGAGAGTTGCGTTTTTACTTGTTCAATATGATTTGAATAAATATGCGAATCACCCGTTGTTACAATTACATCGCCGACATCAAGATCACATTGTTGTGCCAGCATATGTACAAGCAATGCAAGGCTGGCGGTATTGTATGGCAGTCCTAAGAACGAATCAGAACTGCGAATGTAGAGCTGAGCAGATAAACGATTATTAGCCACATAAAATTGGTACAACAAATGACAAGGTGGTAAAGCCATACGCCCTTGTTTGACATTTTCCTGTGGGCTGATGGTTTCATCCGGTAAATATTCCACATTCCAGCCATGAAACAAAATGCGACGGCTGTCAGGGTTGTTTTTTAAACAATGAACAACATAATCAATTTGATTAATACTTTCACCTGATTGTGTTGGCCAGTCAGTCCACTGTTTGCCGTAGATAGGACCTAAGTCGCCTTCTTCTGTTGCCCATTCATCCCAAATGCTGACGCCATTTTCCTTTAGCCACTGGGTGTTTGTATCACCCTTTAGAAACCAAATTAATTCGTTGGCAATACTTTTAAAATGCAACTTTTTAGTTGTGAGTAAAGGAAATCCATTTTGTAAATTATGACGGTATTGTCGACCAAATACTGACAAGGTGCCAGTCCCAGTACGATCACCCTTTTGTACCCCTTCAGTAAGGACATCATTAAGTAACTCTAAATACTGCTTCATGATTCTTTTGACTCTTTATTTTTTTTTGTCTTGGTTTTTTTGCTGCTTGGTTTTTTATTTTTAGCCTTATCTGTTTTTTTAGCAGATGCTTTTTTCTTGCCTGCTTTAGAGTCAGCCGCTTTCTTTGGCGCCTTTTCTTTTGCGGGTTTTTGCTCTGCACTTTTTTCTTTGGCTGTTGTTTTAGCTTTGCTGGTGTCTGGCGCAGCGGGTGTTTCATTGTTAGAGCTTTTGCCAAAACCTTTGGTATAGGCCCAAATTAAGACACCAATGCCGCCTAGGATTAAGGGAGTTGATAATAATTGTCCACGGGTCATCCAACCAAAAATTAATTCAGGGATATGAGCATCGGGTTCACGTACGAATTCAACAATAAAGCGGAAGGTGCCATAGCAGATCATAAAGACACCGCTAATGGCGAGTCTTGGGCGTGTTTTGCGAGCAAACCAGTAAACGATAATAAAAAGTACCAAACCTTCTAAAAAGGCCTGATACAATTGAGACGGGTGGCGAACTAATGCTTCCGGATCTTTCGGAAAGACCATACCCCAAGAGGCATCTGTTTCTCGACCCCATAATTCTTGCCCAATAAAGTTACCCAAGCGTCCAAAGCCTAACCCGGGCGGTACTATGACGGCAACAAAATCCATTAGGTCATAAAATGAAACGCCGATTCTGCGACAGTAGATCAATGTCGATACAATCACACCTAATAGGCCGCCATGAAATGACATACCCCCTTCCCACACTCGAAATAGCCACAATGGATCTTGCAACCATGTTTCAAAATTATAAAACATGACATAACCCATGCGTCCGCCAAGGACAACACCTAAGGCGCCATAGACAATAAGGTCTTCCACTTGCTTAGCTTGTAAAAAGGAATCTGAGCGATTTGCTCGTTGTAATGCTAGCCACCAAGCCGCTGCAAAGGCGAGCAAATACATAATGCCATACCAGTGGACGCTAACAGGCCCGATAGAAAAGGCAACGGGATCAATATTGGGGTGCATTAGCATAGGGAGCAACTCTTGGTGAGGACCTTATCAATAGGGCGCTAATGGGTTTGTGATTCATATCGTTAAACCCGGATTAAAAGTGGCGTCATCATATCATTTCGCTTGTATCGGCTAAACCTATTCTTCATACTGAACCAATCCCTGTGAAAAGCATCTTATTCGTATCTGATCTTTTATCTTTTGAACACTCTTTAATATTATTTAATACATGTGCGTAATTTTATTTTCCTTCCAGCCCGATACTGATACTCCACTCACTCTTGGCGCTAATCGTGATGAATTCTTTGCTCGCCCCACTGCGCCCTTGCAGTTTTGGGAGGACCACCAATCCATTTTGGCTGGTCGAGATTTGCAGGCAGGGGGTACATGGTTAGGTATAACACGTACCGGTCGTTTTGCTGCGATTACCAATGTGCGTGAACCGGGAGTCGTTGTTAACGATCCATTATCACGAGGTGAGCTGACTAAAAACTTTCTCTCGGGCACCGAATCACCAGAGCAGTATTTACAAAATATTGTCGATCAGCAAGATCGTTATGCTGGCTTTAATTTGTTGGTGGGTGACTTTTCCGGTGAGCACGCGTCGCTGTATTATTTCAGTAATCGTGGTGATGGTATCAAGCCTTTGCCTGCGGGCACTTATGGTCTAAGTAATCACCTGCTTGATAGCCCATGGCCAAAAGTCGCCGATGGTAAGGAAAAGCTGCGTACCCGATTACAGGAAGCGGGCGTAGATCATACTCTTATCCGGCAGATCCTTGAAAATCCTGAGCAAGCTCACGATGAACGCTTGCCCAGTACCGGTATTGATTATGAAAGAGAAAAAGCCTTGTCTGCGATGTTTATTACTTTGCCCGATTACGGCACACGCGCATCAACGGTGCTGACAATCAGTTTGGATCAAGTCGAGTTTTGCGAGCAAAACTACAGCCCCAGTGTTGATGGTAAGCCAAAGTGTGAGGGGGAAACCCGCTGCTTTGCATTTGAGCTGGATACTGCGGCAACTATGCCGTCGGCTATTGCGCGGGCCAAATAAGCGCTTTTTTATTTTATTACTAGGCTTCTTCTTGCTTACGCTATTGAAAGTGATCGCGGTCGCGAGATAATACCAAAACGGCGTAGAGCCATACTCACAGCATTGGCGACAGATTCTGCATCGGGCAAGCTCATAACGCTCGCCAACAGTTCTTCTGCTTGTTCCAAGGTAATCGCGCGAATCACAGATTTTACTTTCGGCAAGTTAGTTGAGTTCATCGACAATACATCAAAGCCCATTGCCATTAACAGTAAGGCCGAGCCTGGATCACCCGCAAGTTCACCACAGATACTGACGGGTGTTCCTTGGCTGTGCGCAGCAGAAACCACGGCCTGTAAAGCGTGAAGCACTGCAGGGTGGTATGAATTGTAAAGGTCGGCTACCAAGGCATTATTACGATCAACGGCCAATAAGTATTGAGTTAAGTCATTACTACCAACGGATAAGAAGTCAGAACGGGCGGCCAGCTCTTTGGCTTGATAAACTGCTGCTGGGACTTCAATCATCACACCCACAGGCGGCATTTCAATGGATAGCCCTTCCTCTTTAAGTTCGGTATAGCCTCGGTAAATGAGTGATTGGGCTTCTTCTAACTCAGGGATGGAAGAAATCATGGGCAGCATAATACGTAAGTTATCCAAGCCCTCAGAAGCCCGCATCATGGCGCGGACCTGTGCCAGAAAAATTTCAGGATGGTCAAGGGTGACTCTTATACCTCGCCAACCAAGGAAGGGGTTGTCCTCTTCAATGGGGAAATAACTGAGTGACTTATCACCACCAATATCTAAAGTCCGCATCGTGACGGTGTGGGGCGCAAACGCTTCCAATTGTTCACGGTAGATATGGTGTTGCTCGGTTTCCGTCGGGAAGCTGTCTCTTAATAAAAAGGGGACTTCAGTTCGATATAGGCCAACACCCTCCGCGCCGCGCTCAATTGAGCGGGCAACATCTGCCATAAGGCCGGTATTGACCCATAGCGGTACACGATGATGGTCCAATGTTTCGCAAGGTAAATCCCGGAGAGACTCATAGCTTTTGATCATCTCTTCGTCTTCACGAACGAGCGCCTCAAACTCAGCTAAGGCTTCATCGCTGGGATTAACGTAGACATTGCCTCGATAGCCATCAACAATGGATTGACTGCCATCGAATTGCGTAAAAGGCAGATCAACTGCACCCATAACAGTAGGGATGCCCATGGTTTTTGCCAAAATGGCAATATGAGAACTGGCTGAACCCTGAATCGATACCAGGCCCGCAAGCTTTTCTCGGGGGACTTCGCCTAATACTGAGGCGGTGAGTTCTTCACCGATTAGAATCGTATTATCAGGATAGTCGCGCTCTTGTTCTACGGATTGTTGTAAACAGCTAAGAACCCGACGCCCAAGATCACGTACATCCGCAGAGCGTTCACGTAAATAAGGGTCATGCATGGCAGAGAAGGTTTGCGCATGTTTGAGAATCACCTGACTCCAGGCATAGGGCGCTGCAACACCCTTGTTAATAATATCAATGACTTCTCGGGTCATGATGGCATCGTCCAACATGGCCAGATAGGCATCAAACAGAGCCTGTTCTTCCGGTGTCAGGCGATCTTTGAGTCGTTTGCCGAGGTCCTGAATCTCTTTTCTGGCGACACCGAGAGATTCGTGGAAAAAGCGAATTTCATTCTCAGGGTCATCACAACGCTGAAAGGGCACACTGGATAAATCGGCTGCCGGTGAATAAACAACGATAGTACCGATGGCAATACCATGAACACCGGGCATCCCTTTAAAGCGAGCATCGGTGGATTCTTGAGTGTACTGATCAAAGCCACCGGTGGCTTCTGCGTGGGCAATAATACCGGATAATTGAGCAGACAGTGTGAGTAAGAAAGCTTCTTCGCTTTCATCAAAGCGTCGACGATCCTTTTGCTGTACGGCTAATACGCCGAGAACTTCTTTTTGGTGGATAATGGGGACACCCAAAAAAGAAGCGAAGCGTTCTTCCCCTGTTTCGGCAAAATATAAGTAACGAGAATGCGCTTCAGCGTTTTCGAGGTTAATGGGTTCGCCACGTTTGGCGACATAGCCCACTAGTCCTTCATTTTGGTCCATGCTGACATTGCCGATGGCTTCAAGGTTTAGCCCTTCGGTTGCTCTGAGAACAAAGCGTTCGTTGTCATCACGCAAATAGAGGGAGCACACTCTGACGTCCATGGCATCGCAAATACGGTGCACAGTGACGTCCATTGCTGCCGAAAGGTCGGGAGCAGCGTTCACTTCTTGGGTAATGGTTCGTAATGATTCCAGCATAATTAAAATAGCTTAAGTATTTTTTATTACATTGCCTCTATTTAGGCTAATTTCCTTTACGGTTAATAGTCTTTAATTATTGTTTTCAAAAGTGCGTTCCAACTGGCTATGGGCTGGCGATAGAGCCTTAAGGGCGCGTCGGTATACCTCTTTTTTAAATGGAATTACCTGTTCCAATGGATACCAATAACTTACCCAGCGCCAATCATCAAATTCAACGGATGCTGATTGATCCAACTTAATCGAACAATCATCACTCAATAGCTTTAGCAAGAACCATTTTTGCTTTTGCCCAATGCATAAAGGTGTTTGGTGTTCTCTCACTAAATTACGCGGCAAGCGATACTTTAACCAGCCTCGTGTCACGTCAACAATGTTCACATCTTTGGATGTTAAGCCAACTTCTTCTTCCAATTCTCGGTAAAGCGCTTGTTCAGGTGTTTCTCCCTGACTGATCCCGCCTTGGGGAAATTGCCAAGCATCCATCCCGCCGATACGACGAGCCCACAGTACCTGTCCACAGGCATTACTTAATATGATGCCGACATTGGCGCGAAATCCATCTGCATCAATCACATTCTCTCTCCACAGAAAATATTTCTTTATTAATCAAGGCATTATTGAGCTGTATAGAATACCTGCTATTGTGCCTTAGAGATAGCTTAACAGCGAAATTATTAAGGTTTCATGTCAGCACACTATGCAATAAGAACGAATAAAAGTGATATCCTTGGCACCTTTAGCCAGTCATAACCTAAGGTTGTAACCTTGAATTTAACGATTTTTGACCTTGATAATACTTTATTAGCCGGTGATAGTGATTATGCTTGGGGGCAATTTCTTGTCCAAAAAGGCATTGTCGATGTCGATCATTATACCCGTGAGAATGACCGCTTTTATGAAGACTATAAGCGCAAGACATTGGATATTCACGAGTATCAGCGCTTTGTATTGGCGCCATTGCTGGATATGAGCGAAACAGAGAAACAACAGTTACACCAAGAGTTTATGCTCGAGTCCATCAATCCATTGCGCCTTAAAAAAGCGGATAAGCTGATAAAAGACCATGAGGGTGCAGGTGATCAATTACTGATTATTACGGCAACAAATAGCTTTATTGCTGGCCCTATAGGCCCCTTGTTGGGGATTGATACTGTCTTAGCGACGGAACCAGAAGTCGTTGATGGGCGGTTTACGGGTAAAATAGACGGAACCCCTTGTTTTCAGGGCGGTAAAATTACACGCTTGCAACAGTGGTTAAGGGAGCAGCAGATCACGCCAGCACAAGTGACCTTTTACAGCGATTCTATTAATGATTTGCCATTGCTCGAATATGCAGACAGCCCCATTGTTGTTGATCCTGATGATAGCTTAAGGGCGCATGCGCAATCTGTCGGCTGGCCTGTTATTAGCTTGCGATAAAGCCTTTAGACAATCGTCGATTAAGACCTGAATTTTCTAGAATTACATCTATAATAAAGGAACTAATTGGTCGGCCCCATCTATGCCTATGCCCTCACATTTAAAAGGCGTTATTCTAGCCTCGCTACAGCGAAGCCTATTCGCTTGCGCCTTTATCCTATTACTTGCCTGTGAGCCTCAAGAACAACCCAAGAATGTTGTCCCACTTGAGGTCGAAGAAACACTCACATCACCCACTTTACTTATTTCCAATGAGCAAGCGGAGATTTTGGCAAACAATATCTGGCAGCAAGGCTTAGCCGCATTAGAGGGTAATCAAGCGCAGGCTGAAAAGCTTAATGATGCTATTGGTGTCTTACTCGAAAACCCTAATCAAAAAAGCCTGATGGCTGCGCGTAAGCAATGGCATCTCAGTTTTTTAGAGTATCAAAAACTAGCGCCTTTTTTGTCTATACAAGCAGATGTTGCTGACATTAGCAGCAATAATGCACTGAATAAACTCAGTGAGTGGCGCTCTGTCTTGGCTGCTTGGCCATTACAGCCGGGGTATCTTGATAGCTATGATGTCTACCTACACAGCGGTATAGTCAATGATATTTCACTCCCGATTACTGTCAGTCATTTACGTAAACAGCATGGCTTAACGGATAGTGAAGAAGTAACTCTTGGGCTTCATGCAATAGAGTTTATGTTGTGGGCCAATAAAAGCAAAACAGCAGCGGAACGGTTTGTTAAAAAAACAAAAGTACCTTTAGCGTTGGCCCAATCTGGCTTAAAACAAAATGAATTGCCCAATAATAGACGTAGAGCATTACTTGCCTTGCAGGCACAGTTGTTTCAGCGAGACCTGACGACACTTGTCAGCTATTGGCAGCCTAATGGATTGTTTGCCAGTGCATTTCAACAATTGAAGCCATTAGAAAAAATAGTCGCTATTCATAATGGTTTACAACTATCGATCAATACATTACATGAATTATTATTAAATAATGGCAATAAAGATAATGCAGATGCTTTGCATTTAAATGCATTTGCAGGAAAAAGGCAGCAAGCAATAATAGAAGCCTTATCGGTTATACAAGAATTATATTTTTCAACAGATAAATCATTGATGAGTGCGTTTTTTCCTGATGATAAACAACAACAGTTTATTGCGTTATTGGCTGATATAAAAAAGCAAATTAATAACGAAAAAAACACAAATTATACATTAGCGATGAATGCATTAAATCAAGTAATGTCATTACTTTCTTTGCATGCTATTGGTGCAGAGCAAAATGGGTAGGTGGGTATAAGGTGAGTGTAGATCTAACGAAAGAACAAATTGAGTCCATTCTCAAAGGCACGCACATTCCACCACAGCCACAAATTATGGTTGACTTGCAAATGGAACAGGTTATGCCTGACCCAAGCTTGGCGCATATTGGCGAATTGATCAGTCAGGATGTTGGCTTATCAGGCAAGATATTAAAAACCGTTAATGCACCTTCATTTGGTTTGGCCAATAATATTACTTCGATTAAACAAGCGGTCAATCTTCTTGGTGCTAATAGTGTTATTAATTTGGTTAACGCACTCTCTATCCGTGGGGAATTATCGAATGACGATATTATTGCATTAGGCAGCTTTTGGGATAATGCGATGGAAATTGCAGAAGCCTGTGCGGCAATAGCAAAACAAATTGGTTATTCAACACCTGATGAAGCGTATAGCTTAGGCCTTTTTCACAACTGTGGTGTTCCTTTGTTAATGATGCGCTTTGATAACTATGCAGATGTTATTCAAGAATCTTATGCAAGAGAAGATAAGTCGATAACCGATACAGAAAATGAATTGCTGCAAACCAATCATGCTGTTGTTGGTTATTATGTTGCCAAATCATGGAATCTACCGGCTTATATTAGTCAGGCTATTCATGAACATCATAATGTTGATATTGTCCTTGCTGATGATAGTCAAAACCCACAAAAACGAACTTTATTAGCTATTTTAAAAATGGCTGAAAATATTTGCGGCAATTACAGGAATTTAGGCAAGCAATCAGAGGATCACGAGTGGGCACGTATTGCAGAGCAAGTCCTTGTGTATGTCGGTTTGAGTCAGTATGACTACGACAGTTTGTGCTCGCAGCTTATTGATATGGGAATTGGTGCGACAGATTCTATTTCTTTTTAATAATAATACTAAAAAAGATAATCTATATATTGTTATATTTACTCAGGCTAGTAGACTCTATACATAAATAATAACAAAAGGAAGAGCGATGGCTGACTCCTTTATGCATTTAGGTTATATGAGTAAGGCAGTTGATTTAATGTCAGACGCTCAGTTAGATCACTTACTAGAAAAAGCTCGCCCACGAAATGAAAAAAAATCAATTACCGGTATGTTGCTGTATGCCGATGGTTCGTTTTTACAAGTCATCGAAG
Organism: Cellvibrionaceae bacterium; assembly: GCA_050633825.1. GTDB lineage: Bacteria > Pseudomonadota > Gammaproteobacteria > Pseudomonadales > Cellvibrionaceae > CANLBN01. The sequence continues at coordinate 20,643 of JBOEHG010000081.1, read as the reverse complement.
GCCCCTCAACAGCTGTTGCTGATACATTTACCCGCATTAGAAAAGATTCCCAGCACCATCAGATAAAAGTTCTATTCGAAGAAACGATAAAAAATAGAAACTTCGAAAGTTGGACAATGGGTTTTCGTCGTTTATCAACTGATGAAGTGGGTACAGCCCCTGGCATGAATTATTTTCTACAAGGTAATGAGAATTTACATGACTATCTCTTATCTCATAATAATTCCGGAAAAATGTTACAAAATATATTTTTATTTTTTAAGCGGGCAGCATAATTAAAATAATAGGCAAGTGGTATGACCGAAAATAAAGTGATGGGTTCACCCGACTATATCGTTGCCATTGGCGCATCGGCAGGAGGGATAGAAGCATTAGAAAAACTGATTCGTCACTTATCCCCTAATATTAACGCCACTTATATTATTGCCCAGCATTTATCTCCAACACATCCGAGTATGTTAAGTGAATTAATTGAGCGTTATTCACCTTTACCGGTTGTTAGTATCAAGCGTACCCAAGCATTAAAAAGCAAAACCATTTATATCACGCCACCCAATAAAGATGTTGAGTATGAAGATGGTAAGGTAAGGTTATTAAAAACATCCACGGATATTGGCGCTAACCCTTCAATTAATCGCTTGTTTTCTTCTTTAGCCGACTCAGTCAAAGGCAAGGCTATTGGTGTTATTTTATCTGGCACAGGAAGTGATGGCGCCAGGGGTTTAAAAGCTATTGTTAACGCGTCTGGCCATGCGATTGTGCAAGACCCTGATACTGCAAAATATGATGGTATGCCTAACGCAGCTATGTATGCCTTAGACTCGCCAAATTTAATGGCGCCATCAGAAATTGGAACTTTCCTTCACCATTTGTCTTTGGGTACAGAAAACTCTTTGCCTTCAAAATTGCCTTCTGACATTACTGAGCAATTAGTTGACAGAATTTCCCAGCAGACAACGGTTAATCTTCAGGCGTTTAAGCGAACAACTCTTGAACGGCGAATCCTTAGGCGAATGTCGATTCTCAATATTAAAACTATTGATCGATATTATGATTATGTACGCCATAATCGTGAGGAAGCAAAACGTTTTACTGAGTCCCTATCTATTGCAGTAACAGAATTTTTCCGTGATAAAGCGATTTTTGATGGTTTAAAACTTCAGTTAAGTGACATGTTGATTAATAAAACGGAAGATGATGATCCTTTTCGAGTATGGATAATTGGTTGTGCGACTGGTCAGGAGCCTTATAGTATAGCGATGCTTTTAAGTGAAATTGCTTATGAAAAGAGCATCCCTGCAAACTACCAAATATTTGCAACTGATATATCGGAAAAATTAATTTCTGAAGCGCGTCGAGGGCTCTATGGACAGTCTTCTGTAGAAAATATAGAAAAAAACATCTTAGAAAAATATTTTGAAAAAAGAACTGATTATTATTCAGTTAAGAAGACTATAAGAGATAAAATTTATTTCTCAACACATAATATTGTTAAAGATCCGCACTTTTCAAGAATCGATCTAGTCAGTTGCCGAAATGTATTAATATATTTACAAGAGCATGCAAAAGAAATAGCACTAAATAGTGTATTTCGTGCCTTAAGTAATAAAGGGTTTTTCCTTATTGGGAATAATGAATCCTTGGGTACGCAGCAAAAATCATTTGATATCGCAAATCATGATCTAAAAATATATAAGAAAAATTATGATTATGAGATTCCTGATAACTCTGATTATCAGCTTCCACATATTAAAACGAAAATAGAAAAATCATCTGCAACAGAAATATTACCCATAGAGCATCAGCTAAGTAATGTTTTATGTAAAGAAGTCGTTAACCCAATACTGCTAGTTGATGATCAAGATAATATTGTTTACACCCTTGGCGCAGTTTCAAATGTTTTAGATATTGATAGTGGCCCGTTTGATAGAAATGTTAACCGCTTATTAAAATCTGAGTATCGCCAAACAATATCTTCTTTGATTAGCCGCTATCGAAAAGATCAAACAGGAAAGCCCAATAAGATGATGGTTCATCATAGCTATAAAGAATCTATGGTGGTTGTTATTAGACAATTTGACACTGATCGAGTTGGTTGGGTTGTTTTAGAGTTAAAAAGAAAAGAAGCCACTGATCAGGACAAGGTTGAGAGCATTGGCGAGGGCGAAAAAAATATCCTTTCGACTATGCAAGATGAACTTTCTTTGACTAAACAAAGTTTGCAGTTGGTTATACAGGAACTCGAATCGACGAATCAAGAATTGCAAAACTCGAACGAAGAATTACAAACGACAAATGAAGAGATGCTTTCTTCGAATGAAGAGCTGATAGCAACTAATGAGGAGCTGCATTCAACCAATGAAGAATTGGTCACAGTTAATGAAGAGCTTGAACAAAAAACCTATCAACTTTATAACACTTCAACGGATTTAGAGAATTTACAAACCAGTATAGAACTACCGTTGATTGTTATTGGCAGAGATTTAAGAGTCAAGCGCTATGTTAATGCAGTGTTTAATTTACTTAATCATAAAACCATTCAAGATGATGATTTGATAACGGCACTTGATTGGAAGACCCCTATTCATCAATTAAAAGAAAAGATTAAAGAAGTGGTTGAAACGGGTGCAAGATATCGAGAGCAAGTCTCGATGGGGGATGGCTATTACCAGCTTTATATTACGCCTTATATTGATGAAGAGGGTATGATAAAAGGTGCTATTATCTTTTTTGCCGATATCAGCCGCTTAACTGAAACACAAAAAGATTTAAAAAGAGAGAAGCAGCTAGCGCATGTGACTTTAGAGAATATATCCGATGGGGTTATCAGATTAAATCAAAATATGACCATTGATTATATTAATCCCGCAGCACAATTGTTATGTGGCCGACGGGAGGATGATGTTCTATCAAGAAAAATATCGGAAGTCATTACCATTCTTGATGAAGAAACACGAGAACCTTTGATCGATATATTTACGCCAAAGGATAGGCAGTTACAATCCAGTATTGCTATTTTAATTAATCATAACAATGAACAAATAACAATAGAATATTTTTGTACCAGCTTAACAAGCGAGGATAACCGAGCAGGTTTTCTATTTGTTATGCGAGATATTTCCGAGCGGCAAGCGGCATTAAAGCGTGTTGTTTGGCAAAGCACTCATGATCACTTAACGGGTTTAGTGAATCGCCAAGAGATGGAGTCAAGATTAGAGAAAAGCCTTATTCATGCCAAATCTAAAGGCCACGATTCAACTTTTATGTTTGTTGACCTCGATCAATTTAAGATAGTGAATGACACTTGCGGGCATTTGGCAGGAGATGAATTACTTCGCCGCATTACGCAACAAATTGTTGATCAGTTACGTTCAAGGGATACTTTGGCAAGATTAGGTGGTGATGAGTTTGGGGTTCTGTTAGAAAATTGCCCTTTAGAAAATTCTCATGCCATTGCTATAAAAATAAGAGATGCTGTCTCTAAGTACCGCTTTTTTTGGGATGAGAAATTATTTAAAGTCGGCGCTTGCGTAGGCCTTATCGCCATTAATAAAGAAACCCATAGTGTGTCTCAATTATTAAGGGACGCTGACTCTGCCTGTTATGCAGCAAAAAGCAATGGCGGAAATAATATTCAAATTCATATGGATAGTGACGAGCAGTTAAATGAACAAAAGCATCAAATGTCTATTATCACCGATATTAATGATGCCCTAGAAAATAAACGTTTTCGATTATATTATCAGCCTATTTATTCTTCCGCGACAGGGGAGATATCTCACTGGGAAGTTTTGGTGAGAATGATTAATCGTCGTCATGAGTTTTTATTGCCGCGGCAGTTTTTACCCGCTTCTGAGCGCTTTGGATTTATGCGACAAATTGATCATTGGGTAATTACCAATGCCTTAAATAGTTTGCAGGAACTTTATGGTCTTACGGATAAACGGCCTAAATTGGCCATTAATTTGTCGGCAAGTACTTTGGCTGATAAAAATTGCCGAGAAAAACTAGTAAAAATCTTAAAAGAGTCGCCTGATTTACAGGAACAAGTTATCTTTGAGATTACTGAAACTTCAGCGCTATCTAATATTGATTCGGTAAATTTATTTATTGGTGAACTTCGCCAGTACGGTTGCGATCTTGCCTTGGATGACTTTGGTACAGGAGTTAGCACCTATTCTTATTTGAAACGTTTAGATGTAGATATGATTAAAATCGACGGCGAGTTTATTGATGACATTATCAGTAATGAAATTAATCAGGAAATTGTGAAATCCATTGTCCATATCGCCAAGTTAATGAATATTTCTACTACAGCTGAGTGGGTTGAGAGTGAAGAGGCTTGTCGGTATTTGTCTGATGTTGGTGTCGACCTGTTGCAGGGAAACTACACAGGCCGACCCGTACCCGCTGAAGAGTTTGTTTCAGCTGTTATTAATGATGATATAAAAATACAGTCAGCAGTTTAATCGTCCAACTGGCCTTCGTACGCTTCACTGTCTAATGCATTTTCCAGTTCTTCAAGCCCAGCGGGTTTCACTTTATAGAACCAACCATCATCATAAGGCGATTCATTGACGGTTTCTGGGGTATCTTCCAACACATCATTAATGGCAATGACTTCGCCAGAGATGGGCGAATAAATATCAGAAGCGGCTTTTACCGACTCGACAACACCGGCTTGTTCACCTGCTGTGACAGTTGCACCTACCTCGGGGCATTCTACATAGACAACATCACCAAGACTTTCCTGAGCATGGTCAGTAATACCTACAGTCACGGTGCCATCTTCTTCAACGCGTGCCCATTCGTGAGATGATAAGTATTTTAGTTCGCTGCGAATTTCGCTCATGGTGTCCCCGCTTGGTGAAATTTTATAGTTAATGTGTTCTAGAATGAATTTTCAGGCGGCATTTTACCGCCAATAGCGCCAGTAGCCAATCCAATATCTTATTTTCATGAGTTTAGCTGTCAGTAGACGTGTAGTTGGTGATGGTTAATTAACTTCGCCACCCACATATAGCCATTTTCCTTTAATGCGCTTAAAAACTGAGCGTTCATGTAGCTGCGCTTCTTGGCCGTGTTCATCAACAAAGAATGCTTTGAACTCGACTATACCATCATCGCCTTTTTGAGACTTATCAATAACCGATAAGCGAGTCCACTGGGTGTTTGAGGCCGATAACTCTTCGCTTGATAAGCCTTGCGACATACTGGGTAGCCAGGTTTCTAGCAAGTAGTCCCCAAAACCGCCAAGGGCGTAGGCACTATAACGAGATCGCATTAACTGCTCTGGTGTTTTGGGATATTGAGTACCGCTTACAAAGCGCTTGCAGCACTTTTCAAAGGGCTTTTTATTGCCACAAATACAGGTATTTTGCATCAATGTTATGCCTATCGGTATTTAGCTGTCATCGAACATCACTAGGTGATCAAGGTCCAGTTTAATACCAATATTCTCACCCAGTGCATGGTCATGATGGGATGAAGCAAAACAGTAGAGTTCTTGCTGAGACTCTAGTTTAACCCGATAAAGAAAGTGTGAGCCACGGAACTGTTTACTGACAATTTGAGCGGTGAAGTCGCTGTCATCGTCATGGAGTAAATCATCAGGTCTGACTAAGACTTTGACGGCTTGATTGGCAGAAAAGTTGTGAGCATGTGTGGTGCTTAATGTGCCAAGTGATGATTGAACGTGCTTATCATCAATAACGATACCACTAAGAAAATCGCCTTCCCCTACAAAATCAGCCACAAAGCGGTTTTGTGGTTTATGGTACAGCTGGTATGAAGTATCACATTGTACAATTTTACCTTCCTGCATTACGGCCACTTTATCTGCCATAGCAAAAGCTTCCATCTGATCGTGAGTAACTAAAAGGGCGCTCATTTGTTCCTGCAGTAAGATTTCACGGACTTCGGGTACCAAGGCCTCACGCATCGAAGCATCCAAACCGGAGAAAGGTTCATCCAGCAGCAGCAATTGAGGACGTGGCGCCATAGCACGTGCTAAGGCAATGCGTTGCTGCTGCCCACCAGAGAGGGAATGTGGATAACGTTTTTCCATGCCCGATAAACCAACGAGTGTCAGCAGCTCTTGCACTCGTTCGGATTTATCCGCGCGACTCCAGTTTTTTAAACCAAAGGTAATGTTTTGTTCGATGGTTAAATGGGGAAATAAAGCTAAGTCTTGGAACACCATACCAATTTGTCGTTGCTCTGGTGCTTGTGTGATACTGGGAGAAGACAATAATTGTCCTTCCATCGTAATCTCACCTTCCATGACAGGTTCAAAACCAGCAATGGCCCGCAATAGTGTTGATTTACCGCAACCACTGGGGCCAAGTAAGCAGCCGATTTGCCCATTCCCCAAAGTGAGGGAAACATCTTTCACAATGGGTAAGCCATCATAACCAACTGTAAGGTTGCTGATTGATAACTGGACAAGATCGACTGATAAATTTTCCATAGAGCTAACGATTACTTAGTTTTGTTACTTGCTGACATCACGATCATAGTTTAATCGTTTTGCCGCATCCAGTGTTAACAACTGCATAAATGTTTTGGTTTCATTATCGCTGCCAACCGGTGCGCCATTCGGCCCGCCGCTACCAAAGACATTAGTTGGTACTTTACGATTTGCAAAAGCGCTTGCCCATAATTTTTGGATTTCGATTTCAGCATCCAGTTTTTGAGCCAAAGCATTATCTGCTTGTAAAATCACTTTCTTTTGATACGCTTCTGCTTCCGCCAATGTACGTTTAGTTTCAGCTTCAATTTTTGCTTTTTCAAAATTAATTTGTGCTGTTTCTTTAGAAATAAACGCTTGCGCTTTAATCTTTTCAGATTCAGTAATAGCGAGTTGTTTTTCAGTTTCAGCTTCTGTAGTTTTCTGGATTTGCTCAACCTTTGCTTTTGCTTGTCGTTCAGCTACTTCACGTTCACCACGTGCAATGGCTAATAAGCGTTGTTCTTCTTCCTGCACGCGTTGTTCCCGCGCAATCGCACGGTCGGCAGATGCTTTTTGTTTAAGCTGCATACGTTCAATAAATTTTTGGTTAGGTTGCATATCTGTTACTAAAGCAGATACCACAGTAATGCCAAAATCAATAAAGCGTTGTGATTTTCGTTTAGGTAAGCCATTTTCATCGGTGACTTTTTTGACAACAAAAATAGTTTTGGAATCTTCGCCGTACTGTTCTTGATCAGTGCCCAATGCAGCATTAGCACTGGATCTTGCTTGCTTGGTGCCTTTAACTTGAATTTCTTCGCGCTTAACCAAATAAATGCCATTGCTCATTTGGTTTTCAAATTCAGAGTTAAATTCAGTACGCCCACCGCCATAATATTCTTCGGCTGTCATTAACGAAGCATTAGCTTGTAAGGTTTCTTTAAATGCCGGCATTAATGCAGTGCGCAATAAATTTTCTGGGTTTCTGTATTCATGGGCCAGTTTTAAAAACGATTCTTCATCTGAAGGAATAGAAAAACGCACAGTGGCTTCAGCATGTGCATCTACTTGATCAAGAAACATAATGCTCATAGGTGGTAAGCTTGCAGAAGTGCTGCCACTTTCATTTTCGGCATTAATGGCATTGATACCCGAGCCGCTTAGGGCTTGTACGGTCATTGCCCGCTTCCACGAGTTATAACGACCAAAAGGGTAAAACTTATAACCGACTTCCGTGACTACCTCTTCACTACCTGTAAATGTTCTAACGTGGTAGATATAGCCCGGTTCAGCATAAAAGAATGATTTAATTAAAGTGTAAATAAAAATAGCAATGAGAATTAAAGCGAAAATAATTTTTGCTATTAGACCGGCGTTTGGTTTGCCGATATTGTCGGTAATGTTAGTCATAATACGAATATGTCCTATATTGATTTCATTATAATCTACTTAACTTATCGTTATTAATATGACCAGAGGGGCAATATTTATAATGATAGATTAAGCAGTTCCACTTTGCCCTAGTGATTTTCCTCTAACAGCTTTACCGTAACGACTGTAGTCTAGATAGAAATTACTTGTTGTGAGCAGATCCTAGTGTAATCGAACGACTTAACAAAATCACGGGAATTAAGCCAACAACAACAATCAACAAAGAGGCAGGGGCAGCATCAATCAGGCGCTCATCGGAGGCGAGTTCATAGGCTCGAACTGCCAAAGTATTAAAGTTAAAGGGGCGCAATATCAGAGTGGCCGGCAGTTCTTTTAGTACATCAACAAAGACAATCAGAAAAGCCGTTAATACTGATCCGCGCAATAAGGGAATATGAATTTTTTGTAACACTTGTAATGGCCGATAGCCTGACAGGCGAGCGGCATTATCCACATTAGGTTTTATTTTTTGCAACCCACTTTCAATTGAACCCAGTGATACTGCCAAAAAGCGTACAGTGTAAGCAAAGAGTAAAGCGACTAAAGTGCCTGATAAGAGCAAACCAAGGTCAATATCAAACCACTCTTTGGCAAGCGCAATTAATCGATGATCAAGCCAAGCCATTGGGATGATAACGCCAATGGCGATAATAGTGCCTGGTAAGGCATAACCCATGCCTGCTAGAGACACTGCTGTATTGACGAGTTTGCGTCGCGCATAAAGTCGTTTGGCATAAGCGAGTAGTAAAGCAAAAAAAACTGCAATTGCTGCTGCCATAAAAGCTAAGTAAAAGGAGTGCCAAGCCAATAATAAAAATGAATCACCTATAATTGCTTCAGTAATAGACCAGTAAAGTAATTGCGAGGCAGGGATAATAAAGCCAAACAGTAAAGGTATTGAGCAAACAATGACTGCAAGTATTGCTTTGGTTTTAGTCAATCTGATTCGCTGCACCGACCGCCCTTTAACGATATGATAGCGAGCTTGCTTCCTTGAATATTTTTCGAGAGTAATTAATAAAATGACGAAACCTAATAATACAGCAGCCAACTGAGCGGCGGCAGCCGTATCACCAAAGCCATAAAATGTTCTGAAAATACCGGTGGTGAATGTGCTAACACCAAAGTATTGTACCGTACCATAATCGGCCAATGTTTCCATTAATGCTAGAGTTAAGCCGGTAATGATCGCTGGTCGAGCCATTGGTAATGCCAAACGCGTAACCGACTGAAAATGATTGTAACCCATAGTACGACCAGCTTCTAAAATACTAGGAGACTGATCTAAAAAAGCAGCGCGCCCCAGTAAATAGACATAAGGATAAAGTACCAGTGTTAACATCATTATCGCTCCTGGTAGAGAGCGAATATTAAAAAACCAATATTCACCATATTGCCAACCGCTTATATCTCGGATCAGGGTTTGTATCGGTCCAGCAAAATCGAGTAAGCCAGTGTAGGTATAAGCAATAATATAAGCAGGCATGGCCAAGGGTAGTAGCAATGCCCATGTTAATACTTTTCGACCAGGAAAATCACACGCGCTGGTTAACCAGGCTGCGGGTACACCAAGTAGTAATACCCCGAGACCAACGCCAACAACCAACATAAAAGAATTAAATAAATAGTCCCATAAAACAGTTTCAAATAAATGCGTCCAAACATCAAATGAGCCAGAAAAAACAGAGGCAATAACAATGATTAAAGGCAGTGATAGCAGTAATGCAATGACGGATGCAATAATGGCCAGTGGACGTAATTGCAACGAAGAGAAATGTTTTACTTTCTTTTTTTCAACAATATCAGTGGTTATTGCAGGCATAAAACTCTTTTATTTAAAACAATTAAAGCGCTCTTAAGAGCGCTTTAACAAAGGGTGAATGTTCTATCATAAGCAAGAACAACAAATAATTCACCCCATGGGCGTAAAAATGTAGGCCACTATTTCCAGCCTGCTCTATCCATTAGTTCTACGGCAGCGCGGTTATTAATCCCTAGTTTTGTTAGTGAGACATCATCGCTTTTAAAGTTACCCCAACTTTTTAATACATTATCAATAGCAGTATTCTTAATAACAGGGTATTCATTGTTAACTTCCGCGTACCATGCTTGAGAGTCAGGCGATACTAGGAATTCCATTAGTTTAACAGCATTAGCTTTATTTTTTGCTGATTTTGTAAGGCCGATACCGCTAACATTGACATGCGTGCCGCGATTATTCTGATTAGGCCAGAATATTGCTAGCTTGTCAGCAACCGCATTATTTTCAGCTTTGTTGCTTTTGATCAGACGGCCATAGTAATAGGTATTGGCAATAGCAATATCACATACACCTGCTGCTGCACCTCTTAATTGATCTGTATCACCGCCTGCAGGTGGCCGTGCAAAATTCTTCACAAACTGTTTTGCCCAAGCTTCAGTTGCTTTAACACCGTTTGCTTCAATCATTGAACCAATAAGCGATTGATTATAAATGTTGCTAGATGAGCGAATACAAATACGACCTTTCCACTTAGTATCAGTTAAGTTTTCATAGGTTGAGAGCTCTTTTGGGTCTACTTTTCCTTTTACATAAAAAATAGGGCGTGCACGCATAGAGAGGCCAAACCACTGATTATCGCTATCACGTAGATTGGTTGGTATTGAAGTAGACAGCGTTTCATTATCTACAGCTTCTAAAAGGCCTGATGATTTAGCGCGGTGTAACCGGCCTGCATCGACAGTAATAAGAACATCCGCTGGACTGGCTTTACCTTCAACTTGCAGTCGTTTGATTAACGCATCGTCTTTACCGGTGACCAAGTTCACTTTAATACCTGTTTGCTCAGAGAACTTATTCAATAAAGGTTCGATCAGTTCAGTTTTACGTGCAGAATAAACATTCACAGTTTCTGCTGCTTGGGCAATGGGAGCAAGCAGAGTTAAGCTTGCGCAGGCTAGAGTAAGCAATCTAGCGATCGAATTTGTTTTCATAAATAACGGGTCCTGTTATTGGCAAATATATAACTGTGATTAGCCATCGGGAGCTAAGCGCAGCAGGTTTGATAAAAAGATAAAGACCTTTCTCATACCTGAAAGGCAGGGAATAAAAATCTAGGAAAGGATGATAATCATTATCATTTGTATTTGCAAGTGGTTTCATGCACACACCGGCAAGTAACAAAATAGCTTATACATAAATATTGAGGTCATCTTGTAAAGTGCCTACACTGCAACCCTCATTTCGTACAACCCTATTGATTAAATGTCCTTTTCCCAGCAAATATTAAAATGGTTTGACCAGCACGGGCGTAAGAATCTACCTTGGCAACAAAACCGTAACCCTTACCGTGTCTGGGTGTCGGAGATCATGCTCCAGCAAACGCAGGTTGCTACTGTTATTCCGTATTTTGAGCGTTTTATGGAGCGCTTCCCTGTAGTAGAGGATCTAGCCGCTGCTACCCAAGACGAAGTACTTCAGTTATGGACGGGTCTGGGCTACTACGCGAGAGGGCGTAATTTACATAAATGTGCTCAGCTAGTTGTTGATCAATATCAAGGTCAGTTCCCAAATACCGTTGAAGGTTTAGAATCTTTGCCCGGTATTGGTCGTTCAACGGCTGGGGCGATTATCAGCCTTGCTTTAAATGAGCCTGCGCCTATTTTGGATGGCAACGTAAAAAGAGTGTTGGCCCGTTACCATGCCGTGGATGGCTGGCCCGGACAAGCAAAAGTGGCTGATAAGCTTTGGGTCTTTGCTGAAGAGCATACACCCACAAGCCGTGCTGCCGACTACACTCAGGCAATGATGGATTTGGGCGCTACCTTGTGTTCTCGCACCAAACCCTTGTGTACGCAATGCCCCTTGAGTGCCGATTGCGTTGGTTTTGCACAGGGTGAGCCAGAGCGTTATCCCGGCAAAAAGCCGAAAAAAGTGTTGCCGATAAAAACAACACAATTACTGATTTTACAAAATACAAAAGGTAAAATTTTGCTGGAGCAGCGGCCACCCACGGGTATTTGGGGTGGCTTATGGAGTTTTCCTGAATTAGAAAAAGAAGAAGATGCCTTAAACTATTGCCAGCAATACCATGGCAGTGCTAAAAAAAGCCAACCTTGGCAATCGTTCCGCCATACCTTTAGTCATTATCATCTTGATATTCATCCGGTTCATATTCATATTGAAAAAATATGTACCCAAGTTGCCGATGGCAATGTGCAAAACTGGTACTCAGAAGAAGAGTGGCAGCAGCTGGGTTTGGCAGCGCCAGTTAAAAAGTTGTTAGATATTTTGGCTAAGCCGGGTCTAAATCTGATATAACATTGTTTATGTCGAATCTGGACAATGCACAATGTTTTGAATTTAAAAGAAAAAATTTAAATGCCACAAAATTTTTTAAAGGCAAACTGAGTACCAACAGCATTTTTCACGGAAGACTATATAGTTTCCGACTCACTAATTAAAGAGGTTAACCCTATGTCACGCATGGTTATGTGCCGTAAATACAAAAAAGAAATGGAAGGACTTGTGCAGCCACCACTCCCTGGTGCCAAAGGTCAGGACTTGTTTGATAATGTCTCCAAGCAAGCATGGGGCGAATGGATGCAGCATCAAACATTATTGATTAATGAAAAGCAATTAAACTTATTGGATATGGGTGCCCGTACCTATTTAGCTGAACAAATGGAAAAATTCTTTTCCGATGACGAGGTTGATCAAGCAGAAGGATATGTGCCAGAAAAGAGCTAGTAGCCACTCTTAATGGAGTTATTAAATTTGGGTTTAATAAAGGAATAAAGCTATGGCTGATATTAAATTTTCAAAAGATGAAACAGAGATCCTTGTTAAAAAAATAAAACTCTATTTTATTGAAGAGCTAGATCAGGATATTGCTCAATTTGATGCGCAATTTTTGTTGGATTTTTTTACAGAAGAGATAGGCCCTTATTTTTATAATAAAGGCCTCTATGATGCTCAGGCAATACTGGAAGCAAAGATAGAGAGTATTACCGACGGATTTTATGAGATTGAAAAGCCAACAGAGTTTAGTCGCTGAGCTCATGCTCTTTAATTAATGTATCAAAGTAACGGGTGTCACTCGGCCTCTCATCTATATTTCCGGTAAAGTCATCGCGACAACCCGGGTTACAAAAGCCGACAATAAAATCCCGATACTCTGTTAGTGAATTTTCTACTACTGATTTACCTGAACGAGGACAGTATTTATTAATCGCTTGCATATTTAATCTCCTGTTGATTTTTATAGATTAAGTTTCGCTTGGCAAGCGATAAAGCCAATGCTTTTTATTTTTTGGTAAAGCGTTTAGTACACGTGCGAGTATCGCGATCACCAATAAACTAAAACCCAAACGTGCCCATAACACGGCAGATGCATCTGCTCCCAATAATAAAATTAATAAGGTATCTTCAATCAAACTATGGCAGAGACCAAGAAAGGCCATGGTCATAAAAATATCCTTGCCGGATATTTTTCCTGAACGCGCTTCTTGAATTAGCAAGCCACCGCCAAAGGAAATCCCCAGTGTTAAACCAACAATCATAATATTGGTTGCCTTGGCACCAATACCCAGTGCACGTAAAACCGGAGCCAATAGCCAGTGAATTAATTTCTCCACACCCAGCAAGCGCAAAATACGAATAAACAGTGTCAGCCCTGCAATAATCACCAGAGCCGCCAGTAACATATTAAACTGGGCTATAAACCAGCTGGCCCAGTCAGAGCCACTTAGCTCCGGCTGCCATAACAAAGGGATGGGTGTTTGCAAAAGAGAGTAGTGGTCATAGACAAAATGTAATAGAGCGCCTAAAACTAATGCGCCACCAATACGCAGTGTCAGGGTAAACCACAGGCTGACTCCGGTGGCTTTGGCAATCGCTACCTCCATGGGCAAGGCGTGAGCCAGTAAAATCATCGTCCCCAGTACACTGATTTGGGCCACGGTGAGTTGCTCGGCACCCCCCAGTTGATAAAACACCGCCATCCCTGTGTAAATACTGCTGACCATGGCCGACATCCACACCAGTCCCATCTCACCGGGTAAGCCCACCCAGACCATAATCGGCTCAATCAATGCAGCCAGATTATCTACCCAGCCCATCAGTTCAATAAAGCGGACCACAAATAAAATCGGCACCATAATCTTGACCAGACTCCAGAAAATCATCCACACCTCGGCCAGCCATCGCTTGCAGCCATGTTTAAGTTGTTCTTTATTTAAGGGTTTGAATGGAGTTGTCATAAACTGATTCCCTGTGCATTGTCAGTTAGTAATACAGGCAGCAGAATATCAAAAAGCAAAATAATTAATGCTTTTTATTAAGGATAAATGAAACTATAATTTCTTTATTGTTTTAAAAGCAGAATATAATTAATGCGACTCAATAATATTGATATTCGCATCCTCAATGAGCTACAGCGGGATGCCGATCAAACCAACCTTGCTCTGGCTGAAAAAGTGGGTCTGTCAGCACCGGCCTGCCTTAAGCGGGTACAAAAGCTAAAAGCATCCGGTGTGATTGAGCGGGTCGTCGCGATCGTATCCCCGCAAGCAGTGGGTAAGCGCCTCAATATGATTGTTGAGATCGAAATGAAGGAAGATAACCCCAGTCTTGATAAACAGTTTATGGAAGCTCTTACCAAGGCCATTGAAGTAAAACAATGCTATCAGGTAACCGGGCAGGTAGATTTTGTCTTGGTGGTCAATGTTGCCGACATTTTTGAATATGAGTCCTTTTGTCAAAAAACACTCTATAGTCACAATAATATGAAGAAATTCACCACCCTTATTAGCATTCGTTGTACCAAATTTGACCTATGTCAGCATGCATTGACTTGAAAGCACCCCAAAACGACCACCAAGCCCCGTCAGCGACCATTCCCCGTGGCTTATCGCCGGAAAAGACTTGACTCAGACCGACAAAATCTCTTTAATACGCGCCTCGGCCGAAAAGGCCAAGCTAAGACCCCTTAGCCCGGATAGCTCAGTTGGTAGAGCAGAGGATTGAAAATNNTCGATTCCGCCTCCGGGCACCATACAAAGAAAGCCTCGCCATATTTGGCGGGGCTTTTTTGTATTGTGTTTGAAGGATGGCTGAGAACCACCACCTGGTTCGACAATTTTGTCAGGAACAAAATTGGACGCCCGAACGGGCGGGCCAAAGGCCGAGTCCCGGGAAGGGACGAGCATTCCGCCGTATCTATATATAAGATATAGTTAGTTTGATATAGAGTTGGTTCGATTGATTCAGGCCTTCTATGGCCCTCACCTCTTCGGGGCAGCAGAGCTGTCTTAATGTGTTCCTACACATTAATCCGCCTCCGAGCACCATTTTTTCTTTAAAATCAATTGCTTATGAGCCATAAAAACTCATTTGTTCTTGTTTTTCAATTTGGGCCACTTCGCTAGAACAAGCATGTAGTGCGTGCTTATCCAGTACATCCTCTAAAGCATTAGGGGCCAGATGTGCATGCTAACCAACAAGTGGCTAAATAAACTGCATGAAGGAAAAGAAATAGCAGATGTTGTTGTAAAAATTTGCCAATTAGCGAATAAAATTGCATGAAAAACATAACTATAGTTGAAGGTGATATTACCAAAGCCAAGGTTGATGCAATCGTTAATGCCGCCAACCCTAAAATGTTAGGCGGCGGCGGTGTCGATGGTGCCATTCATAAAGCTGCAGGACCTAAGCTCCTGGAAGAATGTCGCAAAGTTAAACCTATTAACGGTATACGATGCCCTTATGGAGAAGCGAGAATTACTCCAGCAGGCAATTTGCCATCAAAATATGTTATTCATACAGTAGGCCCGATATACAAACAAAGCAAAAACCCACAGGCTTTATTAGAATCAGCTTATTACAACTCCCTAGTACTCGCTAAAGAAAATCAGTGCCAATCTATTGCCTTTCCTGCTATTTCCTGTGGAGCCTATGGATATCCTATCCAAGATGCTGCATATCTCTCTCTTAGAATCTGCAGCAAGCCCGAATTCAAAGATATAAAGATATTCTTTTATTTATATGGGGCTACCGTATATGAATTATGGGTAAACATAAAAAATACTAACAGTAGCTAACGCCAGAAAGTACACTCTCTAAATCATAAAACTATCACAAAGATAAGTGCTATTAGCTCATTTTAAAAGTAATATATTTTTTGGCCATTTGAATACAGAAATTACTTGTTAGCTCTAAGATCAGAAACCAAATCTCTTAGCCATTTTTCCTTAATGTTATGATGTCCAGCCAATTTATTGGTGAATCTCTTTTTAGAATTCCTGCCTGCAATATAGATATCATATGCTAGCCTTAATGCCTTGAGATTTTTCTCATCTCTTGGTGGAATAAATAAGGACTCTTTATTCCATTTTTCAGGGGGATTAGTTGGGCTTACTTTATCTTGTATATTTCCCAACAAATCCCACAATACCCAAGGTATAGAAACATTCTTTACAGTAACTTCTTTATTGGTCTTAACCCAATCAGCATGTTGCTGCCATCTCCAAGTATTAGGGCTATTTTCTTTAATTTCAGTTATACCCGTAAAACGAATTTTACGTTTCAACGCATTATAATCTTCATGAATATCTTTGCACCAATTTAACAAAAAATAAAATAACTGTTCAAACGTGCCTCCTGACGCCACCAAATCTATAAAACAAACACCAGTTTCAGACCTAATTATCTTTTCTGGTGATAGGCTTAGCGCATCAAAATGCTCTCTAAGTGCGTTATAATTGGAGGGCATTTCACTTTTTATCTGATTTATATCCTGAAATCGGTTAGACACATTGAGAAGATGTACTTTTTCCTCCCATGTTGAACCATCAAATACTCCTGATAAATAATCAAATAGGTTTTCGGGAGAGCGACCAACAAAGACAAGATCAGACCCACCTGAGCTTGCCAACACTTTTGAAGCACAATCAATGAGATGGTATTGAAAGTCGTCAATCGTTTTTGAAACTTCGCCATTCAATAGATGACCAAGCTGTTCCCGTTTTTTTAAATTCCATCGAAAAGGTTTCATTTGTAAATCCAATATTTCTAATTTTTTCTTTCAATAAACTCATGACCATAAAAAGTATGTATAGGATTACCCCTTTGCACTTCATAGTGCTGGAGCCATCGTGAATGCTCGAGCGATTTATTTTCTAAATCACTTTGACTTTCCAACAGTAGTTGCAAACGCTCTAATGCGATTTGCTTATTTCTATGCTGGGAACGGTCTGATTCAACACGCACCTTTAAACCAGTTGTTCGATGAGTGATACGAACCGCACTATTGGTTTTATTGACATGTTGACCACCAGGCCCTTTTGACCGCATTGTTTCAATGTTGACTTCCCTTGCTAGTTCATTGAGTGTTTTATTGTTATTTGTAAGCATTGTTAGTGTTGCGATACCTGCGAACCAATTAATACGTTTATGCTTAGGTCTGTAAGGACTTTTACCTTGCCACTTAATAGTTCCTTGCCATTTATGAGCAAATCCATCAATTCCTTTGCCTTCTAAACGAATCAATATCGACAAAAATGCATCAGGCTCAATCAATGTCTGATTTCGCAATAACTTATCAAATGCTAAGCTCTCAACGATTTCAGCAGATAGGTTTGCGCTATATGCTTCACTCAATAGAACTCGGCTGAGCTGAGCAATAACCCAGCCACATTCTTTAGGGCCTTGACCGGCCGTCAGCTGTAGCCATAAAACTGACGATTTTTTATGTTTGGTTTCCATATTTATGTTCTCCGTGTTTTATAGGTGAGCAATGGTTTAAACGTTGCAACGATATCTACCATACCGGCTTCTGCTAGATCGCTCACTACCTGACTAATATTTTTGTAGGCTTGTGGCGCTTCTTCATAGAGTAGATCTCTTTGCTTACAAATAACACGACTACCCAGTGAAGTTTGCTCTAAGTCTTTTACCTTAAAACGGTTTTCTAAGCGGCCTCGAGCATCACTGCGTTTCCATTTTCGGCCTGCACCATGTGCTAGAGAAAAACCTCCAAGAGCCAATGTACTTAGCTCATTAACTCTAGGGTTAACGAGATAACTTAAACTACCACGAGATCCGGGTATCATTACCAAGCCCTTGTTCGTTGGACTTGCACCTTTACGGTGTATCCAATAGCGCTTCTCTGGCCTTTCGTCTGATTTTGCAGCTGATTTTGTAAAGAGCCCCATTAGCTCAGTTTCAATAGTAGATAGAGGCTCTACCATATTGTGGGTTACATCGAACAAATAGCGTTGTTTTGTCTTTAACTGCTGACAAAAGCGTTCCGCAATAAGTTCTCGGTTTGCTTCAGCCCAACGAATAGCGTAATTGTGACGTTCTTGATACTGTTCATGCTTATATTCATCTTGTATGGTGCCTAACGATTTTGAACCTTGATTATCGACATGATCACGAAGTATTTTTTGTCCTAAACCTCTAGAGCCACTGTGTACAAGTAAAAATACCTGTTTTTTATCCATACCCATTTGATCAAATACATCTCTATCAATCACCTCATGAATCTGTTGCAATTCAGCAAAATGGTTACCGCCACCTATAGTTCCCAACTTTTGATGCTCTGTTAGTAGAAAATCACCATTGGTAGCTAAGTTGCGTTCATCCAACCATTCTTCTTTATTGCCATCCCATAACTCATCAAGCCCAACAAGTTGTTTTTCCCATTTATCCAGCTTAACTTTTCTGACCGGAATATCTAATTGCCACAAACCCATGCCACAACCAATATCACTACCCACTAGGTGAGGGTAAATACAGTTTTCCGTTACAAAAGCGGCACCAATGGGCTGCCCTTTTCCTGGGTGTAGATCTGGCATACCAATACCGACCCGCATACCTGGTAATTCCATTGTTTTTTTAAGCTGATCAATAGCAGCATCTTCCAGCCAATTTTTATCAGAGCTAATAACACTTGCTCGACGATCTTCAGCTGTTTCGATTTTTTTGAATAAAGTGCTCATAAAATTTACTTTTTCTATTTTTTCATATGTCATTTTTTGACGCACGTACGCGCCCTACCTGAATTATAAATTCAAGTTAAAAAATGACAGGCAATAAGTATTAACAGCTAATTAATCTTAACTGCAAAAAATTTAAAGTATGCAAAGCTGGCCGACTCAACAAGGAGCTAGGCGCTAAAGGTTTAATCTGAATGGATATAGCAGTAAGAAAAAATTTAGCTATAAGAAGATACAGACAAGCCCAGCAATGCAACTTGATCGATGAAATACAACATATTGAGCCTCCTGTAATAGCGGGTGTGAAAATTTGTGCGCACTATAATGATATTCCCTATCTTGCGCAAGTCGATTTTTAAGAAAAGTTAATTATTTTTAATAATGTTTCGTCATATATATCAGTTGTTTTTAATCCCGATGATGAAATTCGATTATTACTGAGCTCTAAAAATAATGTGTTGGCATAATCCCATAGATTATAAGTAAGGGGTCGGTGACAAGTGATAATCGAGATTATTCTTGTTTGTCACTGGTCTTCCCCCGATAAATCGGACACCTCTAACACTGGTTAACCCTCTCATATTCAAAGGGTGCTCGATAACCAAGTGTGCTGTGACTTCGCTGTCGATTGTAAAATATTTCTATGTAATCAAATAAACTCGCTTTTGCTTCTTTGTAGCTATCATAACGCTCATGGTATACAAGTTCTGTCTTTAACGTATGATAAAAACTTTCCATGACCGCATTATCATGACACTCTCCTTTTCGGCTCATGCTGGCAATAATATTATTTTCCTTGAGCATAGTTTGGTACTCCGATGAACGATATTGTGAACCTTGATCGGAGTGCAGCAGCAACGCTCCTGTCCTCTTGCGTTGATTCAAAGCCATTTTTAACGCATCTTTGATCAACGTTGTCGTCGTTGTGTTACTCATAGCGTGACCTACTATACCGCGTGAATACAAATCCATCACTGTAGCTAAATGTAGCCAGCCCATCTTAGTCGGGATCATCGTTATATCGGATACCCACACAGTGTTTGGCTTACTCACCGTAAACTGCCGATTCAATAAATTAGCCTGTATACCTTCGCGATGCTTTGACTCGTAAGCTCTTCTAAACCTTTTCGCCGCTTTAGCCCTGATATTGGACTCTTTCATCAACCTAGCAACACGATTTTTACCGCAGCATTCACCATCTTGACTCAAGGCCGCATGAACCCGCGGTGAACCATAAGTGCTACGGCTCTTTCTGTAGATAGACTTTATCTTGTACAGTAACTCTTTATTTTGCTTACTTCGCTCACTCGCCGGACGGTTTAGCCACTGATAGTAGCCGCTCCGAGAAACTTTAAATAATGCACAAAGCCAACATAATGGATAACGACTACCGTGCTCCTTAATAAAGGCGTATCTTATGTGTGCTCGTTGGCGAAGTAAGCTGTGGCCTTTTTTAGCAGTTCTTTCTCTGCTTCAAGTCGCTTAACTTGCTTATTCAGCCTTGTGACTTCTTCTTTTAATGCTTGATTGTTATCAGCTACTATCGCAGATTCTGTACGCTTAAAGGCCTTACTATCTTTTTCAGTCAATTCACGCCTCCATTTATAGAGCATATTCACTCGCAGTTCGAGTTCTCTCGCTATTTGAGTGATTGGCTTGTCTGTATTCTCCATTAAGTGGAGAGCGTTGAGCTTAAACTCTTTATTGTACTTTTTGTATCTTCTGGTCATTGTGGACACTCCGATTAAGTTAAATCAAGTGTCCAATTTATTGGGGGAGGTTCA
>JBOEHG010000080.1:0-9946 GCA_050633825.1 Cellvibrionaceae bacterium | reverse complement strand
GAAAAGCCTTTTTGGACAGAGACTATTCCTGAAGTATCCGGTGGCGCTATCGAAACCAATGTCACTTCATTTACTGAAATGGGCATTAAAGGCGGTGAAGTTTTTCGTCTAATGTCAAAAGGGGCAATTCAGTTTGGTTCAACTATTTTAGGCTATGTAGCCGGTGATGACCCTGAAAATGAAGGCGTTGATTTAGCGGGTTTCAGTAGTGATATTAATATCGCTCGTCAAGTATCTGATGCTTATAAGCCTAGCCTAAACAAGTTATACGAAGAAAAATACGGCATTAAACTATTAGCCTTGTATCCATTCCATGCGCAAATGATTTACTGCAAATCACCTATCAATAGCCTTGATGATTTAAAAGGTAAGAAAATTCGTACTTTCTCAAAATCATTATCTGAATTCGTTGCCTCTGTTGGTGCCACTGGCGTTAATATTTCTTTCGGTGAAGTGATTCCTTCATTACAACGTGGCTTGGCCGATTGTGCTATCACGGGTGCATTATCCGGTAACTTGGCCAAATGGCATGAAGTCACTGACTACCTCTATGAACTTCCTGTGGGTTGGGCAATGGTAATGCATGGCGTTAACCTTAAAGCTTGGAACAAATTTGACCCTGCTGTTCGCAGTTTATTAGAAGCTGAAATTCCTAAATGGGAAGACAGTGCATGGGCTCGTGCTGCTAGTGAAACCGAAGAAGGTATTAAGTGTAATACTGGACAAGAGTGTACTAACGGCGTTAAAGCAAATATGAAACTCGTTAAAGTAAGTGATGCAGATCGTAAGCGTCTTGATTCAATTATGCGTGAAGTTATTGTACCTAAGTGGGCAGACCGCTGTGGTAAAGACTGTGTTGCTGAGTGGAATGGTTCTGTTGGTAAAGTAGCGAATGTTGAAGCGAAATAATAGCTGCAATCCTATGCCAGTAAAAGAATAGTACTGTGGAAGGTGCTTTTGGGCGCTGCTTGCAGCGCCATTTTTAACTCCTAGAGGTAATAGTTGTGTTAAAACTCTTATCAATTTCAGAAAAAGTATCCAGCTGGTTAGCTCGCATTGGTGGTTTATTATTACTTGCTTGTGTTGGCTTAATTGTTACCGAAGTTTTTTTAAGAAAATTCTTTAACTACAGCATACAAGGGACAGATGAATTATCAGGCTATGCGCTATCCATTAGTCTTGCGCTTTCCTTGCCCTATGCCCTGCTGAAACGCGCCCACATTCGCGTTGATGCTTTATATAATGTATTTCCCTATAAATTTTCTGCTGTTCTCGATTGGGTGTCCATCCTGTCGATGAATATCTTTGCATTATTTTTATTATATTCAAGTTATGACGTAGTTCATTCATCTCTTCGCTTTGAATCGACATCGAATACTTTATTAAGCACACCCTTGTGGATACCACAAAGTGTTTGGTTCGTTGGCTTTATTGCCTTCGCCATTACCTGTTTTATTATTTTAACTCTTTCTACGATTTACTTAGCAAAAGGTGAGTTCCAAAATATCAAAGAACTTATTGGTGGAAAGTCGGTTCAAGAAGAATTAGAAGAAGAAATATCACACGCAAAAAATTAAATAACTAGCTTAATTTGCTGACTAGTTAGAGGTTGTATTATGTTACTGGTTTCTATCGTATTACTGATTACGTTATTGCTCTTATCTATTCCCGTTGCTGCTGCGCTAGGGATACTTGGGCTATCACTCGACGCTTTATACAGCGACTTTCCATTATATTTAGCCGCTGGCGATCTTGTTTGGCATTCAAGTAATGATTTTATCCTTGTCGCTATCCCTTTATTTATTCTATTAGGTGAAGTGATGTTACGCGGCGGCATTGCCGAAAAAATGTATACTGCCATGAGCAATTGGATAGGCTGGCTACCCGGCGGCTTAATGCATTCTAATATTGGCGCCAGTGCTTTGTTCGCTGCAACATCAGGTTCCAGTGTAGCTACCGCAGCAACTATTGGCACCGTTGCTGAACCGCAAATTGCGTTGCGCAATTACAATCGTCCACTCTTTCTTGGCACATTAGCTGTTGGTGGTACTCTTGGCATATTGATTCCACCATCAATTAATATGATTATTTATGGTGTATTGACCGACACATCCATCCCCAAACTATATTTGGCAGGTATCGTGCCCGGTCTAATCTTGGCAGGTTTATTTTCATTAACTGTGATTATTGCTTGCTTATGGAAATCTGAATGGGACGGTGTAAAAAATACTTCAACATGGTCGGTTAAATTACACAGCCTAAAGAATTTATTACCACCTATTTTAATCTTTTCAATCGTTATCTTTTCTATTTATTTAGGTTGGGCAACGGCAACCGAGTCGGCAGCACTCGGGGTACTATGCGCTTTACTACTAACACTAGTTAATGGCAGTCTATCGTGGAATATGTTGATGGAAGCCCTTGAAGGCACAATGAAAACCACCGCAATGGTTATGTTAATTATTTTAGCGGCTCATTTCCTTAACTTCATACTGTCTGGCATTGGCTTAACCGCACAACTTGCTAATTTTGTTGCCAACCTTGGACTATCTCCACTAGAAACTTTATTAGCCATTGTTGCTTTTTATATTATTTTAGGTTTCTTTATGGAAACACTGACATTGATGGTAACCACAATACCCATTGTTGCTCCAATCATTTTCCAAGCAGGTTTTGACCCAGTATGGTTCGGCATCTTATTAATGTTATTAATTGAAACAGCCTTAATAACGCCACCCATTGGTTTGAACCTATATGTCATTCAAGGTATCCGCAGTGATGGCGGCTCACTAAATGACGTTATTAAAGGTTCGATTCCTTTTGTTGCGGTGCTCTTTTTAATGATTATTTTAGTCATTGTTTTCCCAGGAATCGTAATATAAATGCTAGCGTTATAAAAATAGGTAAGTTAAATAGTTGAACTAAAAAATTAAATAGCTATTTATTAAAAAATAAGTTTAGAAAAAAAGTACTGCAAATCAAACCAATAAAAAATCATGGTTTGCAGTACTGCAACCTTCCCGTTCTATATGACCTTCACCTAATCACATTCGTTTATACGAAGAGGTACTACTATGGGCCAGTTAAGTTTCAAATCCAAAATTCTTCTACTCACACTTTTGCCCCTTATTGTTGTCAGCGTGCTTATTATTAGCCTTGCCGCTTATCAAGCAAAACAATTAGGTGATAAAAATGTCAGTAATTTTTCCGAAAAAATTTATGAATTACGGAAAATAGAATTAAAAAACTACACCAACATAGCCAAAACCGCTGTCAAACATTTGGACAAAGTAGATAATAAGGACAGTTTACTATTACAGGAAGAAATCAAAGAAATTATTCGCAATATGAGTTACGGCAAAGACGGTTATTTCTTTGCCTATGACAAATACACCACCCTTGCGCACCCCAAGGTAAGAAAACTTGAGGGTAACGACCAACGTGATATGACCGACCCCAATGGGGTCAAAATTATTGAGCAGCTCTATGCCAGAGCGCGCCAAGGTGGCGGTTATACCAGCTATGTCTGGTTAAAGCCCTCCCGTGAGCGGGAAGTCGAGAAAATAGGCTTTTCTGATAAACTAGACGGTCTCGATTGGTGGATAGGCACCGGTTTATATGTCGATGATTTGGAAGATGCGGTCATCAATATTCAAACCTCCGTCGATGAGAACATACAAACAACCCTGCAATTAATTATTAGTTTGGCAGTGGGTGCGGTTATTGTCGTTGGCTTTATTGGCGCGCGCTTAACCTTGTCAGAAGGCAAGTTAGCAGATGAAAAATTACAACAGTTATCGCGTAAAGCCGTTGGCGTACAAGAAGATGAGCGCCGACGTGTGGCGCTCGACTTACAAAAAAATATCAGTCAAGCATTAACCGCTATTCGTTATAAGCTAAAAAATGTCTACGAAGCCGAACCGCCAAAGGAACAAAAAACCATTAACCACTTTTCTACTGCGGTTACCGTACTCAATAAAACCATTAAAGAAGTCTATCGAATCTCTGGCGAATTGCGCCCTGAAACACTCGATAAAATGGGGCTTTATGCCGCTGTCGGCGCGTTAACGGATAAAGCTTCAGCAGAAAGTACAACACGATTTATCTTTAAAGAGGTCCACTCAAAAGAACGATTGAGTTCAGAAGTCGAAACGGCGCTTTATCGCATTACCCAAGAGGCCATTAACAATATCCTTAAACACTCAGAAGCCGATGAAGCCACGATTCGTATTCGACAAGCCGGCTCATCATTGACACTTAATATTCAGGACAACGGGATAGGCTTTGATACGAAAAAAATAAATAACAGTGCCAGTGGTGTAGGCTTTGTTGATATGCGAGTCCGTGCAGAATCGTTAAGAGGGAGTTTTTTCGTTTTCTCATCACCGGGAACCGGCACAGCGATTAAAGTCAGCATTCCACTGGATTAAAACCGTAATACACCAGCACCATTTACAAAAACAGGAAGTGGCTAAACTTAATTAGCCATTGCCTGCTTTAACTCCCTAGAACACTCGCTAATTGCACGCTTACCCTCATCCAATACACCGGCAAACGATAAAAAAGGGTGGAACATGCCTTTATATTCGCTGAGCTGAACCCTTACACCACTCTCACTTAAGCACTTAGCATAGGCAATGCCTTCATCTCTTAAAGGGTCATAACCCGCAACCAATACCATTGCCGGAGGCAAACCTCTTAGGTCTTCCGTGATTAAAGGAGCATAACGAAAATCCTCTCTGTCTTTATCGCTACGAATATAGCTTTTGTGAAACCAGAGAATCGTTTCTCGCTCCAAAAAATACCCTTCGGCCAGTCGTAACTGTGAATCAGAATCAGCATGAGAGGCTGTCGCTGGATAAATCAGTAATTGGTATTTCAGCGTAACCAATTGCTGGTCTCGTGCCAAAATAGCAACAACCGCTGCCAGTGAACCACCTGCACTATCACCGCCCACGGCAATTTTTTGAGGATCTCCCCCCAGTGAAACCGCATTATTCACCACCCAAGTCAGCGCCCCATAAGCGTCGTCTACAGCGGAAGGGAATTTATGTTCGGGCGCAAGCCGATAATCCACCGACACCACAATACACCCTGACTGCATGGCCAATTGGCGACATAAGGTATCGTAACCATCCAATGTACCAATCACCATGCCGCCACCATGATAAAAGACCATAACAGGTAAAGATGTATTCGGTTTGACCGGAGTATAAATTCGCACGGGGATTTCATACTGAGGGGTACTAATCGTTTGATCGACGACCTTAAAAAGCTCTACCTTTTCTGGTGCCAAATAGTCGGGCCTCGCCGCATAAACAATACGTGCCTTCTCTGCGCCCAAAGTGTGAATAGGTTCGTTACCCATACTATTCACCTTATCAAGGAATGCCTTAGCTTGTGGATCAAGTGTCATAATCAATCCTATTACTCAGTGAAAAAGAGGATTCTGCAGGAAAAACACCATTATTGCATACGTAAAAACCCGTATTTTACCTGAGCCAGCTTGCAGATGAGCTACACTTTTGGGAGAATCTTCGCCGCCGCAGGTAATGACGCCGATATAAGCCTTATTGCCCAAGGAATGCCAAAAGCAATTCAGCGGCGATTCCCTTCAATAATAATAATTCCCCATTAAATTTAAGCAGCTCAAGCTCCCTCCTATCGAGAGCCTGTGTATGCGTGCACCTTAAACAAATAGGCAGGTACAAATGAAAGCAGTAATCTTCATCTTTTTGGCATTATTCATCAGCATCAATGTAACAGCAGAAAGTTTCCCCGATGACCTTTATGCCATGCCAATCGCCGAAGGCTTACCCGAACACGAATGGTCCTACCAGCAGGGTTTGGACTTTGATGTGATTCATTTTAGAAATACTCAAGGCAATGGCGTACGTATCTATTTGGATGTCAAAGCCAAGCCGGTTAATTCAAATGAGTATATCGATACTACCGTGATGGGTCAGCCAGTCAAACTCTTTAAAAAATGCACAAAGAAAAATGACTGCATGTACACTGCCAGCGTAAACTCAGGCATTCAATTAAACGGGACCGACTTATGGACTCAAATTTGGGTTAAGCCAGAGAATAACAATATCCAGCCTTATGTTAACTGGCTATCGACCCTAAGCTTTCAGCAAAAGAAGTCATAAACCTGAAAACTGAGCCCATGGATAGCATTCTCTAATACATACATGAGAGAATACCGGCAACGGAACTGCCAACACATAGATTATGAGTACATCACTCCCTTTTATACGCACCCTTGTACACCTTACGCCAGTCTTACTGCTTTCATTTATCGTCTCTAGCTGTACGCAAACTCAGCACACGCAACCACCCTCAATCAACATTACCGTTAGTGAACCTGATCGCATACGCTTTAGTGGCAAAGGTGCCGGTGCGGGTATGATGCTAATGGGTGCCATGGGCTCCATGGGCATTGCCATTGGCGTGGCGATTGATGAGGGGATTGCGAAAGAAATAGATGAAAATGCAAAACAGGCTGGCTTTGATATTCAACAACTCACACATAAAGCCTTTAGTCATGGCTGGAAAAACAGCTCTTCAATATCGCCACTTACCATTCATATCAAACATTATGGATTTAAACTGATACCAGGAAAAAATGATCCAGTATCACCTGAACTTCAATTAATTGTGTCGACACCCCAAGGAAAAAAAATACATATTCAATACCCCGATAATGAAATACCCCAGCTAAAGGCACTTTCTACAGAACCGTTGGAAACGGTCAAAAAAGAAGGCGAGCTCACTATTAAGCTCTATCAAGAGGCACTCAAGGCGATATCAGTATACGCGGTATCAAACATCCACTAGGGACATTAAGCTTATTATTGTTTAGGTGTCATTTGTTTAACTGCAATCATCGGTGACAATATCAAACGGCTAATCTATAACACCATCAACCAGCTTTGAATTAATAAATCAAAGCCGGTGATGATAGTGGATATTACTTCACTTTCTTTATTACTTCGGCAGGTGCTTCTTTGGCACTATCTGCTTTTACCTTTTGTTTCTTTTCTAAAGCACTATACTTTTCTTTTTGTTTCTTGGCTTCTTTATTAGCATGTTCAGAAACTTCACCTTTCAAAACCTCTTGTTTCCCTGCTACTGCTTCGTGCTTACTACCAGCTAATGCTGAAACAGCAAAAAAACTTAAAACAACCGCTAACAACAGACTTGATTTTTTCATAGTAGACCCTTGATTTAAACGTAGTTTTTTAATAGACAGAATAGTTGTTATCCTGCACCGTAAAATTAACAATTGCCATAAATTGTTAAGGGCTGCTTTTTACCACAGAGGCCTTCGATAAAGTATCCCTATGCTAATAAAAATGACACGGATATTTTTTTCTGTGACGACTCAGCGCTTTTTGTTGTTACGTAGTTTTAGGTTGGTTATTTTTAATGCAGCGGCGTGAATGATTAATTGTTTAATTTTAGGTAGGGGCTAGATGGAGGGGCAGCATGCTAGCGTTATGCCTATTTACGTGGTAAGAGATGCCAGAGGATTATTTTTTAGACTATCAGCCCAACTGATTAAAATAAAACCTCTCCGATACCTTTTCCCCGTTTAACAAAGAAGACTTCCCTTTTACTTCATTTATTATTAGCCAAGATGACTGCTTTGGCGACTTTCTGCCCAACCTCTATATCACAACCCCCAGATGCTTCTGTTACCAGATCGACTTTATGCTGAGATATTTTTGCCGCCATTAAAAGAGATAAAGCTGATTTTTTTCTGCTTCTGTCCAACCGGTAAACCAAACCCAGTACGAACCTTTTGTACTTGTAGGCGTATTCAGAAAAGTCACTCCACGCAAACCCTCCCCTTTTAACACCTGAATTCGTCCTACATGCATATCCTTGCAATTAGATTTATCTACCTATGCTGCAGTAGAACTTAGAAAAATACAGACCAAGCATAAAAGCTTATACATATTAAAACACTCCTAAAAAAATTTCTTATTACACTTCACTAAAAAAAGTACCAATTAAATGAGCAAATGAAAGGACTTTGCCACCTTTAATTCTCTAATTTGAATAAAGGTTTTAAGCATACATTGGCTTACCATCATTCAAATTCAACCAACCGCGAACTACTCGATAAATAAACCAAATTGCATTTAACAATAGTACGAACCAGCCCACAATAAAAAAAACCGTCGCCATCCCCACTATAGTCCACAACAAACTAAACCAAAAGGTACGAATTTGCCAACGAAAATGAGAAGCCAAATACGTCCCCTGTACATCTGCTCGCTTAAGGTAATTAATAATAATAGCAACAAAAAATGTAATACCAAAAATTAACGATGCAACTTGTAATGCATAAACAACCGTCGTGACATCTTTGGCAGACTTATCTGGATTTTCCATACTTTTCCTTTTCCCAATAAATTTTATAATGGCCTTGGTAAAATCTACTCAATAATAACTCGGACCCGATCAACTACCGGGCCATAGCCGCACTCTGTAATATAAACTTCTATTTTTTTATTGGCCATGGTTGCAGCCAACAACGTTGAATAAGCTGCTTCTGCGCCAGGCCCACCCTTAATTGTGAAAATATTATATTTGTGCATCCAGCTTCCGGAACGCCCGGAGAGATATAAGCAGAGTAACGTCCAGTGCCATTATTACTTGGCCAAACTTCGAGCTTATTAACATCGACTATTTTAGTGATAGGAAATTGTGCAAATACAACACCGGGAAAGCATAAAGCAAAGAGTATTAATCCAATTTTTTTCATAACTTACTCCATAATTAAATTATTGTTAATAAAAAGGAAAGATAATTAAAAAGCAAAACTCCTCCAATACCTTTTCTATTAAGTGCCGAGAGGTCGAAGCTCTTTAATTACTAGTCTTTAAGCTCTAAAGTTTTAACAAAGCATGAACCTTCTGCATTTTTTACTGAATCATCAACGCCTAATTCTATATTCCTCCCTGACATTTTTGCTGCCAATGCCATTGAATAGGCGCGAGAACCCTGTTCATTATTGGGGAATCGAGCAACAACTAAACCGAGAGATAAAGGACAAGTTCCAGCTGAAGTAAAACCATTAATTATGATATAATCAACATTATCTCTATTTGTAATTACACCCAATCTATATATGGTATTTGTAGACTTATAAGTGGCTGCTATTGATAACTGTGCAGACACAAGAAGTATGGTTAACAATAAATATTTCATTAATTTCTCCGTATATAACATTAGAAAAAATGGGGCTGGTGTGAAGTTCCCCCTTTAATTTTAATCAAGGGAAGAGAGCTTTTTTTAATTATTTTTGGCACCTTTAATTTTTTCAACTTTTTCTGAAACAATATTACCCTGATCATCTTCCAGCCAAACAGCTGAATAGGCTTTAGATAGGCTACCTTTAACGATATAGGTTTTATTAGGCTCAAGCATGACTTCAACATCACCGGAAACACTATACATTCCACCACCAAAAGCAAGTATAGGCATAGCGACATAGGTTGTTCCCTGGAGACGTAAAACGGATTTTTTAGCGGGAACGTCTCTGCTCGTCACAACTAAACTAATGTGGGCACCCTGACCATAACTTGCGCTGCCGGTAGCAGCCGAGCTTGTTTCAATATTACGCCCATCGACTTTGTTAACTTGAAAAAATCGAATTTTAGTACCTGACACTCGCGTCGATGAATCACGAATAGTACTCAGCGGACCAGTATAGCCCTCAGGCAAAGGCTGATTCACCGCACAACTCGATATAAAAAGAACAAGCAATAGACTAGCTGTGATTTTATTCATATATAACTCCTTATAATATTAAAATTAGTTGATCAAAAAATGGGGTTGGCAACAAAGAGATATAAGAAAAATTCCTATTTGTCACCAATCTCTTTAATTATTTTTATTAGTTTTCAATCGAGTCTGACCCTATTGATTCATT
>JBOEHG010000079.1:0-2059 GCA_050633825.1 Cellvibrionaceae bacterium | reverse complement strand
TAGGGCAATAGTAGTTTTTGCTAAAGAAAATATTCATCCCAAAAGTGCCGGTTTCACCATCTGAGTTGATGAAATTACAAAAAAGTTGATAGGTAGTATTTTCACCTTCACCATTTGCGTCAAGAAAAGCAAGAGATCCACCGGGAGTAGATGAACAAGCCGCACTACCAGCGCCGGTTGCATCGGCAAATACGTATTGTCCCCACCCATAACCAATGGCTGGTGGGTATGAAACCGTACCTTGTGCGGCTAAACTAATTGACAAAAATACAGGTAGTAGCATTACTGCTAGAAAGCGATTTGATAAACGAAGGGGGTTAAACATGACCTATTCCTTTTTCCTTTAACTATAAAACGCCATCCTCGGGGANNTAAAACACCTTGGCTCCGTGCGCTCTCCGTGGGTGTGATTATTATGTGGCACGCAAATTAACCAATGCGATATTAAGTGTCAACATAAAAAACCACTAAAAAGGATTACAGCGCCAAAATTGGCGCGATTTTCAACAAAAACTTACAGTTATTATTTTACCCTTTAATAAACGTCCTCAATGTCTAAAGGAAAACCCAATGAAGAGATTTATATTTTTATCAGTAAGGTGGAATAGCAGAGTTGATAACTGGAAGACGTGGAGCATTACATTTTAAAATCAACACAGATAATAAAACGGCCCGCCTAGGCGAGCCGTTTTATTGTAGAGATTATGGTACAAGGCAATTTACATCTACTGTTCGAGCAACATGGATGTTGTAAATGCCGGTATGGCAGAAACAAAAATCGTCCCAGACATCCATGCACTCTCAGCATTGACCACCATGGAAGGTGGAAATGCAGACGTTGCAGGAGCAAACTTCTGCCGTAATTCCGTTTACATCTACTGTTCCTATGCATCCATGCACTCACAGCATTCGTAATTCCGTTTACATCTACTGCTCCTGTGCATCCATGCACTCACAGCATTCGTAATTCCGTTTACATCATACCGCCCATACCACCCATACCACCCATGCCGCCCATATCTGGCATAGCAGGTGCTGCATTATCTTCAGGAAGATCTGCAACCATGGCTTCAGTGGTAATCATTAAGCCAGCGATTGAACCAGCTGCTTGAAGGGCTGTACGTGTTACTTTTGCAGGGTCAAGGATACCCATTTCCAACATGTCACCGTATTCACCAGTAGCCGCGTTGAAACCGTAGTTGCCTTCACCTTGTTTAACTTTGTCAGCAACAACAGAGGCTTCATCACCGGCATTGGCAACGATTTGGCGTAATGGAGATTCCATCGCACGCAATAAAATACCAACACCTGCGGTTTGATCTTCGTTATCGCCAGAAACACCTTGAACAGCTGCAATCGCACGTATTAACGCGGTACCACCACCAGGGACAACACCTTCTTCTACTGCTGCACGAGTTGCATGTAGCGCATCTTCAACACGCGCTTTCTTTTCTTTCATCTCAACTTCAGTGGCTGCACCGACTTTAATGACAGCAACACCACCGGCTAATTTAGCAACGCGCTCTTGAAGCTTTTCTTTATCGTAATCAGAAGACGTTTCTTCAATTTGCGCACGGATTTGACCAACACGCGCTTGAATAGCATCTGCATTACCTGCACCATCAACGATAACAGTGTTTTCTTTATTCAATGTCACACGCTTGGCTGTGCCTAAGTGCTCTAAAGTAGCCGTTTCAAGATCTAAACCCACTTCTTCAGAAATCACCGTACCGCCTGTTAATGTAGCAATATCTTCAAGCATTGCTTTACGACGATCACCAAAACCCGGCGCTTTACAAGCAGCAACTTTAACAATACCGCGCATGTTATTCACAACCAATGTTGCCAAGGCTTCACCTTCAACATCTTCAGCAATAATCATTAATGGCTTACCGGCTTTAGCAACTGCTTCAAGCACTGGCAATAATTCACGAATATTGGAAATCTTTTTATCCACTAATAAGATGAACGGGCTTTCTTGTTCAACTGTCATATTTTCTTGATTAGTGATGAAGTATGGTGATAGGTAACCACGATCAAACTGCATACCTTCAACAAC
>JBOEHG010000078.1:0-35088 GCA_050633825.1 Cellvibrionaceae bacterium | reverse complement strand
AAATCACTGACAGAAATCAAAGATGTTCTAGCATCTCGTGGTTTGTCTCTGGGTTTACGCTTAGAAAATTGGCCACCAGCCAGCTTGCGTACTGAAGATTAATTTAATCGTAGTTCTGTTTATTGATGGGACTACAACTGCTACAGACATTATTGCTGTGAAGCAGAAAATATAGAAGGGTAAAGTTATGCGTCATCGTCAAAGTGGACGTCAACTAAATAGAAACAGTTCTCACCGTAAAGCCATGTTTAAAAACATGTCAGCCTCTTTGGTTGAACACGAGTTAATTAAAACAACTGTTCCTAAAGCAAAAGAACTGCGTCGTCATATTGAACCATTGATTACATTGGCAAAGAATGACAGTGTTGCAAACCGTCGTTTAGCTTTCAGTCGTCTTCGTTCAAAAGAAGCTGTTGGTAAACTGTTTAATGAGCTAGGCCCGCGTTATGAAACACGCCCTGGTGGTTATGTTCGTATTCTAAAGTGTGGTTTCCGCACGGGTGATAAGGCGCCAATGGCTTATGTAGAGTTGGTTGACAGAGCACCTGTTGTTGATGCTGAAGAAGTTGCAACTGAAGAATAAGAAATAATATTTATTTTGTAAAAAAACCAGCTTAATGCTGGTTTTTTTGTTTCTGCATTAGTGAAAATTTCTACTGTATTCTTCAGTATATAAAGAGAATTTGTCAGCAGGTAACGGTTTGCTGAAATAATAGCCTTGAATAACTTTACAATTTAACTCCTGCAGCTTTTCTAATTTTTCTTGGCTATCAACACCTTCCGCAATTAAATTAATATCCAATTTTTCACATAAATTTATCATTGCTTCTGCGATAGCTTCGTCTTTGGGAGAGTCAATGATGTCTTTGACGAATGTTCTATCGAGCTTTATGCAGTCGATTGGAAATTCTTTTAAATAGCCTAACGATGAATAACCCGTGCCAAAGTCATCAATGGCTAAACGGAAGCCGCTGTCTTTTAGATTTTTAAGTGTTTCTAAGTTTTTAGGTGTAAAGTCGAGAAAGGCATTTTCAACCAACTCGAATTCAATCTTATCTCTTTTGATAGTAAAGTCTTTGCATATTTCTTCGAAAGAATTGTAGGCATTATGTTGGCTAATAAATTGTGGAGGAATATTAATGGAAATCTGCATGCTTTGGTTAACAGTGCCATCCTCAAGCCATCGTTCCCATGATGATAATGCTTTTTTGATAATCCACTCTGTTGCCGGAATAATTAGGCCTGTTTCTTCAAGGGCAGGGATAAAGCCATCCGGTGGAATAAGGCCATATTGTGGATGTTGCCAACGGACTAATGATTCTGCACCGTAGATTTGGCCCGTTTGTATATCAATTTGTGGTTGAAATGCTAGTTGGAGTTGGTCTTCTTCTATTGCTGTGCGCAGATTCTTTTCAAGGTTATTTCGAATCTGAGCAGTGACTTGTAATTCTCTGGTGAAATAGCCTATTTGATTGCCGCCTTTACTCTTGGCGTTGTACATTGCGATATCAGCATTTTTTAAAATGTTGTCCGCATTGATATTTTTAGCATCATTAGAACTGGATACGCCAATGCTCGCGGAAGCAAAGACTGGTTTCCCATCAATTAAAAAGGGTTCAGAAAGACTTGAGAGAATTTTTTTTGCAATAGGGGTAATGATATTAAGTTGTTCTATGTTTTCAAATAAAATTGTAAACTCATCACCACCTAAACGTGCGACGGTGTCTGATTCCCTAACACAATTTTTTAAGCGATTGGCGACTTGAATAAGCAGAGCATCACCGACGCCATGCCCCATAGTGTCGTTAATATTTTTAAAGTTATCTAAATCCAATAATATAGTAACGATGGATGTTTCTTCGGGAAAACGTTTTGATGTCAATAATGCGTGCTTCAGGCGGTCCATAAAAATAGCACGGTTGTATAGTTTTGTTAGCGAGTCGTAGTGTGCGAGTAATTCTAATTCATGTTCTGTTTTTTTTCTTTCAATAGCATAGCGAATAGTACGGTCAATAATCTTTAGGCTAAAATCATCCTTATTAATAAAATCTTGTCCGCCGTAATGAATAATTTCATCGGCAATAGTATCGTCATGACAACCACTTAGGACAATAATAGGGGTGTCATTATCTGCCTGCCTTAAGTCTTCTAGCGTATTGATTCCCATGCTATCCGGCAGGGATAAATCGAGGAAGACAATGTCGTACTGTTGCGTTAACAGCTTTTCTTTTGCTTCAGACAATGATCGACTGTTGTCGACATTACATTTTAATCGGGAGTTACGTTGAAGTTGCTCATTGATTAATTGAATATCTGCCTCACTGTCCTCGACGTGAAGAATGGCAATATGATCGTGTTGAACTCGATCCGTGATCATGTGTGTGGGTCTAATATAGGCCGTCATATTACATCAAAGGCAGCTTTAAATGAGGGATATCAATAGCTTGCAAGGGCAAATAGGGCTCTCTGGCTCGATATCTATTAACAATACATTGATTAAGTATAGTTAATGATCCAGCAATTTCAGGGAAATTGCTGGATAAGTGTCATCTTTGAAAGAATAGAAAACAGTCTTTTTATAACCGGTTTTATTTGAGTAATTGCTTGAGAAAACTGCCCGTGTGTGACTTTTTGACTTTGCATATCGCTTCCGGTGTGCCTTCAGCGATGATTTCTCCGCCACCGCTGCCGCCTTCAGGGCCCAAGTCAATAATCCAGTCTGCGGTTTTGATAACATCCAAATTATGCTCAATAACGACAATAGTGTTACCGTGGTCTCTAAGCCGGTGGAGTACAATCAATAATTGTTGAATGTCATGAAAATGTAGCCCTGTAGTGGGCTCATCGAGTATGTAGAGTGTTTGCCCTGTGTCACGTTTTGAAAGCTCACGAGAAAGCTTTACGCGTTGAGCCTCTCCACCAGATAAGGTTGTTGCTGCTTGCCCTAGTCGAATATACGATAAGCCCACATCCATGAGTGTTTGTAATTTGCGTGCCACTGCTGGAATAGGATCAAAAAACTCTCGCGCATCTTCAACGGTCATATCCAATACTTGATGAATATTTTTACCTTTATAAACGATTTCCAGTGTTTCGCGATTATAGCGCTTCCCATGACAAACATCACAGGCAACATAAACATCGGGGAGAAAATGCATTTCAACTTTGACGACACCATCCCCTTGGCAAGCTTCACAGCGACCACCTTTTACATTAAAACTAAATCGTCCGGGTTTATAACCGCGTGAGCGAGCTTCTTGAGTCCCTGAAAATAGTTCACGGATTGGTGTGAAAATCCCGGTGTAGGTTGCAGGGTTAGAGCGTGGCGTTCGACCAATAGGACTCTGATCGATATCGACACATTTATCAATATGTTGCAATCCTGATATTTTTTTATAAGGTGCAGGTTTAAGTGTGGTTGCGCCATTTAATTCTGTCGCAACGATGGGATAAAGAGTTCCATTAATGAGTGTTGATTTTCCTGAACCAGAAACCCCAGTAACACAGGTCATTAATCCTAAGGGAATGTCTAAGGTAACATTTTGTAAATTGTTGCCAGATGCGCCGCTTAGTGTTAATTGTTTTTTAGTATCGGGTTTGTGACGTTTCTCAGGTATTGCAATGGATTTTTTCCCCGATAAGTATTGTCCGGTTAGCGAGTTTTTGTTTTTCTTAATGGCACTTAGTTTTCCCTGTGCAACGACTTCGCCGCCGTGGACACCAGCGCCCGGGCCAATATCAATGACGTGGTCTGCCATTCTAATAGCATCTTCGTCATGTTCAACAACGATAACGGTATTGCCTAGATCACGTAGGTGAATTAATGTTTTTAATAAGCGATCATTGTCACGTTGATGGAGCCCGATTGAGGGTTCATCTAATATATACATAACACCGACTAAGCCAGCGCCAATTTGACTGGCCAGCCGAATACGTTGAGCTTCGCCGCCTGAGAGTGTTTCCGCACTACGGTTAAGTGTAAGGTAGTTAAGGCCAACATCCACCAGAAACCGAAAGCGGTCGCCAATTTCTTTTAAAATTTTGTCAGCAACTTCAGCCTTTGCTCCAGTAAATGTTAACTGTTGAAAATAATCATAGGCATTGCCAATCGGTAGAGCACAGATGTCGGGTAATATTTTTTCATCGATAAAAACATTGCGTGCCTCTTCTCGTAAGCGGGTGCCGTTACAGCTAGGGCAATGTTGGGTCGATAATAATTTGGCTAAATCTTCTCGTACCGTTTGCGATTCGGTATCGCGGTAACGACGTTCAAGGTTTGGTATAACGCCTTCGAATTTATGTTTTCGTTTATAAGTGTCTCCACGATCATTGACATAGGTGAAATTAATTTCATCCTCGCCTGAACCATATAAAATAGCTTTTTGTTCTTTTTTCTTTAATTTCTTCCATAGAGTGTCGGTGTCAAACCCATAGTGTTTACCCAGTGATTGCAGCATATGAAAGTAATAAATATTACGGCGGTCCCAACCTCGTATGGCACCTTCCGATAAAGAGGCTTCTGGAAATTGTATAATCTTTTCTTCATCAAAATATTGTTTTACGCCTAAACCATCACAGCTTGGGCAGGCGCCGGCAGGGTTGTTAAATGAAAAGAGTCGTGGCTCTAATTCTGTTAGAGAATAATCACATACTGGGCATGCATGTTTTGTTGAAAAAACTTGATCTTCTTTTTCGCCATCCATATAGCTAATAATAATCAGCCCACTCGATAAGTTCACGCCGGTTTCAATGGATTCTGCGAGGCGTAATTTAAGATCTTCACGCACTTTAAAGCGATCAATAACGGCTTCTATTGAGTGTTTTTTCTTTTTGTCTAAGGTTGGAACTTCGTCAAGGTCGATAACACTGCCATCAATACGAGCTCGAACAAAGCCTTCTCTGCGTAATTGTTCAAAAACATGTACATGCTCACCTTTACGGTCTCTTACAATCGGTGCTAATAACATGAGCTTTGTATTTTCGGGGAGCGCCAAAATAGAATCAACAATTTCACTTATCGTTTGTGCGGCTAGGGGCACATGGTGAGTAGGGCAGCGTGCTTCACCGACTCGGGCATACAATAAGCGTAAGTAGTCGTATATCTCGGTAATAGTACCAACGGTTGAGCGAGGGTTGTGAGAGGTTGATTTTTGTTCAATCGAAATGGCAGGACTTAAGCCTTCAATATGGTCAACATCCGGCTTTTCCATCATTGAAAGAAACTGGCGGGCATAGGTCGACAATGATTCGACATAGCGCCGTTGTCCCTCAGCATATAAGGTATCGAATGCAAGTGATGACTTGCCTGAACCCGATAGGCCGGTGATGACTATAAATTTATCGCGAGGAAGGTCGAGGTCTATATTTTTTAAATTATGGGTGCGGGCGCCCCGGACGGTAATAGTATCCACAAATACGGCTCAGTGTTGTTGGTCGGAAAACGAATAATTATAAGGGATTCGAACACCTATGTACGATCATAAAATGCTAATGGTTCCACAAACACGCTTAACAGTAAGGAAGTGGCTTGCTAGAATGCACCGCTATCATTAAATGTCAGCCAATATGTCATCCTTATCTTTATCTGAAACGCGCTCAGTCGCTTCCCTTGCCGCTCTTTATATTGTCCGTATGCTCGGTTTGTTTATGGTATTGCCAGTACTTGCCTTATCTGGTTCAGAGTATACCGATAGTAGCGTCTTTTTGTTGGGAGTAGCGTTAGGAGTTTATGGACTTACACAGGCGTGTTTACAGATTCCTTTCGGTATGTTGTCTGATCGCTATGGGCGCAAACCATTGATTGCCATTGGCTTGATTATTTTCGCTCTGGGTTCAATTGTGGCGGCTTCTGCTGAAACTGTTTATGGATTGATTATTGGGCGGGCACTGCAAGGTGCAGGTGCTATTGCTGGTGTGGTGATGGCCATGGTCGGTGACTTAACCAGTGACGAGAACAGAACTAAGGCGATGGCAACCATAGGTGCTTCTATTGGTGTCGCATTTGCCCTATCTTTAGTTATAGGTCCTGCAGTGAGTGGTTTTGGGGGGGTGCGCTGGATCTTTTGGCTAACATTACTCTTATCCGTTATTGGTATTATTATTTTGATTTGGGGGGTGCCGGCTTTGCCACGTGAAAAACTGACTCCTGTATTACCCTCTGAAAGTATTGAGTCTGTGTTATTGAATGCAGACCTTTGGCGACTCAATTTCGGTATCTTTATCTTACACGCGGTACTTATGGGCTTGTTTTTAGTGGTACCGGTATTACTAGAATCAGTTGATATACCTCAATTGCATCATTCATGGGTTTATTTGGGTGTTATGGGTAGCTCATTTTGTCTCATGGTGCCGTTAATTATTATTGGTGAACGTAAGCACAAGGTTAAAGGTGTTTTTCTGTCATTGATTTTATTAGCTGCACTAGCGCTTGTAGGCTTATCGTTTTTTGCATCTGATGTGATGTTTATATTGATTGCTATGTTATTGTTTTTTATAGGTTTTAATTATTTAGAGGCTACATTGCCATCATTGATGAGTAAAACAGTGTCGAGTGCTCAGCGGGGGGCGGGTTCAGGTTTATTTTCAACCTGTCAGTTCTTGGGTGCGGCAACGGGAGGGATTGCCGGTGGCTGGCTAATAACGAGCTTTGGGGTGCCGACATTACTTATGGTTTGCTCGGGGGCGCTAATGCTTTGGTGGTTATTAGCTTGGACGATGGTTGTGCCCAAACGGATCCATGTAGCTGCTGAAAATGTGGTAGCATAAGCAAAAATATTGCAGGGGCGAAGCGTCCTCTCATACTGCGTAGAACATGTGCTCATTCGGTCATTTATATCATATAAATTCCCTCCCTCCGTGCATTTCCGCCTTGGCTGAGAAAAGGTTTCATGACTGCAAGACGTTAAAATCATTAAGTAAATCGAATAAAGATAGGGGAGAAGCCAAATGGCTCGTGGAATTAATAAAGTTATCCTAGTGGGAAATCTGGGCCAAGATCCGGAAATACGTTACTTGCCATCTGGTGGCGCCGTTACCAATATCAGTTTAGCAACCGCTGAAAGCTGGAAGGATAAGCAAACGGGTCAGCCTCAAGAGCGTACAGAGTGGCACCGCATTGTGTTTTTTAACCGTCTTGCTGAAATTGCTGGTGAATACCTAAAGAAGGGTTCCCAAGTGTATATTGAAGGTAAACTGCAAACCCGTAAGTGGCAAGATCAAAGTGGTCAGGATCGTTATACAACAGAAATTGTTGCTAATGAAATGCAAATGCTAGGTGGCCGTGCTGGCATGGGTGGCGATCAAGGTTATGCACCTAATGCAGGCGGTGCACAGCAACCCGCTGCGAGCCAGTCTTATGCACCTCAGTCACAACCTTCTCCTGCCGCTGCGCCTGCTTCGGCACCGCAATCAGCGCCAGCACCAGCAGCCCCGCAAGGAATGGATAGTTTTGATGATGATATTCCGTTTTAAGGACGGGTTTGGCGTGATCATATAATGTTATTCAATAAGGCCTCATTTATGAGGCCTTATTTTTTGAGAGATACATATAATATAATTACGTAATACAAATACACGATATAGATACGAATAGAAAGCATGCAAAAAACAGTATTAGTGACAGGTTGTTCAAGTGGTATCGGTAAGACGGTTGCCCATGGTTTACGTGACCAAGGTTATATTGTTTATCCTACTGCACGTAAAGTCAGTGATGTTGAACAGCTTATTGCCGATGGATTTGATGCAATTCAATTAGACTATGCCGACAGTAACAGTGTTGAGTGTGCTTATTATGCCTTGATGGAAAAAACAGGTAAGCAACTTTTTGCTGTTTTTCATAATGGTGCTTATGGCCAACCCGGCGCGGTTGAGGATCTCTCGCGAACGGCTTTGGAAAAACAATTTTCCACCAATGTTTTTGGTTGGCACCAACTTAATAACTTACTCTTGCCGGTGATGCGTCAACAGGGTTATGGGCGCATTATTATTAATAGTTCAGTTTTGGGTATTATTGCTTTTCCTATGAGAGGTGCTTACAACGCATCTAAATTTGCCTTGGAGGGTCTGTTTGACACTTTGCGTTTGGAGTTAAACAATACCAATATTTTTATTTCATTAATTGAACCGGGCCCTATTAGCAGTAACTTTAGAAAAAACGCAAAAATCGCTTTTGAGCAAAATCTGTATAACGAGAAAGAAATTATCGATAACAGTGTACATAAAGATTATTATCAACAGGTTATGGCGCGCTTGAGTAAAGAGGGCAATGTTGATCCTTTTACCTTGCCTCCCGAAGCGGTGCTAAAAAAAGTAGAGCATGCCTTAAGTAGCACTAAACCAAAAGTGCGTTACCCTGTTACTTTTCCAGCACATTTATTTAGTATATTAAAACGATTGCTGCCCCATCGTTGCTTGGATTGGGTTTTGCTTAAGGCATCAAAATAGCCTGTTTTTTTTAATACGGTTTAATTATTTAAATGCCAGCTGAGGTAAATACATCTCCTACAATTTTTTGCGCTTCTTGAATAATTTTTCCTAAGTGTTCTTGGCCTTTAAAACTTTCTGCATATATTTTATAAATATCCTCTGTTCCGGATGGTCTGGCAGCAAACCAGCCATTTTCTGTTGTCACTTTTAACCCGCCAATGGCAGCGTTATTTCCAGGTGCGTGGGTGAGTTTGTCTGTGATGTTTTCACCAGCAAGCATGCTTGCTGTTACGTCATCAGCACTTAGGTTTTTTAAAAGCGCTTTTTGTTCTGCTGTGGCGGGCGCGTCAATACGTTGATACAAAGGTGAACTGAATTGTTGAGTTAGTTTTGTGTAATGTTCGCCGGGATCTTTACCGGTCACGGCAGTAATTTCCGCAGCCAGTAAACCAAGAATAATACCGTCTTTATCCGTTGACCAGACACTTCCATCACGACGCAAAAAAGATGCGCCCGCGCTTTCTTCACCACCAAAACCAAATTCACCAGAATATAAACCATCGACAAACCACTTAAAACCAACAGGAACTTCGGCTAAGGTTTTATTTAACGAAGCAGCAATACGATCAATCATGCTAGATGACACTAAGGTTTTTCCTATGATCAGAGAGTCAGACCATTCTGGCCTGTGGGTATAGAGATAGTTGATTGCAACCGATAAATAGTGATTAGGGTTCATCAAGCCCGATGATTTGGTCACGATACCGTGACGATCGTAATCGGGGTCATTGCCTATGGCAATATCAAAGCCATCTTTTAATTTAATTAAGCCTGCCATTGCATAAGGGCTGGAGCAATCCATACGGATCTTCCCGTCTTTATCCAGTGTCATAAATGAAAAGGTAGGGTCTATTTTTGAATTGACCAGTTTAATGTTGATACCGTAAGTTTTGGCGATAACATCCCAATAAGCGATGCCAGAACCTCCTAGAGGGTCAACACCAATAGTAAGGCCTGAGTTGGCGATCGCGTGCATATCAATAACATTGATAAGGTCATCTACATAGGGCTTTATAAAGTCATACTCATTGATAAGCTCAGATTTCCATGCTTCCGTAAAAGGTATTTTTTTGACGTCTTTGTTGCCTGAGCGAATAATCTCATTGGCCCTATCTTGGATACGGGAAGTAATATCAGTATCCGCAGGCCCGCCATTGGGTGGGTTATATTTAAAGCCGCCATCTTGGGGTGGATTATGAGAAGGGGTAATAACAATACCGTCAGCTAGCTCGGCGCTACGATTCTTGTTGTGGGTCAATATCGCGTGAGAAATCACTGGTGTTGGCGTGTAGCCGCGGTTTTCTTGTATTTTGACAAGTACACCATTAGCGGCAAGTACTTCCAGACTGGTTATAAAGGCGCATTCAGAAAGTGCATGGGTATCGATGCCAAGATAAACTGGTCCATTAATATTGTGTTCTTGGCGGTATTCAACCAAGGCTTGGCAAATGGCTTCAATATGGGTTTCTGTAAAAGAACCGTTAAGGGATGAGCCCCTATGGCCTGAGGTGCCAAAACTGACGAGTTTATCCATTGGGGGTGTTTGCACATAATAATTACTGATCAATCGGGGTACATTAACCAAGTCCGAATCAGTTGTTGGCTGTCCTGCTCTTTCATGCAAGCCCATAAAGTAAACCTCTTTTTAAAGAATAATGTAAAAATGTTAACGGGAAGACTAGGCAAAGTTTATTGCACTGCTATTATCGAGTACAGGATATTTATAAAACTCCTATTCCCTTGGTTATAATTTAGCCTATTTCCGTTGAGAAATTAGGCTAAGAAACTTAGACTACCTTGCTAGTTAGCAGAGCCCATTAATAATGCAGTTAATTATCACGTCTTTTCTATGTTGCCTATTCTCAATAACGGGAATAATAACAGCAATACCTGTTCAGGCGGATCAATGGTCTTCACCTCAGCGGCCGCTCATTGTCGGCGGCGATTATAATTTTCCTCCTTATGAATACCTTGATGAACAGGGCAATCCTGTTGGTTATAACGTTGAGCTGACTCGAGCTATTGCCGATGTCATGGGAATGACGATTGAAATGCGCCTCGGTGACTGGGATGAGATGATTGGTGCATTGAATAACGGTGAAATTGATGTGTTACAGGGGATAGTGGCTTCTGAAGAGCGCAAGAAAAAATATTCTTTTAGCTCTCCTCATGCAATTATCCATCATTCAGTATTTGCTCGAAAAGGTGCACCTGAACCGGAAGGGCTCAGTGGTCTGGATAATAAAGAAGTCATGGTACAAAACAAAAGTATCATGCATGAGTATTTATTAGAAAATCAGGTGAGTGCGATTATTTATCCCGTGACTGCTCACGTCGATGCTTTGCGTTTGTTGGCATCAGGCAAGCATGATTATGCGCTGGTGGCTAATTTACCTGGGCTATATCTTGGCAAAGAATTTGGTTTAACCAATTTGGCTTTGGTGGGTAAGCCATTTACCTCTCAACGTTACGGTTACGGTGTTCTTAAGGGTAATGAATCACTCGTTGCTCAGTTTAGCGAAGGCTTGGCTATTCTTAAAAATACAGGCAGACAACAAGAAATTTATGATAAGTGGCTAGGAATATTGGAGCAGGATAATGAGTCGCCTTGGCAGAAATTCGGCTTATTGGCGGTTCTAATTTCAATATTGCTATTTGTGATTACGGGCGGTGTTATGGTGTGGAATAGAACGCTGCAATCTCAAGTCGATAAAAGGACAGTAGAGTTACATGACCATCAGCAACAGTTAATTCAAGCCGATAAAATGGCATCTCTGGGTATTTTAGTTTCCGGTGTTGCCCATGAAATTAATAACCCAACAGGCCTGTTGCTGTTAAATCTTCCGTTATTAAATGATACTTGGCGAGATTCACAATCGATTTTAGAAAAGCATTATCATGATAACGGTGATTTTTCTTTGGCTGGACTCAAATACTCTCGTTTACGAGATGAATTGCCCATGGTTATGGATGAGATGACTGAAGGCGCTATGCGTATAAAACGCATTGTTGAGGATTTAAAAGATTTTGCTCGCCACGATGCGGTTGAAAATGATGAGTTGATTAATGTTAACAGCATTGTTGAAACAGCGATTCGCTTAGTGGATACCAGTATTCGTAAATCTACTCATAATTTTATTGTTAATTATGATCAGAATTTGCCTCCGGTGCATATTAATGCCCAGCGTATCGAACAAATTATTATTAATCTGATTTTGAATGCATGTCAGGCACTGACCAATTTAGGTCAAAAGGTTGAAGTCGTCACCGAATATCAGCGCCAATATAAAAAAGTAGTTGTGCGTGTTATTGATGAAGGTTGCGGTATTGCCAAAGATAATATTACCCGATTAACCGACCCTTTCTTTACAACCAAGCGTGAGCATGGTGGTACGGGCTTAGGATTATCTGTGTCTGCGGGTATAGCAAAAGCTTATGGTGGGCAATTGCTGTTTGTTTCTGATATTGGAAAAGGCACAGAAGTCACTTTGGAATTGCCGGTGCCTTAGCAAAATTGCTGAGGTTGTT
The DNA here is from genome assembly GCA_050633825.1 of Cellvibrionaceae bacterium. Lineage (GTDB taxonomy): Bacteria > Pseudomonadota > Gammaproteobacteria > Pseudomonadales > Cellvibrionaceae > CANLBN01. The sequence continues at coordinate 23,076 of JBOEHG010000078.1, read as the reverse complement.
TTTTGAATGTGTCTTGATAAATATTGCTAGACTATAAAAATAAGATAATTAAATGTGTAAAAAAGAAGTAACATTATGAATGAATCACTCTACCCAGAATTCAGTATTCTTCTCGTCGATGATGAGGTCTCTTATTTAAGAAGCTTACGCTTATTACTTGAACGTAAAGGTGATATGAATAATATATTAACCTGTGATGATGGCCGTCAGGTTATGGATATATTAGCCAATAATCATATTGGGGTTGTGTTACTCGATTTAACAATGCCCTATATGTCAGGTTTAGATTTGTTGCCTCTTATCAGTGAAGAATATCCTGAAGTGGCTGTTATTGTGATTAGTGGTTTAAATAATGCGGATGCTGCGGTCTCTGCGCTTAAAGCTGGCGCCTTTGATTATTTTGTCAAAACGACGGAAGAAGGGCGCCTTGTGGAAGGTGTTAAACGTACCGTATTAATGCAACAGATGCGGAGACAAAATAGTTCTCTTCAGCAACGTATTTTAAGTGACAAACTCGATCAGCCAGAAATTTTTGAAGGGTTTATTTCAAAAAATAAAAATGTTAATGCTATTTTTCATTATATAGAATCGATTTCATCGAGCATACAACCGATTTTGATTACTGGCGAAAGTGGTACAGGTAAGGAATTGATTGCGAAGGCTTGTCACGAAGCAAGTGGTCGGCAGGGCGATATGGTGACAGTGAATGTCGCGGGCCTGGATGATGATATGTTCGCAGATACCTTGTTCGGTCATGAGCAAGGGGCATTTACTGGTGCGGCAAAAGAACGCAAAGGATTAATTGATAAGGCAACTAATGGCACACTGTTTCTCGATGAAATTGGTGACTTGAGTAAGCAGTCACAAGTAAAATTGTTGCGTTTGTTACAGGAAGGTGAATATTACCCTCTAGGAGGTGATGTTCCTAAACGATCTCGTGCCCGTATTATTGCAGCGACACACCAAAACCTTGAAGATAGATTACAAGAAGGCGAGTTCCGAAAAGATCTCTATTATCGATTGTGCACCCATCGTATTAAATTGCCACCACTACGTTCTCGTAAAGAAGATGTACCTCTTTTGTTAGATCGCTTTATTGAAAGTGCATCAGTTGAACTTGATAAGCCATCACCAAGCTACCCTCCTGAGCTTCCTGTGCTTTTAAGTAATTATAGCTTTCCGGGAAATGTAAGAGAATTTAAAGCAATGGTTTATGATGCGGTCAGCCGTCATCGTTCACGATTATTATCGATGGAAGTTTTTCGAAATACCATAGATGCTGACTTACAAAGGCCAGTAGAAATACCTGAAAATTCTGTCAGTTTTCATCCAGATCTAGCTTTGCCTTCATTGTCAGAAATGGATGATTATTTAATTGATGAGGCAATGAAACGGGCCGATAATAATCAATCATTAGCTGCACGAATGTTAGGTATTTCTCAGCCGGCTTTAAGTAAGCGTTTGAAGAAAAAGCACAGTAATTTAAGTTAAACGGAAAAGTGTTGATAAAAAAAGGGAATCAATGATTCCCCAAAAACGCTCTAGGAGTGAGCAATTCAGTGTTTTTTTTAAACTTGAGTAACGATCATATTTTTAGGCTCCATAATCTCAGCCAAAGTCTGTGCATCGAGTAAGCCTTCCTTCTCAATTAACTCAATGACACTACAATCTTCCGCCAATGCTTGCTTGGCGATACGGGAAGAGTTTTCATAACCTATATAAGGGTTCAATGCAGTAATAATGCCGATGCTGTTATCGACCATGGCTCGACAATGATCGCTATTCACTGTAATGCCATTAATGCAACGATCTTCAAGCATGTGCATGGCGCGGCTTAATAAACGAATAGAATTTAACGCGTTATAAGTAATTAAAGGCTCCATTGCATTTAACTGCAATTGGCCCGATTCAGCGGCCATGCTCATGGCAACATCATTACCAATGATTTGGTAAGCCACTTGGTTCATGGCTTCTGGAATAACCGGATTAATTTTCCCTGGCATAATGGAGCTGCCCGGCTGTTGTGGTGGTAGATTAATTTCATTTAACCCTGCTCGCGGGCCCATACTTAACAGGCGAAGGTCATTGGAAATTTTAGACAGCTTGATGGCTAAACGTTTTAAGATACTGGAAAATAAAACGAAGGCACCCATATCTGAACTGGCTTCGACTAAATCGGTTGCTTGAGTAAAAGCAAAGCCACTGAGTATTGATAATTCGGCAATCGCGCGTTTACCATAGCGCGGGTCACTGTTGATGCCAGTGCCAATGGCTGTGCCACCTAAATTAATTTCTAACATTTTATCTGACAGACCAGTAATCAATAAAATGTCTTCATCCAGTGTAGTTGCCCAAGACGCGAACTCTTGTCCTACTGTCATGGGTACGGCATCTTGTAATTGTGTGCGTCCCATTTTGATAATGTCTGCAAATTCCAATGCTTTGCGCTCAAAGGATTCTTTTAAGGAGCGTAATGCGTCAACTAATTCTGAATGACTCAGGAGAATAGCCAAGCGCACTGCGGTTGGATAGGCATCATTGGTGGATTGAGATAAGTTGACATCATTATTGGGGTGCAGTGCTTGGTAATGCCCAAGAGGTTCACCTAAATACTGCAAACCAAGATTGGCAATCACCTCATTGGCATTCATATTAGTCGATGTGCCAGCGCCCCCTTGAATCATGTCGACAATAAATTGATCATGGTATTGATCATTGATAATGTTATGGCAGGCGCTCTCAATAGCCTTGGCTTTTTTTTCAGGAAGATTACCTAAGTCGTAATTGGCTTTTGCCGCCGCTAATTTAACCATGGCCAGTGCACGGACCAGTTTAGGAAAGTGGTGGAGTGGGACACCGGTGAGCTTAAAGTTTTGTGTGGCTCGCCATGTTTGGATGCCATAGTAGGCGTCTTTGGGGATTGCTGCTGCGCCTAATAAATCTTTTTCTAGGCGGAAATTATTTTCTTCCTGAGTCCCGGTAGCTTGCATAGATACTTCTCAATAAACAATCTATTTTCAATATTTTCTTTCATATGTTTGCAAGTAACTTGCCAAAACTAAAGTGCTGTTTTTCTAGCTTGTAAGCGAGTTGAAAACAAAAAGGGTATAACTATTTTGAGTAAAATAGTAATAATTATTTGAATAAAAGCAAAAAGGGCGTGTTTTTAGTTGAAATGTAAAGTATGCAAAAAGCTATAGCTATTAATTTTGTTATTGCTATTGGCTTTCGTTCGCTAGTGATTTTTATTGCTAAGGAATACTAATGATTTCTTATGGCGATGGCTTTTTACAGAAGTGGAACAATTTCTATCTAATAGAATAAATAGAAATTGTTCATCATTACAGTCTGAAATTAAGAAAGTTTTTCGAAGACAAGACAAGAATTGGTCCCGCCAAAACCGAAGCTGTTTGATAGCACTCGGTTCAGTTCTTTCTCTTGTTTTTCTAACGCAATAGGAACGCCTTCTGCTGCATCATCCAATGTTTCGATGTTTGCAGACGCAGCGATAAAGCGATTTTCCATCATCAATAATGAGTAGATGGCTTCTTGAACGCCAGTTGCACCTAGAGAGTGACCCGTTAGAGATTTAGTTGAGCTGATGGTTGGTATTGAATCACCAAAGACTTCCTTGATAGCTTTGAGTTCCGCAATGTCCCCAACGGGGGTGCTGGTTCCGTGAGCGTTAATATAGTCGATGGAGCCTTCAATATTTTGCATCGCTTGACGCATGCAGCGAGCAGCTCCTTCGCCTGAGGGGGCAACCATATCATAACCGTCAGATGTTGCTCCGTAGCCGACAAGTTCCGCATAAATTTTTGCACCGCGGGCTTTAGCGTGCTCATACTCTTCTAATACCAAGCAACCACCGCCCCCAGCAATGATAAAGCCATCTCGGGCAGCATCATAGGCGCGAGAGGCTTTGTCAGGAGTGTCGTTGTAGCCTGTTGATAATGCACCCATAGCGTCGAATAGGCAGGTCATGGACCAATGCTCTTCTTCGGCGCCACCGGCAAAAACAATATCTTGTTTGCCTAGCTGGATAAGTTCCATGGCATTGCCAACGCAGTGAGCGCTGGTTGCGCATGCGGAAGAGATTGAATAGTTAACACCTTTAATTTTAAACGGTGTTGCTAGACAAGCTGAAACGGTACTTCCCATGGTTTGAGTCACACGATAGGGCCCAATACGCTTCACGCCTTTTTCACGGAGGATATCCGCTGCAGCTACTTGATTATTGGATGATGCGCCACCTGAACCCATAATGATACCGGTGCGCTCATTAGAGACTTGGTCTTCACTTAAGCCCGCGTCTTCTATGGCCTGTTGCATAGAAACGTAGGCAAAGCCTGCTGCATCACCCATAAAACGTAATACTTTACGGTCAATATAGTCTTTGAAGTCAATATCGACGCTACCTGCAATATGGCTACGTAGCCCTACTTCAGCGTACTCTTCTTGAAAGCTAATACCTGACTTTCCTTGCTGGAGAGCCTCTAATACGCTGTTTTTATCATTGCCTAAGCAGGAAACGATTCCCATGCCAGTGACGACAACTCGCTTCATATAAACACCTCAGAAAAATTCTTCATTCTATTATACATACCTGCTGCACGTTCGGTGCTACTTACCTTTTTATCGATAGGTGGCTGGAGATGCTCGATTTGGCAGATATATGTTGCTTCTATTATTGTTGGTCTTCTAGAAGTTATTTGTGTTCGAAAATAAACCTACTCGCAAGTCTTTGGCGAAGTATATATCTTTGCCGTCGACAGATACGCGACCATCAGCGATGCCCATAATTAGTTTGCGCTCAATGACTCGTTTCAAATTGATATGATAGGTTACCAGTTTAGCTGAAGGCAGAATTTGACCCGTAAATTTGACTTCCCCTGAGCCTAGCGCACGTCCTTTACCGGGGTTTCCTTTCCAGCCTAAGAAAAAGCCAACAAGCTGCCACATGGCATCTAGGCCTAGGCAGCCAGGCATAACCGGGTCTCCCGGAAAGTGACAGTCAAAGAACCATAGATCAGGGTTAATATCGAGTTCGGCGATAATCTCTCCTTTACCATATTCGCCTCCCGTTGTTGAAATATGCGCAATACGATCTAGCATTAGCATATTCGGCATTGGAAGTTGTGCATTGCCTGGGCCGAATAAATCGCCTTTGCCGCAGGATAGAAGCTCTTCTTTTGAGTAGCTGCTTTTAGGTTCAAATGAGGTCATGTAATCTTATGCTCTGATTGAGAAAGCGGCAAAAACACAGGTTTCCGCCGAAAAGCGGTGTATTTTACTGGTTAGTGTAGCTATGTCTAGCACTGTGTTTTATGCTGCGCCGCACCAATTGTCACACAATTAACATAAAGTTTATGATATTGTTACACTTTTAAGACCATCGAATCTAAGGATCCATTCAATGATCAAGAAATGTTTATTCCCCGTTGCTGGTTATGGAACCCGCTTTTTACCTGCTACCAAGTCCATGCCGAAAGAAATGTTGCCTGTTGTTAACAAGCCTTTGGTTCAATATGGTGTTGAAGAAAGTCTTGAAGCCGGTTTAACCGATGTTGGTTTTGTAACTGGGCGCGGTAAACGAGCCATTGCTGATCATTTTGATGTGAGTTATGAATTAGAAAGAGAGATTGCAGGTACCAGTAAAGAACAGTATCTGGCCAGTATCCGAAATGTGATGGAAAAAGGTCAGTTCTCATTAACTCGTCAGACGGCGATGAAGGGTTTGGGTGATGCCATTTTAAATGGGCGTCGTTTAATGGGTGACGAAGCTTTTGGTGTTGTTCTTTCTGACGATCTTTGCTTAACAGACAAAGGCGAAGATGGTGTCTTGTTACAAATGGTGAAGCTGTTTAAACAGTTCCGCTGCAGTATTGTTGCCATACAAGAGGTGCCTGAAGACCAAATCAGTAAATTTGGTGTGATTGCTGGCGACAAAATTAAAGATGGTTTGTTTCAAGTAACAGATATGGTTGAAAAGCCTGCACCTGAAGATGCACCCAGCAATTTGGCTATTATTGGTCGTTATATTTTAACCCCTGATATTTTCGATATTATTGAATCAACGGCACCCGGTAAAAACGGTGAAGTCCAGCTGACTGATGCATTATTAACACAGGCTAAGAATGGTTGTGTGATGGCGTATAAATTTAAAGGCCGTCGTTTTGATTGCGGTAGTGTAGAGGGTTTCGTTGAAGCAACGAACTACGTCTACGAAAATGTCTACAGCAAATAAAACAGGAAGATTAATTGATGGCAGAGCTGACTTGCTTTAAGGCTTATGATATTCGTGGCCGGGTTCCCGAGCAATTAAATGAAGAAGTGGCCTACCGTATTGGGCGAGCTTTTGTCCAACATCTAGAGGCTAAAACGGTTGTCGTTGGTCACGATATCCGACTCACCAGTGAAAGTCTGACTAATGCCTTGGTTGATGGCATCACAGATGGTGGTGCTGATGTACTGCATATCGGCCAATGTGGCACTGAAGAAGTGTACTTTGCGACCTTTAATAACCCTGTTGATGGGGGCATTTGTGTTACTGCGAGTCATAATCCCATGGACTATAATGGGATGAAATTTGTGCGCGAAGGCTCCAGACCTATCAGTGGTGACACGGGTTTGTTTGATATTAAAGCGTTAGCAGAGCAGGGCCGCTTTGCAGATGTGACTTCTAAAGGTAAGGTAACCCACTTAGATAGCCGGCCAGCTTATATTGAGCACTTGCTCGGTTATGTTAATACGGCTAATTTGAAACCCCTTAAGATCGTTTCCAACCCCGGTAATGGTGGGGCAGGCTTGGCCATGGATGAGCTTGAGAAACATTTACCTTTTGAATTAGTTAAAGTTCACCATCAACCCGATGGCAGTTTTCCTAATGGTATTCCTAACCCTTTAGAAGAGCATAATCGTCCGGCTACTATTGATGCTGTTAAAGCGAGCGGGGCTGATTTAGGTATCGCGTGGGATGGTGATTTTGATCGTTGCTTTTTCTTTGATGAAAATGGTCGCTTTATTGAAGGCTACTATCTCGTCGGTATGCTGGCAGAAGCATTTTTAGCCAAAGCGCCAGGATCATCCATTGTTCACGACCCTCGTTTGACTTGGAATACTGAAGACTTGGTCAGTGCTGCTGGCGGGAAGCCGATTCAAAGTAAAACGGGCCACGCCTTTATTAAAGAGCGTATGCGTTTAGAGGATGCTATCTACGGTGGTGAGATGAGCGCTCATCATTATTTTCGTGATTTTGCCTACTGTGATAGCGGTATGATCCCTTGGCTTTTAGTTGTTGAGCTTATTTGTGTCAGTGGTAAAACATTGTCTCAACTTGTGGATGATCGTATGAGTGCTTTTCCCTGTAGTGGCGAAATTAATAGCAAAGTGAGCGACCCTAAGCAGTTATTGGCTGATATTGAAGCTCGTTATCAGGATGAATCTATTGAAACAGAGCATGTTGATGGTCTTTCAATGCAGTTTAGTGACTGGCGCTTCAATGTGAGAATGTCCAACACTGAGCCTGTTGTTCGATTAAATGTAGAGTCCAGAGCCGACACAGCACTAATGGAAGCTAAGCGCGATGAGCTTCTAGCTATGATTCGGGGTTGATAGTCTTAATTTTGACGCTAACATACAGCTATTGGGCCAAGTAGGATATAATTCTCGTTTAATCTATTGCGGCTGATATGCAATCACCACTTTTACTATTGTTGTCTATACTACTGTCGTCGTACTTTCCAGGAAGGCTATTGCAAAACTCCTTTGTTTTACAAAGAGATCGGTTTGTTTTATGTCGTTATTTCGGGTTCTTGAGGTAATTTAAAACACTATGGAAGCGTTGTCTCAAGGTTATAATCAGTTGGGTCGTCGTCGGCGTTTGCTTAAAAAGCATGAGTCGTTGATCTATTGGTTTCAGCTATTGGTTGATGTTGGTTTAGTTACCGGCCTGCTTTTGCTGTTGACCTATCTCAAGCTAGGCTCGATCGAGCTGCCTTATCGCTTGCTCGCAGTTATTACATCACTGCTGCTGCTGGTTATTTACGGTGTTCATGGGGTTTACCGTCGTTCAGGCTCATTGCGAGATGGTTGGTCTCGCCTGTTCGTCGCATGGGCAATGTTTTTGCTGTTGTTGGTGTTTCTTGCGTTTATTACCAAAACATCCACTATTTTTTCTCGTGAAGTTTTTCTGCTCTGGGCCGTGTTAGGTTTTATATTACAAATGGTTGTGTATGCCATTATGTTGCATACAGTGGGCTTGGTTCGCGATCGTTTCTCTCCCATTATTCGCTCTGTTGTTGTGGGCAATGGTCGTTTAGGTTGTCATTTGGCTGCTAAGATCAACAATAATAAATGGCTGCCAGATCGTGTTGTTGGTTTTGTGTCGTGTTATGACTTTCAAATCTACGATGAGACGCCGAACCATACCGCCTGCTTAGGTGATTTGGACGATATTAGTCGAGTCGTACTTGAGTATGATATTCGCCGTGTCTATATTGCTGTTCCTTTGGAGCAATCCAATAAAATTGAAACCTTGCACAAAGAGCTTCTTAAGTTGAATGTTGACCTGATCTGGGTGCCTGATATTTATGCGCTACAGCTATTGAACCATTCTGTTCGTGAGGTGGCTGGTTTGCCACTTGTTTGCTTAAATGAAAGCCCGTTAACGTCAACTCGAACGGGTATTTTCTTTAAAGAAATTATGGATCGTGTTGTTGCCGCGCTATTAATTTTACTGCTGTCACCTTTGTTATTAACCATTGCTGCCATCGTTAAATTGACATCCTCAGGCCCCATTATTTTTAAGCAGGAGCGTCATGGCTGGGATGGGCATGTATTTAAAGTGTGGAAGTTTCGCAGTATGTATATGCATGAAGAGCAAAAAGGGACTGTTACTCAAGCCAAGAAAACTGATTCCAGAATTACCCCTATAGGGGGCTTTATTCGCAGAACCTCTATTGATGAATTGCCACAATTATTTAATGTTTTGTTTGGTAATATGTCCTTAGTTGGTCCACGGCCACATGCGGTTGCTCACAATGATCACTATCGTGAAAAAATAGGCAGTTACCTTGCTCGTCACAGAATTAAGCCGGGAATCACTGGTTTAGCTCAAATTAACGGCTGTCGTGGTGAAACCGAGACCGATGACAAAATGCATAAACGAGCTGAATATGATATGGATTATATTAACAATTGGTCGTTGTGGTTAGATATTAAAATTTTAGTTAAAACTCCTTTCACTTTATTTTCGAAAGACATTTATTAACGCGGTATAAGGAATAATTAATGAAAATTCTTGTTACAGGTGGCGCCGGTTTTATCGGGTCTGCGGTCATAAGGCATATTATCGACAATACGGAATCATCAGTAGTGAATGTTGATAAGTTAACTTATGCCGGTAATCTCGAATCTTTAAGTGCTATTGAAAGTTCCGAACGTTATTCTTTTGAGCAAGTCGATATTTGCGATCGCAATGAGGTTGCGCGTATTTTTAAACAATACAAACCCGATGCGGTAATGCATTTGGCAGCTGAATCCCATGTTGATCGCTCTATTGATGGGCCTGGTGAGTTTATTACTACAAACGTTGTGGGTACTTATAACTTACTTGAAGAAACACGTACTTATTTTTCAGGCTTGGATGAAAAAAGCCAAGAGCGGTTTCGCTTTCACCATATATCAACAGATGAAGTGTATGGAGACCTTGGTCCAGAAGGGTTGTTTACAGAAACGACTAGCTATGAGCCCAGTTCGCCTTATTCTGCTAGTAAAGCATCTTCTGACCATTTGGTTAGAGCCTGGCAGCGTACCTACAATCTGCCAACCTTGGTAACGAATTGTTCTAATAACTACGGACCTTTCCATTTTCCTGAAAAGCTAATTCCGCTTATTATTCTCAATGCTTTGGCTGGTAAGCCTCTTCCCATTTATGGCGATGGCTCCCAAATTCGTGATTGGCTATTTGTTGAAGATCATGCCCGTGCTCTTTATAAAGTGGTTGCCGAGGGTGTGGTAGGTGAAACTTATAATATCGGTGGTCATAATGAGCGCCGTAACATTGAAGTTGTTAAAACAATTTGTTCAATTTTGGATGAATTGGCACCTGAAAAGCCTGAAGGAATTACACTTTATGAAGACTTGATTACTTTTGTTGCTGATCGCCCTGGGCACGATGTGCGTTATGCCATCGATGCGTCAAAAATACAGAAAGAGTTGGGTTGGGTCCCTGAAGAAACATTTGAAACTGGTATCCGCAAAACAGTGGAATGGTATTTGAATAATGAAAACTGGTGGAGCCGTGTGTTAGATGGCTCATACCAAGGTGAACGTTTAGGCGTTCTGTAAGTATTAGTCTAAAGGAGTCTACTATGAAAGGTATTATATTGGCTGGAGGATCCGGCACTCGTCTGCACCCTATTACTCTGGGTGTTTGTAAGCAGTTATTGCCTGTTTACGATAAGCCTATGATTTATTATCCCTTAACAACGTTAATGTTGGCGGGTATTCGAGATGTGTTGATTATTTCAACCCCTGAAGATATTGATCGTTTTGAGCGTATGCTCGGTGATGGTGCGCAATGGGGTATTTCTATTTCATATGAAGTGCAACCTTCTCCAGATGGTCTTGCGCAAGCATTTATCATCGGTGAAAAGTTTATTGATGGTGATTCTTGTGCTTTGGTATTGGGTGATAACTTATTTTTTGGCCACGGTTTAAGTCAGTCGTTACAGCGAGCCGCAGCACAAGAACAAGGTGGGACTGTCTTTGCTTATCCTGTGACAGACCCTGAGCGTTTTGGTGTTGTCGAATTTGACGATAACGGTAAAGCGATCAGTATTGAAGAAAAACCAGAGAAGCCTAAGTCGCGTTATGCTGTCACGGGCCTTTATTTCTATGATAATCAAGTCGTTGATATTGCAAAATCTATTAAACCGTCTCCTCGAGGTGAGTTAGAAATTACTGACGTCAATCGTGTGTATTTAGAAAAAGGCAATCTATCCGTTGAGATGATGGGTCGGGGAAATGCTTGGTTGGATACAGGAACTCATGATTCACTAATGGAAGCGGGCCAATTTGTTCAAATTTTAGAGCATCGCCAGGGTTTAAAAGTCGCTTGCCCTGAAGAGGTTTCTTGGCGTATGGGCTGGATCACTGAAGATCAGGTGCGTGAATTGGCTAAACCGTTGGTTAAAAGCGGTTATGGAAAATATTTATTGGATATACTTGAGTTTTAAATTGATATGAACGTAATTAAAACAAAGCTACCCGGCGTCGTTATTATTGAGCCTAAAGTGTTTGGTGATGAGCGTGGCTTTTTTCTTGAAACCTTTCAAAAGGAACGTTATCGAGATCTAGCAGGAATAGAATTAGAGTTTGTTCAGGATAATCATTCGCGATCGGCTAAAGGTGTTCTTCGCGGCTTGCATTTCCAAAAGACAAAGCCGCAAGGCAAATTAGTGCGCGTTGTTAGTGGTGAAGTCTTTGATGTGGCAGTCGATATTAATCCTGAGTCGGCGACCTATGGTCAGTATGAAGGTGTTATCTTAAGTGAACAAAACAAGCGGCAGTTTTGGGTGCCACCCGGTTATGCGCATGGTTTTTTAGTGTTGTCTGAAACAGCGGACTTTGAATACAAGTGCACTGACTATTACGATCCTAGTGATGAAGGTAGTTTACTTTGGAGTGACCCGGATGTGGGTATTGATTGGCCGCTAGATAACCCACAGTTGTCGGGAAAAGATCAAGAGGCGTCAACACTAAAACAATTACGTGAGCAAAATTAATGTCAGAGAAAATGAAAATCGCTTTATTCGGAGCGGCTGGTCAGGTTGGTACTGATTGTGCGGAAGCTCTGACACAGGCTGGTTATGTTGTAATTTCATTGACCCGTAATGATGTTGATTTTTCTCAACCTGACGCGGTTGCTCAACAGGTAAAATCGCTTAAGCCAGATCTAGTGATCAACGCCTGTGCTTATACCGCTGTTGATAATGCGGAGAAAGAAAAAGACTTGGCCGACTTGGTTAATCACCAGAGTGTGGCTGCGATGGCAGGTTCGTGTGCTGGGCTTGCTATTCCTTTGCTACATATTTCCACTGACTATGTGTTTGATGGTACGGCCACATCCCCGTATCAGGAAAATGATTCAGTAAAGCCTCTGGGTATTTATGGTGAAACGAAATTAGCCGGTGAAAAAGCCATTCAAGACCGTATGGATCAATACATTATTTTACGAACGAGCTGGGTCTTTGGTGAACAAGGAAATAACTTTGTTAAAACAATGTTAAGGCTAGGTGCAGACCGTGACCAGCTCAGCGTAGTTGAGGATCAAGTTGGGCGCCCCAGTTATGTTGGCGATATTGTTACGGCGATAGAATCGTTTGTTACCGCCTATGAAAATGATCAGACTTTACCTTGGGGTATTTATCACTGCAGCAGCGAAGGTGAAACTAGCTGGTATGATTTTGCCAAAGCTATTTTTGAGAAGGCTTTTGCATTGGGGGTTTTAGAAAAACAGCCAGCGCTTTCAGCTATTCCTTCATCACAGTATCCTACGCCTGCGCCACGTCCAGCATATTCTGTTTTAGCAACGGAAAAGTTAGAAAAATTTATGGGTGCTCCTTTACCGCATTGGTCAAAAGGTTTGGATACATTTATCAATAATATGAAATCTCAATAAGGACTATCATTATGGTTATGCCGGTTATTTTGTCGGGTGGATCGGGTACGCGTTTATGGCCATATTCACGATCGTTATACCCCAAGCAGTTTTTACCGTTAACTTCAGAGCAGACCATGTTGCAAGAGACGGTAAGCCGTTTGTTGGCTTTTGACTCTGAAAAGGTGGAGATTGATTCACCTCTAATTGTTTGTAACGAAGAACATCGCTTTATGGTGGCCGAACAGTTGCGCGCAATTGATGTGCAATCCAGTGATATTATTTTAGAGCCCTTTGGGCGCAATACTGCGCCAGCAATTGCTTTGGCCGCATTGTCTCAGCCGGAAGCAACATTGTTGGTCTTGCCGGCGGATCATGTAATCAAAAATATTCCTGAATTTGAAAAAGCAGTTGCTGTTGCTAAAGAGCAAGCGGAGCAGGGTAAGCTGGTTACTTTTGGTATTGTGCCAACAGCAGCAGAAACGGGTTACGGGTATGTTAAAGCCGGTGTACTGATAGATAAAGATGTGCACGGTGTTGATGCCTTTGTTGAAAAGCCGGATAAAGCAACAGCAGAGTCCTACCTTGCATCGGGCAATTATTTATGGAATAGCGGTATGTTTATGTTTAAAGCATCCCGTTATTTAGAAGAGTTAGAGAAATTTAATTCTGAAATGGTCGCTGCTTGTCGTAATGCTATTGCTGGCGAATCTAAAGACTTGGATTTCACGCGCCTTGATGCTGAAGCATTTAAACTGTGTCCTGATGATTCTATCGATTATGCAGTGATGGAAAAAACACAAGACGCCGTTATGGTTCCATTAGACGCAGAGTGGAGTGATGTTGGTTCATGGTCGGCCTTATGGGAAGTGTCTGAAAAGGATGCTGACGGTAACGTAGCTAAAGGTGATGTGCTTACCAAAGATACCAAAGATTGTTATATACAATCTGAACATAAATTGATTGCAACAATTGGTCTTGAGCATACCGTAGTCGTAGAGACTGATGATGCTATTATGGTGTCTCACAAAGATCACGTGCAAGATGTAAAATCAATTGTTGGTCAGCTGAAAAAAGACAACCGAAGTGAGAGCAGCTTGCATCGAAAAGTCTATCGTCCATGGGGTTACTATGATTCGATTGATTTTGGAGAGCGTTTTCAGGTAAAACGTATTGTTGTTAACCCGGGTGCGCAATTGTCATTGCAAATGCATCATCACCGTGCAGAACATTGGATTGTTGTTCAGGGGACCGCTCAGGTTCGCTGTGGTGATAAAACAATGTTGCTCAGTGAAAATCAGTCGACCTATATTCCTTTAGGGGAAACTCATCAGCTAGCTAACCCAGGCAAGTTTCCTTTAGAAATTATTGAGGTTCAGTCTGGCTCTTACTTGGGTGAAGATGATATTGTCAGGCTGGAAGATGTCTACGGTAGAAGTTAGCTTTTAACTTTATTTCGCAATATTTAATGTAAATAATAGAAACCTCTGTATAAAGCAGGGGTTTTTTAATGATAACGGGTTGTTATTAAATTGAGGTTTTTATGGATTCTGATAATACACTAATTATTCTTGCTGCACCGAATGTGTCTGAACAAATGGGTGGTGAAGCCATGAAGGCACTCAATATTTTTACAGAATGTAAAAAGGCATACCCGAATACTATCCAGATAACTCATGAACGAAATAAAGGTGAGTTGAGTGATCGATTAAAGTTGGATAATGTTTACTATATAGAAGATACATGGCTTGATAAGTTGTTGGCAAAAAGTAAGTTGACGGGTATATTTTTGAATTGGATATTTAGCCGCAATGTCGTAAAAAAAGCAGAGGCCTTAGCAGTCGAATTGGGGAAAGAAAATTCTAAGGATGTGATTGTCTGGCAAACGGAACCGAATTCTCCTGTTATCCCCCGTACTGTTTCTTCCATTTATAAAAACTGCTTTGGTCCTATTAATGGCAATATTTATTATCCGCCTATTTTTCAGCACCATGAAAAGTTTGTGATTAAGTTTAGGCGTTTGCTGCATTTACCATTACAAAGAGTTAATCGCTTGTTCTTTAAAGGTATTACCAAAGCGGACGCTATTTTATGTGCCGGTGGCGAGAGAACCACATCTTCACTACTGGCCGCAGGTTGCCCTGAAAATATTATGATCGATTCTCTTGATTGTGGTATCAAAGATGAGCTGCTTCAGCGTGAACGTGTTGTTCATAGTGGTAATAATTATAAATTTATCCATTTTGGTCGTCTTGTTTTTCATAAGGGAACGGCGCTGATTATTCGTAGTTTACCAAAAACAAAAACACCGATTGTTTTAGATATTGTTGGACAGGGGCCAGAACTTGAAAAATGTAAGCTCTTAGCTGAAGAGCTGGGTGTCTCTGATCGCGTGAATTTCTTGGGTTGGTATGTGGATCATGCGGATCTGATTAAATCCATGAATGATTACCGTGGCTTTGTGTTGCCGAGTATGGAAGATGCCAACGGTATTGTCGTGCAAGAATCGATGACTTTGGGTTTGCCTGCCATTTGTTTAGATTGGGGTGGCCCTCAATTGCTAGTTGATCATGGAGAAACAGGTTACTTGGTTGAACCTGTTAGTGTTGATCATATTACTACCGAAATTGCCCAGTATATGGATACGCTTGCTGAAGATGATGCCCTGGCGGAGCGTATGTCAGTACGCTCAGTTGAAAAAGCGCAATCATGGCGTTGGAGCCCGCTAATCGTTGAGTGGGTCGAAGCTTTGAAAAAGCAATTAAAGATAGCTCAGTAATAAAAGTTAGCATTATAAGTGTGTTGATTCGCTTAAAAATCAGGCTTGTGTTATTTTATTTTATCATATAAAATCCGCCCTCCTTTTTTTGGGATACCTTTTGTATCCCGTATTTGAAACCTCATAGGCAATTACAACATGAAGACTATTAGTGCCAAGCCAGAGACCGTAAAGCGGGACTGGTATTTAATTGATGCTGAGGGCAAAACACTGGGCCGTATGGCTGCAGAAATTGCCACCCGTTTGCGCGGTAAGCATAAACCTGAGTACACCCCCCATGTCGATACTGGCGACTTTATTGTCGTTGTTAACGCTGAAAAAGTTCGTGTTACGGGCAATAAAGCGAAAGACAAGATATACCACAGCCACACTGGCTACCCGGGCGGGTTGAAGTCCATCAGTTTCGAAAAGCTGATTGATAAAGCACCTGAGCGTACGATTCAAAGCGCGGTTAGAGGCATGTTGCCTAAAGGCCCTCTTGGTCGTGCGATGTTTAAAAAACTAAAAGTTTATGCTGGTACTGAGCACCCCCATACTGCTCAGCAACCACAAGAACTGACACTCTAATCGGGAGCTAATTCATGTCAGCAACACAATATTATGGTACAGGTCGTCGTAAAACCTCGACGGCACGAGTATTTATGACCAAAGGGTCAGGTGCAATTACAATTAACGGTCGTCCTCTTGATGAGTATTTTGGTCGTGAAGTTGCACGAATGATTGTTCGTCAGCCTCTTGAGTTATTAGAGTCAACAGAACAGTTCGACATTAAAGCAACCGTTAAAGGTGGTGGTAGTTTCGGTCAAGCGGGAGCTATTCGTCATGGTTTAACACGTGCCTTGATGCAATATGATGAAGCTAATCGTCAGCCACTACGTGCAGCCGGTTATGTTACTCGTGACGCGCGTGAAGTTGAACGTAAGAAAGTCGGTCTACGTAAAGCACGTAAGAAGCCGCAATTCTCAAAACGTTAATCGATTTTATCGAATGTTTCAAAAATGCTCAGAATGGTTTCCATCTGAGCATTTTTTTTGCCTACATGGATGTAGGTAATGAGCGTGAGCAGGAGCGGAAGCGTTGCCTTCCAGGGACGGAGGGTACATCAAAAATGCAGGAGCAATTTTTGAGTGCCGAGACGGGGTAACTAATGAGCGTGAGCAAGAGCAGAAGCTGAAAAAATGCAGAAGAGTATTTACCCCTTGATACAACACAGCTGGCATTCACATCATCAATCATGCTCAAGCAATTTTTGAGCGCCCAGATGGGTGTAGTGTATTCTGGCTTTTCAATTATCTTTACAGACTATTAAGCTAATTTGCTCGCTAAAATAAAGGCAATAACAATAGATTCAAACTTTTGCTGCAAAATCGACTAATATTACCTTAACGACTTAAAATTGATCTTAAATTAATCATATTTGTATCGCATAGTCCGTGAAACACAACTACCCTTGTCAGTGTAGGGTAATTTCATTAAGATGTGCCGATTTTTCAATAATAAGCAATCTAGAATAATGATAAGAGTACGCTTATTAAATAAAAGGCTTATGCAAGCTGTTCAAAAGCTAAAATTTCAGGTGATGGGAGAATAACGTCATGAGTGATGGCGAAGTAGTTAACGAAGGCCGACGTCGTTTTTTAACCGCAGCTACATCCGTGGTTGGTGCGGCAGGTGCTGTAGGTGTGGCAGTCCCCTTTATTGGTTCTTGGAACCCCAGTGCTAAAGCAAAAGCTGCAGGCGCGCCAATTAAGGTCAACCTTGCCAAGATTCAACCAGGGCAAATGGTGACAGAGGAGTGGCGAGGTAAGCCCGTCTATATTATTCGTCGCACCGACGAAGCTCTTGAAGGTCTAAAGAAAGTTGATGATCAAGTCAGTGATCCGGATTCTGCTAATACACAACAACCTAATTATGCTCAAAACGAAACACGCTCAGTAAAGCCTGAGTTTATGATTATGTTGGGTGTGTGTACGCACTTGGGTTGTGCACCTCAGTTCCGTCCAGATGTGGGTGCGAAAGACTTAGGTGGTGACTTATGGCAAGGCGGTTTCTTTTGTCCTTGTCATGGCTCTAAATTTGATCTTGCAGGGCGAGTATACAAATCTGTTCCTGCACCGTTAAATCTTGAAGTGCCGCCACATTCTTATGAAAGTGATACGGTCGTTGTTATTGGTGTTGATGGGGAGAGCGCATAATGAATAACTGGCTAGCAGGTTTATGGGGCTGGGTTGATGAGCGTTTACCCGTGCAGCGTGCTTGGGATACCCATATGGGTAACTACTACGCGCCCAAGAATTTTAACTTCTGGTACTTTTTTGGCGTATTCTCGCTACTTGTACTAGTCAATCAGTTGCTTACAGGCATTTGGTTGGTCATGATCTATGTCCCCACTGCTGAAGAAGCATTCGCATCGGTTGAGTATTGTATGCGTGATGTTGCTTACTGTGACATCATTCGTTTGATGCACGCAGTGGGTGCCTCTTTCTTTTTTATCGCTGTTTATCTTCATATGTTCCGTGGTTTGCTCTATGGCTCTTATAAAGCGCCCCGTGAGTTGGTATGGATCTTTGGGATGGTGATCTATCTCGTATTAATGGCAGAAGCATTCCTGGGTTATGTCTTACCTTGGGGACAAATGTCTTATTGGGGTGCTCAGGTTATCGTATCACTATTTGGTGCTATCCCTTATGTAGGTGAAGATCTTGTTCAGTGGATTCGTGGTGATTACCTGATTTCTGAAATCACTCTTAACCGCTTTTATGCATTACATATTGTCGCTTTGCCTATTGTCTTGCTTGGCCTGGTCGTAATGCACATTCTTGCTTTACATGAAGTGGGTTCTAATAACCCTGACGGCGTTGAGATTAAGAAAAACAAAGGGCCTGACGGTAAGCCTGTTGATGGTATTCCTTTCCACCCTTATTACTCAGTACATGACCTTGTGGGTATCTCGGCGTTCTTGATTGCTTTCAGTGGTGTTATTTTCTACTTCCCAGAGATGGGTGGTTTCTTCCTTGAGTATGCAAACTTTGAGGAAGCGAATAACCTGAAAACGCCAGAGCATATTGCACCCGTATGGTACTTCACGCCTTTCTACGCAATCTTGAGAGCGGTGACCATTGATCTTGGTGGTGTCTTTACAGCTAAATTCCTCGGCTTTTTAGCAATGATCGGTGCGATTGTAGCGCTCTTCTTCTTGCCGTGGTTGGATAAGAGTCCGGTTAAGTCAATCCGCTATAAAGGCTGGATGCCAAAAATCATGTTATTGCTTTTTGCAGCCATTTTTGTGATTTTAGGTTACTTGGGGGTGAAAGCACCAACGGATGGCAGAACGCTATTGTCTCAAGTAGGTACATTGTTCTATTTTGTTTTCTTTATCACCATGCCTATCTGGACAAACCCTGATAGCCCTAAAGTGAAGTCGGTACTGAATTGGATTATTTGTATCGTACTGGCACTAGGTTTGGCTAAAATTTCATTGTCCTTGCTTGATAAGGAGGTCGCAATATTTGTTCGTATTTTTGGTTTGGCCTTGGCAGTCTTAGTTGCTTTAACACCATGGTTAACCTCAAAAGATTCTGTTTCACCAGAGCCTGAACGTGTCAAAATGAAAGGCTTGCCCGGTGGTTTAGTGTTGCTTGGTCTATTGTTCTTCATCGTGATGACCGTCGCACCCATTAAAGCGGTTGCTGCCGGCGGTGCTTTTGACTGTGGTTCAATTCCTTGTGATGAATTTAAGGCAGATACTAAAGACAAAGAATCACTTCAGCGTGGTGCGAAGTGGTTTATGAACTACTGTATGGGTTGTCACTCGGCAAAGTTCTCTCGTTATGAGCGTGTTGCTGATGATCTCGGTATTCCTCACGATATGATGATGGAAAACCTAGTTTTTTCAGATCAAAAAATCGGAGACTTGATGTCCATTTCTATGGCGCCTGATGAATCCAAGGCGTGGTTTGGTGCAACACCACCGGATTTAACTTTGGTTGCTAGAGCGCGCCAGCCAGCATGGATATACACCTACTTGCGTAACTTTTATCAAGATGATTCACGTCCACTTGGTGTGAATAATCGCGTTTTTGCTAACGTCGGTATGCCCCATGCAATGCTTGAGTTACAAGGCCTATTAAAGTGTGGCCCTGGCCCTAAATTAGACAGTCATGGTGATGTTGTTCGCAATGAATTAGGCGAACCCAAAATGAATGAGAGCTGTGGTGGCCTAATTGAAGGGAGTGTCAAAGGCTCAATGGATACTGAGCAATATGACCAAGCCGTATACGATTTGGTCAATTTTCTTGAGTATGTCGGTGACCCGACTGCTGATGACCGTCGTCGTACCGGTGTATTCGTTATTTTGTTCCTATTGGTCTTACTAGTATTTACTATCCTGTTAAATCGCGAATATTGGAAAGGAATTCACTAATAATCAACAATCCTTGTGACTAAATGCCAATTGGTCCATCAGTCAGCAAAGGTTTTATGTTAAAATACCCGGCGGGCAGCGTTATTTAGCGCTGCCCGTTTTCTATTATTACATCTAAAATCAAATACCGAGGTGAATCAATGGGTGTTGTTACCAAACGCTCATCAATGACATATTTTTCTGATGGCCGTGATCATTACAGCCATCGCGTCAGAATTGTTCTGGCAGAAAAGGGGGTCACTGTTGACCTTGTTGATGTTGATCCGGGCGATATGCCTGAAGAAGTGTCTGAACTGACACCATATAATACACTACCTGCTTTATTGGATCGTGATCTTGTTCTCTATGAGTCCAAGGTTATGATGGAGTATCTGGATGAGCGTTTTCCGCATCCGCCACTCTTACCTGTGTACCCAGTAGCACGTGCTCAAAGTCGTTTGTGGATGTACCGTATCGAAAAAGATTGGTCTCCTCTGGTTGATGCTATTGTAGCCAGTAAAAATAAAGAGACAGCAGCAAAAGCGGCAAAAGAGCTAAAGGATGGTTTATTAACCATTGCGCCTATCTTTTCTGAAAAGCCTTTCTTTATGAGCGATGAATTCACATTAGTGGATTGCTGCCTAGGACCAATGTTGTGGCGCCTTGAAGAGTTTGGTATTACGATTCCAGCGACTCGACAAAGTAAACCTTTGTTGGATTATATGCAGAGAATCTTCAGTCGAGACTCTTTTTTGGAAAGCTTAACTGAACACGAAAAAGAGATGCGTGCCTAGCTCGGGCTCACAGTAAAAATAAAAACAGTGTATAGCGGATCATCCGCTATACTTTACTGATTACAGCAATTGGTTGGAAAACTAATTATGTCAATGACGTCAAGTCGACCTTATCTTATTCGCGCACTTTACGAATGGATCGTTGATAATCAGTGTACGCCTTATATATTGGTTAATGCACTGGCCGATGATGTCCTTGTTCCTCAAGATTACGTCAACCCAGACGGTCAAGTTGTGCTGAATATATCGCCTTCAGCAGTCGTCGATTTCGATATGGATGATGACCGACTCTTCTTTCGTGCAAGATTTGGTGGTGTCCCCACAGAAATTTTCGTGCCTTGTAGTGCTGTAATGGGTATTTATGCAAAAGAGAATCAGCAGGGGATGATTTTTGAGCCAGAGCCCGAACCAGAAAACCCGCCGCCGCCCAAAAAGCTGAAAGAAAGTAAAAGTTCTTCAAGTCGCCCAAGCTTAAAAGTGGTTAAGTAAATACCTCCTGTCCTATTCCATGATAAGTGTTTTAAGCGCTTTTCTGTTTAAACACGCTGCCAAAATACAAGCCGATCAATATTAATATGCCACCAATAATATGGTGTTGATAAAGCTGCTCGCCTAGTAATGGTACGGCAATCAATGCAGTTAAAAGAGGCATTAAGTAGCACGATAAAGCCGCGATATTCGGGCCAACCGTTTTTACCCCGTAGGTCCAAAACAGATAAGCTAGTATGGAAGGGAATATCGCAATATAGATAAAAATTGGCAAATCATTCAAGGCAGGTTTGGCATAGTCAGCTAGTAAAATCTGTTCTGTCGTAAAAAGCACAGCCAGTACTGGTAAACCTGCTGTAATCAACACAGTCAGTAATGTGGCTGGGGGTAATTTAATCGGATACTTTTTTAAAATAACGGAATAAATCGACCAGCAACAAGCAATACCAAAAATTAATACATCCCCTATATTTAAATTCAGCTGTAATAACTGATCAAAATCTCCTCTGCTGATGATAAAAGCAACCCCAGTAAAGGATGCTGCTATCCCCAGCATCTGCCACTTGCTGGTCTTTTGCTTCAACATTAAAACGCTGGCCACCAGAGTAATTAAAGGCAGGGTCGAACTGACTAAGGTGATATTAACCGCAGTTGTTGAATGAGCGGCCAAATATAAAATGGAATTATAAATAGTAATACCCAATAGCCCTAAAACAATAATGACCGCCCAACATCGGCGAATTTCAGCGAAATTTCCATATATATCTCGATAAGTAAAAGGAAGTAATAGCAAGAAAGCCAGCAGCCAACGACCAAAAACCAAGGTGAAAGGGGGGATATCTTCAACAACAAAGCGCGCTAATACGGCGTTCGTTGCCCAAAATAGGTTTGTCATTGCAAGGCCCAATAAGGCAAGAGTCTTTGTCGAAAGGTTCATGGTGTGGTTGGGCCCTACCTAATGGGTCAGCAAATCAATAGCGGGCGATTGTAACCCACATAAAACTGCTCTGAATGGGTTATACCCTTATATTGTATAAAAAACTCTTTTTATTTCGAATATTTATTGGTGAGAATCCCTATTGTCATTAATACTATTTGTGTGATCTAAAGTACCTTTTAATAGGTACGTATTATATAAACGATGTAAAACCCTTTAACCAAACAATAATAAATGACGAGAGAGGTAACACATGCTTGAGCATACATTGGGTATCATGCTGCACCCAGATAGTGAATGGAAAGCAATTCGCAACGAAAAACACTCCTTTAGGCAGGTCTTCCTAAGCCATGTGCCATTATTAGCATTAATCCCAACGATCTCCTTCTTTATCGGAGTCACACAGGTGGGTTGGAGCTTTGGCAGTGGTGATCCTATTAAGCTGACAGTGTTAAGCGCGTTGGAGTTGTGCGGCCTGACTTACTTTGCTCTATTATTCGGCGTGTTTGCCCTTGGTGAATTTATTAATTGGATGGCCAAGACCTATGGTGTTCGTGATTCAGAAGAGCGTCGTCACTATGAAGGTACTGCGCTAGCTGTTTACGTGACCACTCCCGTCTTTTTAGCAGGCATTTTTGGTATCTACCCCGATCTTTGGTTAAATGCGGCTGTAACGCTAATAGCGGGTGCCTACGCGGTCTACCTTATTTATGAAGGTATACCCATTCTAATGAATATTTCGAAAGAGCAAGCGTTTATGTTTGCAAGTTCGGTGGTTACCATTGGTTTAGTAATGATGGTGCTTGTACGCGTTGGGGCAGTTATTCTTTGGAGTGCAGGCGTTGGCCCTGTCTATGTAGACTGACCTATAGTGACAAACTAACCTGAAAGCCCGGCAATGCCGGGCTTTTTTATTAGAGTTCGCATTTAATTAACAAAATCCACTTGACGCTACGCGAGTGAATCTCTAACATACGCGCCTCTTCGCGCTCGTAGCTCAGCTGGATAGAG
>JBOEHG010000077.1:0-12069 GCA_050633825.1 Cellvibrionaceae bacterium | reverse complement strand
CCTTCAGTAATAGTGATGATTAACTCAAGACCTGCATCTGCGGCTTCAATAATTGAATCTTTACAGAATGGCGCTGGAACATAGATAACGGTTGCTGTTGCGCCCGTTGCTTCTACTGCTTCTTTAACGGTATTGAATACAGGTAGGCCAAGATGAGTGCTACCACCTTTACCTGGCGTAACACCACCGACCATTTGTGTACCATATTCAATGGCTTGTTCAGAATGGAAAGTACCATTCGAGCCAGTAAAACCCTGACAAATAACTTTAGTATTTTTATCGATCAAAATAGACATTATTTGCCCTCCGCAGCAGCAACAACTTTTTCTGCTGCATCTGTTAATGATGTTGCGCCCACTAAGTTCAATGAACTTGCATCCAGTAATTTTTTACCGGCTTCTGCATTAGTACCTTCTAAACGTACAACAACAGGAACTTGAACACCGACTTCTTCAACTGCACCAATAATACCTTCAGCAATCATGTCACAACGGACAATTCCACCGAAAATATTAACTAGCACTGCTTTAACGCTATCATCAGATAAAATCAGTTTAAATGCTTCGATAACACGCTCTTTAGTTGCGCCACCACCTACGTCAAGGAAGTTCGCTGGCTTACCACCGTGCAGGTTAACGATATCCATAGTGCCCATTGCAAGGCCCGCACCATTCACCATGCAGCCAACGTTTCCATCAAGCGCAACATAGTTCAATTCAAAAGACGCCGCATGTGCTTCACGCTCATCTTCTTGCGAAGGATCATGCATTTCACGAATTTTAGGTTGTCGGTAAAGCGCATTACTATCGATATTGATTTTACCGTCTAAACAGTGAAGGTTACCTTCTTCAGTAATAACAAGCGGATTGATTTCTAATAAAGCAAAATCAAAATCTTCAAACATTTTCGCCAAACCTAAAAAGATTTTGGTGAATTGCTTAACTTGGGCAGGGTTCAAACCTAATTTAAATGCAAGCTCACGACCCTGATAAGGCTGAGGACCAACCAAAGGATCAATGATTGCTTTTAAAATTTTCTCTGGCGTCTCTTCTGCAACAGTTTCGATTTCAACACCGCCTTCAGTAGATGCCATGAATACGATACTACGAGTCGCACGATCAACAACGGCACCTAAGTAAAGCTCTTGAGCAATATCAGTGCATGATTCAACCAAAATACGACTAACAGGTTGGCCATTCTCATCTGTTTGGTAAGTAACTAAGTTTTTACCTAACCAGTTTTCAGCAAACGCTTTGATTTCATCTTTAGAGTCAACCAATTTAACGCCACCTGCTTTACCGCGACCGCCGGCGTGAACCTGAGCTTTAACAACCCACTTATCACCACCAATAGTATCAGCAGCAGCCACTGCCTCTTCTGCAGTTGCGGCAGCAACGCCTTTAGATACAGGCAAATCGTATTCGGCAAACAATTGTTTAGCCTGATACTCGTGCAAATTCATAATAATTTCCGCTAATTTTGTTCCTAAAAAATACAATACATATTAGAAACGTGTTTTAAAGAAGCAAGCTTTCATTTATAAATACAAATGTTAACTTGCACCAAAAAAATAATAAAACCGCTTTAATAAACAAAACGGTTTCATTAAATACTATTTATTTTCTTTTTTTACGATTTGGCATATGGATAGCATGACCATTGGCCGCTAATGCCGCTTCTTTTACTGCTTCAGAGAATGTCGGATGACCGAATACTGTCATACCGATATCTTCTGCTGTTGAACCAAACTCCATCGCAATCGCAATTTGCTGCGTCAAGTCAGATGCACTTGGGCCCACAATATGGCAACCTAAAATACGATCTGTTTTTGCATGAGCAATAATTTTTACCATACCGTCCTGCTCATCAGCAGCAACGGCACGACCAACAGCCAAAAATGGGAAGGTGCCTACATTGTACTCTTCACCTGACGCTTTAACTTGCTCTTCTGTTTGACCAACAGAAGCAACTTCAGGGTGAGTATAAATAACGTTAGGAATAACATCATAGTTCATCATCGCTTTTTCACCAGCGATTCTTTCCGCAACAATAACACCTTCTTCAGACGCCTTGTGAGCCAACATTGGTCCACGAACGATATCACCTACTGCCCAAACACCAGCAACATTGGTTGCGCAATTCTCATCAACAAAAATAGAACCACGCTCATCAATATTAACGCCACTATCTTCGGCTAATAGGCCTTCAGTGTAAGGACGACGACCTACGCAAACAATTAACTTATCAAACGTTTCTTTTTGCTCATTACCGTCTTTATCAGTGTAAGTAACTTCAACTTTTTTGCCTTTGATCTTCGAACCCGTTACACGGCAGCTTAAACGAATATCCAAACCTTGTTTGCGGAAGATTTTTTCTGATTCTTTCGCAATTTGCTTATCCATCATACCTAAGAAATCGTCCATTGCTTCAAGGCAAACAACTTCAGAACCTAAGCGACTCCAAACACTACCCAATTCCAAACCAATAACACCTGCACCAATAACACCTAATTTTTTAGGTATTTCAGTAAACTCAAGTGCGCCAGTAGAATCAACAATGATATCGTTGTCTTCTGGATTAACAGGTGCAACTGGGATATTAATGGGTACAGAACCTGAAGCCAAAATAACATTGCCGGCTTCATAAACAGTTACTTTGCCATCGGCATCAGTCACTTCAACTTTTTTACCTGCCAACAATTTACCTTTACCACCAATCGACGTGACTTTATTTGCTTTAAACAAGCCAGAAACACCGCCCGCCATTTGCGCAACCACTTTATTTTTACGCTCAAGCATTGCTGGCACATCAATTTTTAGTTTGCCAGTCGTGATACCATGTTTTTCAAAACCTTCATGGGCATCATGATAACGATGGGAGCTGTCTAATAGTGCCTTGGAAGGGATACAACCAACATTTAGGCAAGTTCCGCCATTAACGGTTTTACCTTTGTCATCTTGCCATTTTTCAACACAAGCTGTTTTTAAACCTAGTTGGCCAGCACGAATCGCTGCAACATAACCACCAGGGCCAGAACCGATGACGATAACGTCGAATTTATTGTCGGACATAATTTTTCCTAACTGTAATTTGTAACAATAATTTTTTGAATTAAAGTTAATTTATTTACACTAGCTAATCGTTAAACCTTGTGGATTTAAATCAGTAGTGCTCCACCCTTCTTTATATATCGAGCAAAATCCTTGCAGGATCTTCTAGTAAGTCTTTAATTGCCACTAAGAACTGTACTGCTTCTTTACCATCAACCATGCGGTGGTCATAAGAAAGAGCAAGATACATGATCGGCTGAATAACCACTTCTCCATTCACGGCCATTGGGCGCTCTTGGATTTTGTGCATTCCTAAAATAGCTGTCTGTGGTAAATTCAAGATTGGCGTTGATAGCAACGAACCAAACACACCACCGTTGGTGATGGTAAAGGTTCCGCCAGTCATTTCATCAATACCTAATTTACCATCACGAGCGCGAAGACCAAAATCACGGATTGTTGATTCTGTATCTGCCAGACTCATGTTTTCTGCATTGCGTAACACAGGAACAACGAGTCCACCAGGTGTTGATACTGCAACACCAATATCCTGATAACCGTGATAAACCACATCATCACCGTCAATCGATGCATTGATCGCTGGGAATTTTTTCAGCGCTTCAACAGCTGCTTTTACAAAGAAACCCATAAAACCTAAGCGTGTGCCGTCATGCGCTTTTTCAAATTGATCTTTATATTTTTTACGCAACTCCATTACCGGGCCCATATTAACTTCGTTAAACGTAGTTAACATAGCCGTTGTTTGAGTTGCTTCTAATAGACGTTCAGCAATACGTTTACGTAAACGGGTCATAGGAACACGTTTTTCGACACGATCGCCAGTAGCTGTCATCGGCGCAACTGCTGGAGTAGTACTCGCTTTTGTCGGAGCTGCTTGAGGAGCCGCAGCCGGTTTTGCTGAAGCATTTTGAACATCTTCTTTAGTAATCAAACCGCTTTTTCCCGTACCTTTAACCGTACCAAGATCTATTTCTTTCTCCGCCGCTAATTTACGCGCAGATGGACTTGCAACAGCTTCTTCTGTTGATGATTCACTGGCACTTGATGCAGCAGGGGCCGCAGCCGCAGCGCCACCGGAAGCACCTTCAGAGACAAAAGCAATCACTTCACCACTCAGGACTGTATCACCTTCTTGCTTTAAGATATCACCCATCGCGCCATCAGCTGGAGCTACCACTTCAAGGACGACCTTGTCGGTTTCAATTTCAACAATTAACTCGTCACGACTAACGGCTTCACCGGAAGATTTATGCCAAGAGGCAATAGTGCCATCTTGAACAGACTCAGGAAAAGTCGGTGTTTTAATTTCAACTAAAGCACCAGAGGCACCACTGGCTGCTGGTGCAGCGGCAGCAGGGGCACTTGTATCAACGGAACCTTCTGTCACGGATGCAAGAATTTCGTTACTTAAAACGATATCGCCTTCTTGTTTTTTAACATCTGCCAACACACCATCAGCAGGTGCGACAACTTCTAAAACGACTTTATCGGTTTCAATTTCAACAATCAGCTCATCTCGGCTGACTTGTTCGCCAGGCTTCTTATGCCAAGTAGCGACGGTGCCGTCCTGAACTGATTCAGGAAACGTGGGTGCTTTTATTTCAGTTGCCATTCGTTAAATTCCTATTGCTTTACCTAATTACGTTCTAATATTTAGCCTTATTAATATTTAATAAGCCAAACCATTTTTAAAATAACTATTCTTAAAATACTACCTATTATCAAAAACGAATTAATTGATTTTTAGTGCTTCTTCAATAAAACGTTTTTGTTCATCTAAGTGAACCGACATATAGCCACACGCAGGCGCCGCTGAAGAGATACGACCTACGTATCCAACCTCTGATTCCAAGTGAGACTCTTCTAAGGCATTTTCCAAACGATGTTTAATTTGGAACCAGGCACCCTGATTACGCGGCTCTTCCTGACACCAAACAACTTCTTTTGCATTTTTGAATGGTGTTAAGGCTTCAATTAATTCTGCCTTAGGAAATGGGTACAACTGTTCAAGACGAACAAATGCAACATCGTCTTGGCCAGTTTCCATACGCGCTTCCAATAAATGGTAATAAACCTTACCGCTACATAAAACGACTTTTTTAACGGACTTAGGCTTAACCTGATCATCTGTGATGACGTTATAAAATTTACCATTAGCCAAATCTTCTAAAGAAGATGTTGCAAGCTTATGTCGAAGAATCCATTTAGGACTCATAATCACTAAAGGCCTACGCATTGGGCGTACGACTTGTCGGCGTAATATATGGAAGACTTGTGCAGGTGTTGTTGGTATACAGACTTGAATATTATGTTCAGCACATAATTGCATATAGCGCTCAAGACGTGCGGAGGAATGCTCTGGCCCCTGCCCTTCATAACCATGTGGGAGCAACATTGTTAGACCACATAAACGGCCCCATTTATGCTCACCACTGGTAATAAACTGATCGATAACGACTTGCGCACCATTGGCAAAATCACCAAATTGCGCTTCCCAAATAACTAAGGTATCAGGCTTAGTCGACGCATAACCATATTCAAAACCCAATACCGCTTCTTCAGATAATAATGAATCATGGAGATGAAAATTACGCTGGCCTTCAAAAAGATTCGCTAAGGGCATATAACGACTGCCATCTTTTTGGTTATGGATGACTGCATGGCGATGAGAAAATGTTCCTCGACCCACATCTTGACCGGTAAGGCGAATACCTGCGCCCTCTTCTATTAACGTCGCATACGCTAAAGTTTCCGCCATTCCCCAGTTGATGGGTAATGAGCCGCTGGCCATTTTATTGCGGTCTTCATAAATCTTTTGAACTTGTCTTTGCACCTGAACACCGTCAGGGATATCACAGGCTTTATGCGCAACATTTTGCAATTTTTTCAAGTCATAACCAGTATCTGCTGGATCAATCCAGTCGTGACCTAAGTAAGGTTCCCAATCAACAAAAAGAGATTTATCAGGCTCACTTACAAGACCTTCAGCTACGTGCTCACCTCGATCCAACGCAGCGCGATAATCACTTGCCATTTGGTTACTTTCTTCTTGCGAAAGAATGCCTTCACTGACTAACTTTTCAGCATAAAGCGTACGAGTAGTCTTATGTTTCTTAATGACTTGATACATCAATGGCTGTGTTGATGAGGGCTCATCTGTTTCATTATGGCCACGACGACGATAACAAACTAAATCAATGACGACGTCTTTTTTAAACTCATAACGATAATCCATCGCTAATTGAGTCACAAACATTACCGCCTCAGGGTCATCACCATTAACATGAAAAACAGGTGCACCCACAAATTTTGCGACATCAGTACAATAAGGTGTTGAACGAGCATCTTCGGGATGATTTGTCGTAAAACCAACCTGGTTATTAATAACAATATGAATGCTACCACCGGTTTTATAGGCACGTGTTTGAGACATTTGCAGTAACTCAAAAACAACGCCCTGACCAGAGAATGCCGCATCACCATGAATATTAATAGGCACAACAATATCACCGGTTTTATCTTTACGACGATCTTGGCGTGCGCGAACAGAACCAACAACTACTGGCGCAACAATTTCCAAGTGCGATGGGTTAAATGCCATCGCCATATGCAACTCACCACCAGGTGTCATGACATTAGTTGAAAAGCCTTGGTGATATTTAACATCACCGGAGGTATCAACTAATTTTTTACCTTCAAATTCATCAAATAAATCTGCTGGATTTTTACCGAAAACATTGACCAATGTATTCAGGCGGCCACGGTGCGCCATACCCAATACAATTTCTTTAGCGCCGTAAGTACCAGCTCGCTTAATCAAGCCATCCAACATTGGAATAAGACTTTCACCGCCTTCAAGGCCAAAACGTTTTGTACCAGGGTACTTACTGTCGAGATGCTTTTCTAAACCTTCAGCTGCAGACAAACGCTGTAAGAGGCGTAACTTAGCCTCTTTTGAATAGGTTGGTTTTGCACGCGCACTTTCTAGGCGTTGCTGTAACCATTTAAATTCATCAGCATCAGCAATATGTGTTACTTCAGCACCAATACTGCCACAATAAGTGGCTTCAAGATCCGCAATAATATCTTTTAGCGGTGCACTGTCATAACCAAAGAATAAATTACTGGCATTAAAAACAGAATCAAGTTCAGCGGCAGTTAAACCGTGGTAATGAAGCTGTAAATATTCGGCAGAATTATTTTTAGTTAAACCAAGAGGATCAGTATTCGCTTTTGTATGGCCGCGAGATCGATAAGCTTGCATCAGTTGAACAACATTAACCTGCTTCTCATCATGGGCAGCAGTAGCAACTTGAGCAGGGCTGGCAGTAGCACTACCTTTTGCCGGGTATTTTGCCAACAAACGGAACTGTTCACGAATAACAGAGTGAGGCGTATCGTGTGCAGACGCATGATTAATGCGAGGCAACTGATCAAAATATTCTCGCCACTCTTCAGGAATATTATTGGGATCATGGAGGTAAGTATCGTACAGCTCTTCAACATAGGCTGCATTACCACCGGAAATGTGAGCGGTGCTCCACAGTTGTTCCATACTATCTGGCACGGACAGAATCTCTCTCTGTTAATTTCAATTACACAGTATGCAGCTGACGTTATTCAGGCATACGATCAAAACGCTACTTGCATAAGTAAGATATGCGGACATAAAGAGTGACGGCATAACCGTCACTCTCACGTATAAATACTCTTACTGCTACTAAAGAGTAGCAGTGATAATACTAAAAATTTCTGACTATCAATGTGATAGCAACATAGACCGGATATGTCCAATGGCTCTGGTTGGATTCAAGCCTTTAGGACAAACTGATACACAGTTTTGAATACCATGACAACGGAATACACTGAACGGGTCACTTAGATTTTCTAAACGCTCTGCGGTTTTAGTGTCACGGCTATCAGCCAAGAAACGATAAGATTGCAATAAGCCAGCTGGGCCAACAAATTTATCAGGATTCCACCAAAACGAAGGGCAGCTGGTTGAACAGCAGGCACATAAAATACATTCGTAGAGGCCATCTAATTTTGCACGATCTTCAGGAGACTGAAGGCGCTCTCGACCCTCAACAGGGGTATCATTCTGTAAGAATGGCTCAATTTTACGGTACTGATCATAAAATTGGGTCATATCAATCACAAGATCACGAATCACTGGCAAACCAGGTAATGGACGTAACACTAAACGGTTATCTTTAACACTCTCTGATAACGAGGTGATACAAGCAAGACCATTTTTCCCGTTAATATTCATGCCATCAGATCCACAAACACCCTCTCGGCAAGAACGGCGATACACTAAGCTACCATCTTTGGCTTTTAGCATCTCCAAAATATCCAACACCATGTAGTCACGACCACTCGTATCGACTTCATAGGTTTGCATACGTGGCTCTTTATCCGTTTCGGGGTTGTAACGATAAATTTCTACTTGCAACATAATCACTACTCCCAAAAATTAATAAGTACGAGCTTTTGGCTCAAACATGTCGACAGTTTGCGGATCAAAGTTTACATCTCGCTTGGTCACACTCTTGTTTTCAGGGAAATACAAGGAATGACACAACCAGTTCTCATCATCACGCTCTTGGAAATCTTCACGTGCATGAGCACCTCGAGATTCTGTACGTACTTCAGCAGGAATTGCGGTTGCTTCCGCAACTTCAAGTAAGTTTTGCAATTCAAGTGCTTCAATACGCGCCGTATTAAAGGCATCACTTTTATCATCAAATGTCACATTGAGTATACGTTCGCGTAAGTCAGCCAGTTTCTTAACGCCTTCTTGCATAAAGTCGCCACGGCGGAATACACCAAAGTGATTTTGCATCACTTGCTGTAACTCAGTACGCAATACAGATGATGATTCACCACCGGTATTATTATTCAGTTTATTCAAGCGTGTCATTGCTGCTTCTACATCAGACTCTGAAGCATCGCGGTGTTCGATACCTTCTTTCAAAGCTTTCTCAATGAACAAGCCCGATGCACGTCCAAAGACAACCAAATCAAGTAAAGAGTTACCGCCTAAACGGTTAGCGCCATGAACCGATACACACGCGGCTTCGCCACAAGCGTAAAAGCCTTCAACCACTTGATCTTTACCGTCAATCTGAGTCAATGCCTGACCATCAACATTTGTTGGAATACCACCCATCATATAATGACAGGTTGGAATAACAGGGATAGGTTCTTTAACCGGATCAACACCCGCAAAAGTACGAGACAACTCAAGAATACCTGGTAAGCGAGCGTTTAATGTCTCTTCACCTAAGTGATCTAACTTCAATTTCACGTGGTCGCCATTTTCACCGCAACCACGACCTTCTAATATTTCAAGAATCATAGAACGCGCAACAACATCACGGCCCGCTAAATCTTTAGCATTGGGTGCGTAGCGTTCCATAAAGCGTTCTCCGTCTTTATTGATCAGATAACCACCTTCACCACGGCAACCTTCTGTTACTAGCGTACCAGCGCCATGAATACCGGTTGGATGGAATTGCCACATTTCCATATCTTGCATAGGGAAACCCGCACGACATGCCATACCGATACCATCACCCGTATTGATGTGGGCATTGGTTGTTGATGCATAAATACGACCTGCACCACCTGTTGCAAAAACTGTTGCTTTTGACTTAACGTGAACCACTTCGCCATCTTCAATATTAATAGCAATAACACCGGTCACCACGCCATCTTGGTTTTTAACCAAATCAACAGCAAACCACTCATTAAAGAAGACTGTATTATTCTTTACGTTGTTCTGATAAAGCGCATGTAACAAGGCATGACCTGTACGATCCGCTGCGGCACAGGTTCTCGCTGCCTGACCACCTTTACCAAAGTCTTTTGACTGGCCACCAAAAGGACGCTGATAAATACGGCCTTCTTCGGTACGAGAAAATGGAAGACCCATATGCTCTAATTCAAAGATCGCTTCTGGCCCTACAGTACACATATATTCAATAGCGTCTTGGTCGCCGATATAGTCAGAACCTTTGACCGTATCGTACATGTGCCAACGCCAATCATCGTTGGGATCAGAACTGGCAATTGAGCAAGTAATACCACCTTGAGCAGAAACCGTGTGCGAACGCGTTGGAAAAACTTTAGTGATTACAGCCGTTTTAAAACCGGACTGCGCCATCTGTAAAGCAGCACGCATGCCAGCGCCACCACCACCAATGACAATGCCATCAAAAGAAACGGTTCTTATAGATGTCATGGTTTTTACTCCACCAGTTAACTTGAAATTACTTGTCTAAACAGTCGGCGGCAAAAAGAAGTGCTGCCAGACAATAAAGACACAGAAAAAAAGGATACAAAAAAGCTATTATTCGGGTTATCCGAAAAATGGGAAAACAACACCTCAATATACTCAGACAAAGCTGATATGGGTGATTCTGCGGGATCAGGATAAATTGTAATCGTCACCTACGTTATTACCTTTGGCTCTACCAAGCATAAGCACTAAGCTTGTGTTGTGTAGAATGTATAAAACCAATTGATGTTGTCTAATTAGCATTCGACGAGGACATTCCATTGACGATAGCTGATTTCAGCTAATTTTGCCAGTAGAGCCCTCAAAACGCGCGAAATTATAGTGATAGCGACATTAAAATACAAACCAAACGCCATAAAATTGTTACATTTTATAGCTTTACGACAAAGTTTAAAAAAAGTGTTTATTTTTTACTCAGAGCTTAGGAACAAATATTCTATTTTCGCTCACGGTCGCACCAAAAATAAGCACAAAATTTATAGAAAGAAAATGAAGCAATAGATATTTTTTATCTTAAAATTACCAAAAACGATTAAAAAACAAACAAAAAGGAATTTTTTAAGCTTAATTGCTACAATTAGAGGTTAAGGTATTTCGCTTAATCAGGTAAAGTACCGTCCCTTCGAAGTCAGACCAATGTACATTTCATTGGGTCATTTGAATCGAAGCCCCTTTTTGCTACCCGCAAAAAGCACACTAAATGACGATCATGCTGTCAACATCAGCCAAGAAGATCTATTCTCCACTTAAACAATATTAAGGAGTCCCCATGACAGACAAAATCGCACGCCTATCCATTGATGGCAAAGATGACGTCGAGCTACCCATCCTTTCCGGCACCATCGGCCCAGATGTCATTGATGTCCGCAATTTAGGCTCTAGTGGTTACTTTACTTTCGACCCTGGCTTTTTAGCCACTGCATCTTGTGAATCAAAGATTACATTTATTGATGGCGGAAAAGGAGTACTCCTTCACCGTGGTTACCCTATTGAGCAATTAGCGGAACACTCAGACTATCTTGAGACTTGCTATCTTATGCTAAATGGTGAGCTACCCAACGCTGAGCAAAAACAAGCGTTTGAAGATGTCATTACAAACCACACTATGGTCAATGAAGCCATGGTTCGCTTATTTAGAGGCTTTCACCACGATGCCCACCCAATGGCGATGATGTGTGGTGCAGTTGGCGCACTATCTGCGTTCTATCATGACTCTCTCGATATCACTAATGCAGAACACCGCGATATATCAGCACTTAGACTGATTGCAAAAATACCAACATTGGCGGCCATGTGTTACAAACACCATGTTGGCCAACCATTTATGTACCCTAAAAATCACATGAGCTATGCAGAAAACTTTTTGCATATGATGTTTGGCAACCCATGTGAAGAACCTAACGTAAACCCTGTTATTGCCAAAGCAATGGATAAGATATTCCTACTCCATGCAGATCACGAACAAAACGCATCAACTTCCACAGTGAGATTAGCCGGTTCTTCTGGCGCCAACCCATTTGCTTGTATCGCTTCAGGTATCACAGCACTATGGGGACCAGCACATGGCGGCGCTAACGAAGCCGTACTGCAGATGCTAGAAGAAATTGGTACTGTCGATCGCATTGATGAATATGTGGCAAAAGCAAAAGACAAGAGCGATCCTTTCCGCTTAATGGGCTTTGGTCACCGTGTTTA
>JBOEHG010000076.1:6310-6760 GCA_050633825.1 Cellvibrionaceae bacterium | reverse complement strand
ATAAGTGGACCAATCGTAATATCAAAACGACCTTCAGTGAGGGCGGCAAGACCTTGGCTTAAGGTAAGCACCTCTAAAAAACTGGCTGAAATCGGTTGCCACTGATCTACTTCAGCGCGATTGAATTTCATAATTTCAGCATCATCAATATAGGTCGACATTTGCTGATTAATATCTTTCAGAACATCATCGACTTGCTTTTGCAAAGTGACTGTCGCAAGCCCTGCGGGTGGATCGATGATTGTCATGCTGTAAGTGGTACCCATGGTGGAGCCACTTAAAAATAAAGGCGTTGGCGTATTATCACTGCGCTGTTCACAAGCAACAAGGCCAAAAAGAAGAAGAGCCACAAACAAAAACGAGGCCTTAAATGATAGCCCCGTTTTTATTATTGATATTATCTGCTTATGTTGATGGATAAAACTCAATTAGCCACCAAAGTCATCAAGC
>JBOEHG010000076.1:0-6302 GCA_050633825.1 Cellvibrionaceae bacterium | reverse complement strand
GGCGCTGGGTGATCTTTCAGATATTCTTCTAATAGAACATTATGAATAAAACCCGTTAAACCTTCCCAATTATCTTCTGGTTGAGGGTCTGATAAAGCGATATGCCAGTCAAAGTTATCATTTTCTTTGGCAAGCATATTGTAATCATCCTCATAGAATAATTCTCTTAGTGAACGCGCACCATACCAGAAGCTAATTTTACGATCGCTTTTCAAACGACGTAACTGATCAAAGATATGAGAGCGCATTGGCGCCATACCTGCACCACCGCCAACAAAGACCATTTCTGCATCGGTTTCTTTAGCGAAGAACTCGCCAAAAGGACCATAAACGGCAATTTTATCGCCGGGCTTCATATTAAAGACATAGGA
This sequence comes from Cellvibrionaceae bacterium, assembly GCA_050633825.1. GTDB lineage: Bacteria > Pseudomonadota > Gammaproteobacteria > Pseudomonadales > Cellvibrionaceae > CANLBN01. The sequence goes on along the minus strand of JBOEHG010000076.1, from coordinate 5,931 downwards.
AGACATTTGACCTGGCGGAATACCTTTTGAACCAGGAGGTGGTGTTGCAATACGAATATTGAACTTAACAACACCCTTTTCTTCAGGGTAGTTCGCCATCGAGTAGGCACGAATCACTGGCTCAGTGACCACTGACTCGATATCAAAGAAACCAAATCGCTCCCAATCACCACGATATTCTTCTTCAATATCAAAATCTTTGTATTTAACATGATGCGGTGGTACTTCTAGCTGTACATAACCACCTGCACGGAAGTCAACATTTTCACCCTCGGGTAATTTTAATGTTAACTCTTTAATAAAGGTTGCAACGTTGGGGTTAGATTCCACTTCACATTCCCATTGTTTTACACCGAAGACATCATCTTCAACTTCAACTTCCATATCTTGCTTAACCGCAACCTGACACGACAAGCGCCAACCTTCATTCGCTTCACGTTTTGTAAAGTGAGACTCTTCAGTGGGTAGAATACCGCCACCACCAGATTCGATAACACACTTACATTGCGCACAGCTGCCACCGCCACCACAGGCAGAAGGTAAAAACAAACCTGCATCTGCAAGTGTGTTAAGCAATTTACCGCCAGCAGGTACTGTAATCTTTTTCTCATGATTAACAGTAATGGTTACATCACCGGTACTAACCAGCTTTGCTCGAGCAGAAAGAATAATTGCAACCAACGCCAGCACTAAAGCTGTGAACATTGCAACGCCAAGAGTAATTTCAATATTCATTTTACTTATCTACCTCGTGATTACAGATCGATGCCGCCAAACGACATAAAGCCCAAAGACATCAAACCAACGGTGATAAAAGTGATACCCAAACCACGTAGACCTTCAGGTACATCACTGTATTTCATTTTTTCGCGAATCCCTGCTAACGCAGCGATAGCAAGTGCCCAACCTACACCAGATCCAGCACCAAACACCAAGCTTTCACTGAAGTTATAATCGCGCTCTACCATAAACAATGATGAGCCTAGAATTGCACAGTTCACTGTAATTAGTGGCAAGAAAACACCCAAAGCGTTATACAGTGCAGGAACGTATTTATCTAAAAACATCTCGAGTATTTGAACCAGAGCTGCGATTACACCTATATACGTAATTAATCCTAAAAAACTCAAATCAACATTGGGTAAACCTGCCCAAGCCAATGCACCATCTGACAATAAGTAGGTATACAGTAGATTGTTAACCGGTGTCGTGATTGCCAATACAACAATTACAGCAACACCCAAACCAATTGCAGCTTCTACTTTTTTCGATACCGCGATAAAAGTACACATTCCCAAAAAGAATGCCAGCGCCATATTTTCAATAAATATGGCACGTACAAATAAACTCAATAACTCTTCCATTAGTGAGCCTCCTTCGTTTGCGTATTAGGTGCCATCTTAAACTCGTTAGCCTCCACTTGATCTTTTTTCCACGCACGTACAGCCCAGATAAACAAACCAATTAAGAAGAATGCACTTGGCGGCAACAGCAACATACCATTTGAAATATACCAACCACCTTCTGTTGCCAGTGGTAGTACTTCATAACCAAATAATTTACCTGAACCAAATAGTTCACGAATAAAGGCAAGAATTAACAACAGTACGCTGTAGCCAATACCATTACCGATACCATCGAGGAAACTTGGTAAGGGTGGATTTTTCATTGCGAAGGCTTCAGCACGACCCATTACGATACAGTTTGTGATAATCAAACCAACAAATACCGATAATTGCTTACTGATTTCATAAGCTACTGCCTTAAGAACCTGATCAACCAATATTACCAAAGAGGCAATAATCGTCATCTGTACAATAATACGGATACTGCTAGGAACGTAGTTTCGAACCAATGATACAAACAAGTTAGAAAAGCCTGTTACCAAAATAACTGCAATGCACATAACCGCAGTAACTTTTAAACTACTGGTCACCGCAAGCGCGGAGCAAATACCCAGAATTTGTAAAGCAATGGGGTTATTTTCAAAAACCGGCTTAAAAAGTAAATCTTTAGTCTTCATAATTAAGCTTCCCCGCTTTTCAAATTAGTGAGAAATTTAGCGTAACCCATTTCGCCCATCCAAAACTTAACGAGATTATCGACACCTTTGGAGGTCAGAGTTGCACCGGATAAACCATCGACTTTATACTCAGGTTCAGGCGTTGAGTTATTAACCTGTCCTTTGATAACCGTTAAGGCAACGGTGCTATCATCCTTATAGATTTTCTTACCTGGCCATATTGCTTTCCAGCCGGGGTTATCAATCTCACCACCCAGCCCAGGGGTTTCACCATGCTCATAAAAAGTTAAACCGGAGACCGTATTCAAATCTGGCTCTAATGAGATAAAGCCATACATTGTTGACCAAAGGCCATAACCTTTAACAGGTAAGATAACTTTTTTAACTTCATCACCATCATTAATCAGATAGACTTTGGAGTATTTTTCTCGACTGGAGATTTTGGCAAGATCATTATCAGCACTTAAGGCATCAGACAACTTAGGATCTTTACCCGCTTTACGCTGATCATAGCTATCAACATCAACGGCATCGGTGTACTTACCGGTATCTAGGTCAACAACTTTAATCGTCACACCTTCAAAGATCTCATCGATGCTTTTACCGTCAGCAATACCTTGCTTATATAAGCCACCGGCTTTCAGGATATTGACTTTAAAGTCTTTTGCTTTATTCGCAATCTGCGCTGGTTTCAGCATAACCGCTGCTGTAGAAACAACGATTGAGCAAACAATACAAAGTACAAATGCTACGATAAATGTTTTTTGTATAGAGTCGTTATTAGACACGTGCCAATCTCCTCTTAACATTTCCTTGAACCACAAAGTGATCCATTAATGGTGCAAACAAGTTGGCAAATAGAATTGCGAGCATCATACCTTCTGGGAAGGCGGGATTAACCACACGAATTAGAATCACCATAAACCCAATCAATGCACCAAAGTACCATTTGCCTTTATTAGTCATCGACGCAGACACTGGGTCGGTTGCCATAAACACCATACCAAAGGCAAAACCACCCATAACAAGATGCCAATACCAAGGCACATTGAACATAGCATTAGTATCAGAGCCTATCCAATTTAGTAAAGTTGCGGTCGCAACCATGCCTAACATCACACCTGCCATAATCCGCCAAGATGCAATACGAGTCACAAGCAAGAAGAAACCACCGACAAAAATCATCAGGGTCGATACTTCACCAATAGAACCATGAACATTACCGAAGAATGCATTCATCCAACCGATTTGTGCGGTTAACGCATCAAGACCACCAGAAGCCGCGTGCGAAAGTGCAGTTGCACCGGTATAACCATCAACGGCTGTCCACACTGTGTCACCAGACATAGACGCAGGATAAGCAAAGAATAAAAACGCTCGACCAGTTAATGCAGGGTTAAGGAAGTTTTTACCCGTTCCACCAAATACCTCTTTACCAATAACAACACCAAAGGTAATACCTAAGGCGGCTTGCCAAAGCGGTAAACTTGGAGGACAAATTAGCGCGAATAATATAGAGGTAACAAAGAAGCCTTCATTAACTTCATGGCCTCTCTTCATCGCAAATAGAACTTCCCAAAAACCACCGACAATAAAAACCGTGGCATAAATAGGAAGGAAGTAAGCTGCACCATGCCAGAAGCAATCCCAAACACTATTAGGATCGTAGGCTGCGAATAATTCGATGAGAACACCGCGCCAACCTTCAACAGCCGCTATGCCCATATCGGCCATAATCATATTAGCTTGGTAACCAACATTGTACATACCGTAAAACATCGCTGGGAATGTACATAACCAAACTGTAATCATTATACGTTTCAGGTCTATACCATCACGCACATGGGCTGTTGTTTTTGTAACAGAATTAGGGCGATAAAAAACGGTATCGACCGCTTCATAAAGCGCATACCAACTTTCATATTTACCACCTTTATGAAAGTGGGGCTCCATGTTATCTAAAATTGTACGTAGTCCCATGCTTAACCCTCCTTCTCAATACGTGTGAGATTATCCCGTAGAATCGGGCCATACTCATATTTACCTGGGCACACATAAGTACATAACGCCAAGTCTTCTTCATCAAGCTCAAGGCAACCTAATTTCTGGGCCATATCTGTATCACCAACAATAAGAGAACGTAATAATTGTGTCGGAAGGATATCTAGTGGCATTATATTTTCATAAGCACCGATGGGAACCATCGCACGCTCACTACCATTTGTAGTAGTAGTGAAATTGTATTTCTTGCCTTTAAATAAGCTCGACACATAAATACCAAGGGTCGAGAAAGATTCAAGACCTGGACGAAGATAATGCAACATGGGACGATCATTACCTTCTGTCAGTACACTGACCTGAGTGTGATAACGACCAAGGTAGGAAAAACCACCTTTTGCTGTATAACCACCAAAAACTGAACCAGAAATAATGCGATTATCACCTGAGGTTAACTCACCGGCTGTCAACTCTTCTAAGTTGACACCTACACGTGTTTTTAATAAGCGCGGCTTTTCGACCTGCGGGCCACCTAAAGCAACAACACGGCTAGTATAGATTTCACCTGTAGTAAATAAGTGACCAAAGGCAATCACATCTTGATAACCAACAGTCCAGACTATTTTGCTAATACTAACTGGGTCAAGATGGTGAATATGTGTTCCGACATTACCTGCGGGGTGAACGCCCGAAAAGGTTTCAACCTTAAGCTTAGGATTATTCGGCACATTGATATCAGAGTCGACAGCCTTACAAACAAAAACATTCCCTTCTGTTAGTTTGGTTAGCAACATCAATCCTAGAGCAAAGGCCTCTGACTCAGAAGCAATGATAGTAGACGCGTTTGCCGCTAATGGATTAGTATCCATCGCAGTAACAAATATAGAAGCGGGTTTAGTTGCTGGCGCAGGCACCTTACTAAATGGACGTGTTCTAAATGCAGTCCACTGGCCAGACTCGACAAGATTTTCAACAACTTGTTCTGTTGAAAGGCTCGCAATTTCTTCTGCCTTATAGCTGGTGAACTTTTCAGCCTTACCTTCTTCTATATCAATCACAACTGACTGTAAAACACGCCTTGCACCACGATTGATTGCAGCAACTGTTCCAGATGCTGGAGAAGTGTAACGCACACCCTCCGTCTTTTTATCCGTAAACAATAATTGCCCTAGTTTAACTTTGTCACCCTCTTTGACTGCCATAGTGGGTTTCATACCATGGTAATCTGAACCAACGAGAGCGACTGATCGTGCTTGGGATGCTTCACTTATGACTTGTTCAGGACTGCCTGTTATCGGCAAATCCAATCCCCGACGGACTTTGATCATAAATATCTAACCTGGTTATTGGTTGAGAATACAAAGAGCGACAATTTAAAACATCATTCAACTCTTTGACTTACTACTTACTCGACTTGCCTGAAGGCCTGTCGTTTTTTATGACCTTTTGCAACACTTCTGACCGACCACAGTAAAGAAGAAATGCAAAAAAAATGGACATATGTAGCGAAAACGCCAGCCGAATTTACCTAAGTGTAGACTAATACACAAAAAAATTCGGGCTATTAATGGACGGCGGCAATTATAAGGGTGACATTGTCACCTTTCCAGTCTAAAGAGAGTTTTTATTCCCTAAAAGAATCAATAACTAAAACGGAAATGTTTAAAATATAGCCAACCTAGATAACAAAAGAACAACTTGCTCAAAAAATAATCTTTTGGCCTTCTGGTAAGTCCACATGCTTAACGATAGCACAAATAAAAAAGCCCGGATAAATCCGGGCTTTTAGCAACTTAATCAGAACAATACTAAGCTTCTGGATAGAATTTATAATCCACTCCGGCCATCTGCTCAAGACAACGCATAACTTGGCAACTGTAGCCAAACTCATTGTCATACCAACAGTAAAG
>JBOEHG010000075.1:0-25185 GCA_050633825.1 Cellvibrionaceae bacterium | reverse complement strand
GTATCTGAAGTGGGAGCAGGATGGATAACAAAAAGTGAACATGACATCTTTAATATTAATAATTATTCACCAAAAAAGCCTTTAGATATTGTTGTGGTTTGGGCAAATGTAATAAATGATGATGGAAAAATTAACCTATCAATTCATGAAGCAAATAGGGTAGCCAATAAAATCGAGGGTATAACCACAGCTTTAGGTTACAATTCAAAATCTAAAGATTTAATCATGCAAGAAATTAAGAGATTGGCACAGGTTAGATAATGATTATATATAATACTTTTTACTTTATTATTTTTAGAGGTTGTTCATGAAGTCCATAGCTGCCATTGACTTATTCTGCGGCGCAGGAGGATTGACTCATGGCCTGATAAAATCAGGAATTAATGTTATCGCAGGTTTTGATATTGAAGCATCCTGCAAATATGCTTATGAAAAAAATAATTCTCAAGCTAAATTCATCCATAAAGATGTAAAAAAAATAACGGGAGAAGAAATTAAAAAACTATATCCCAAAGGAGCCATAAAGCTTTTAGCTGGCTGCGCCCCTTGCCAACCTTTTTCAAAATACTCTCAAGGTCGAAATGTAAAAAAAGACAAGAAATNNGATGAAGTATTACCTGAGTTTGTGACAATGGAAAATGTCCCAGATGTTACACGCCATACCGTTTATCATGATTTTGTTAGTCATTTAGAGAATTTGGGTTATAGGGTGTGGGCCAATAAAATTCACTGCCCAGACTATGGTATGCCGCAAAGTCGTAATAGACATGTGTTATTAGCTTCCCGAATTGGGCATATTGAATTAATGAAGCCTACTCGAAAGCCTCAACACTATAAAACTGTACGACAGGCTATCGGCAATCTGCCACCTTTGAGAGCTGGAGGGCAATGTAAAAATGATAGAATGCATATATCTGCAAACTTGTCTCCGCTAAATATAGAGCGAATTAAGAAATCAAAGCCAGGCGGAACTTGGCATGACTGGCCCGAAAATCTGAGAGCCAGATGTCATCAAAAGTCAACTGGAAGAGGCTATGTGAGTGTGTACGCGCGAATGAGCTGGGATGAACCAAGCCCAACTATAACTACTCAAAGCTATGGGTTTGGAAACGGCCGCTTTGGGCACCCAAAGCAAAATAGAGCCATATCATTGCGTGAGGCAGCGATTTTACAAACATTCCCAAAAAGTTATCAATTCGTCGCACCTAATGAAAAAGTTCAACTCGTCACTATAGGAATGATGATTGGCAATGCTGTACCCGTGACCTTAGGTAAGGTAATTGGAAAAAGTTTGAAGCAGCATATCGCATGATTGTCAAAAATAAATACTCTGTAGAGTAATATATGAAAGTTTTGTTTACCTCACCATAAAACGAGACTTTCTCCAAAGAGCTTTTGCGGGACTTTTGCGGGAATTAGTCCCGCATCGTTGGTTATTATTAGGCAGAAAGCAACGGACGCCCACTAAAATTTTCAATTAAAACAAGCACTTAAAGTTAATCGGTCGATTTCATAATGCTGGGGTCACTGGTTCAAGTCCAGTCGTAGCTACCATTTTTCCCTTTAAAATCAATACCTTAAAAATTAGCCCAGACCTGCAGGATTGAAATGTAATTCTTGTGGGCCATATATGGGCCAATAGAATAAACAAAAAAGCGTTAAGGGGAAAACCAGAACCCTTTATCAATAGATATGAGTATTATTCAATACTAATAATTTTTGATGGATGTACTTCATCCCACTTTCGATCAGGCCGCTTGAAATAACCTGCTGCTATCCAGTTCAAGTGGGTAACTGTCATAGCCTTATTCGCACGGACTCTAATAGAAACAAATTCAGCATCTTTAGGAAAATAGTATCTTTCATCATCAGAAGTACCATAACCTAAGAAAAAGTAATCACCTAGCTTAGTATAACGAGTACCAATAGCATCGAATGTAACCCGATACTCTCGCGCTTGCTGATCAACCAGAACAACCTCTGGCTTTACTATTACTGAATCTTTAAGCCTCTTATAACTGAGGTCTAACACCCTATACTCAGACATAGATAGCCCTTCTACAAGCTCATATTTATCTATATCCAAGAGTATATCTAAAGACTGAATATGTGGTGATGACTTTAATGGCTTATCAAACTTAATAGTTTGCCATTCTGTTGTAATAGAGAATGGACCTTCAATTAATTGATTATTAGGGTCTTTAGGCACTTTCTGAGCTGAACACCCTAACGATAACGTTAAGGCAGCAAATAGAATTAATAATTTCCGTAGGTCATTTATCACGATCACGCGGTAATCAACTCTTCAATCAATGCAAGCTTATCGCTATAAGTAATTTTACTTGGGGTAGCTTCATGCGGCTGTGCTTTAAATAAAGGCAAAGCAGCTTTTTGAAATGCATACGCTATCAGCTCGCTACAAAAGAACTTCTCGCTATGCCTGCCACCTGTTTTTGATAAATCATCAAATAACTGAACGGCAAAACCTAATTTAGAACCTTTAAGAATACCGCCACAACCAGTCGCCACACCTGAGCGCATAGCTCCTTGCATGTCATACTTTTTACCATTCTGTTTTTTTGCATGATGACATACCCAAGTGGCATATTCAGAGTCAATCAGTTTATGTCGGTATAAGGCTGCATAACTAGAATCATCTAAAGCCCTTTTTAAAGGTCGAATACTAACCCCTGTTTCTGGCATGGCCTCAATACATTTTCCATCTCTCAAGGCTAAGATAGCGTGACTATAAACCCCACAGGTACCCCCTCGAATAACACGAGAACCATTTGAACTAGAACGAGTGACAATAATATCGGCGGGTTGGACCACGGATAAATCTAAAGCGGTTGTTTCTGCAATTGCAGTAGACATAATCTATTCTCCTTAATCTATTTTTTTATGTTTGTTGCAGTATTAAAACCAACCGCAAGAGGCGCCTCAGCATTGCCGTCCTCATCATATTGAGTATATTTCATATCTACATCAACAAAGCTGATCGTAATTTCTTCACGAGGGCGTGAACTACCTTCATTAGTAGCATCTATTTGATAGTTACTAATCAATGCATTTTTTAGTGTGTATTCGATAAACACATCTGAACCGTTACCGGCACCTGTTTTCGTTTGCACTAATTTGATGGTTTTACCTCTCCCGCAACACGTTTCAATAAAAATCTTAGGCGTAGCTTTGTCCATATTACGAACAAGCGTTAAATCAGTAATTGTCGCATTGGAGCTTTCACGATCACCTTGAGTCGATGTGCTGGAAGTAATTTGACGGCTAACGCCCCAAGTCCACTGTACAAGGTCAATCCAACCTTTATGATTAGCGTCTGAGACTTCTCCGGGGATGCCTTCTATATGTAAGAATGCTGACATTGCTATAGTCCTCTATATCCCTTGTCATTATTGCTGTTCATTACCTCTGAACAAAGAAACTATACAAAGCACCTTATTAACTTGCAGTTTATTTGTCAAGCGGTGTCGCCAAAAGCAACAAAAAATAGAGCTTTGTGTTTAAAATGATGATCAGTTACAAGTATTAATTTTGATCAAAGGGACTTAGCAGACCACTGGACCTGTTTAACAAATAGTTAAATTTCTACAAATTTTAATTATCTGGCTGCATTATGAAATTGCCTAAATATACAAAAATTAAAATGTTCCATGCTGTTTCTGAAGAAGGGGAAGTTTGTTGGTCGAGCTCCGCTAATAATGAGATAAAACATCTGCCAGATGGAATAATCGAAGGATTAACTAGCAGTAGTCTAGGGATAATAAAAATATATAACCTAAATAGCGATGATGATATTAAGTTTCGAAATAATTCAACTGAATTACAGTCTGTAGCCAAATACTATACTGATGATACATTACAACGAACCATCGTCATATTTATAGGTACTTTATGGAAAATTAATACTCTAAATAAGAACTGTGCTAAACATACAAAACACCGAGCTGATGCTTATTTTTAAATATACTTTCTCCCCTCCATCTCTCTTTCTGTTCATTGTAAGCGTGTCTCGTGATCATCGACTTTTTGGTCGAGGGTATCCACCCGTTTTACCAATCGAAAGCCAACCCAGCCGAGCACGCCATTCGTAATAATTAAATCCGTTATACTTAATAAGTCTGTATTCATGCCAAGCGTATTCCTTCATTAATGACTTGATCACTGTAATGATTTTCAAATGCTTGCCCATTCTCAAAAGTACTGATCGCTTTTAATAAAGCCGGCAAATGGGCGACGAGATTAATCTCAGCATCAGGGCTGACATTCAGCTTTTTAGCAACAAAGTTAATATATGATTGTGTATGATTTTCTGTATCCGGTGCCCATGTGCTGATCATACTGGAGAGTGTTATTAGCCCTCGCCGTTGATAGTTTCGTAAAATACGGGTCATGGCTCTAAAGCCATATTTTGCATCGATAAACTGTATATAACGTTCATCTGTTTGTTCCTTTGCCATCCCTTGCCATTGGTCACGGGTGCGCTCAATAGGGCGTACCGGCATTTTCCTTACCGCCCAACCAAATCGGTATTATCGTTGGCGGCTGTGAGATGTAATTCACGGCGCTTATAACTGCCTTTAATGGTTGCGGGTTCGATTGGTAGTGCATTGCCTTGATCATCTTCTTTTGCTTCAAAAACATCCGGTAGAAATCAAACATCCTTTCACTCTTTATCTGATGCTCAACTTAAACAATCAAGACCTTAATCAGCTCTATCCTAGTCTTTGCCCACTATTATTTGAACCGTGCTTATCAGCCTAAGTATTAGGCTTATTTATTTCACTTACTTATTTCCACTTGCGAGAAAGGATTGCTTTGAAACATTAAGAGCAATCAATCTAAGTAATGCGACGGATATAGGCCGGTTGTTAAGCGAAATATGCATATAACTCATTTCATGTGCTTTACTTAAAATAATATTTAGTTATATCAGTCCGGAAAGCTAACATGTGTGTTTTAAATTACCGCTTATTTCTTCTTTGTGCGCTGCTGTTAACTGCATGTAGTGATGGTGGAGGAAATACAACTACCCAAACTACGCCACCCTCGAATAGTGAGCCGGCCGTGTCTAGCGTGACTGATGCTGTATTGGGGTCTGCCACTACCTGTTCTCCCGCGGGCACCACCGTGGTTGTCTCAGGCACAGTATCTTATGAGCGGGTCCCTTTTTCATCCACTCTAGGGGCAGGTTTAGATTATTCAAATATTCAAACTTTACCTGTACGAGGAGTTGAAATTCAGGCTTTAGGGTCTGGAGACTGTATTATCAACACGGCTATTACCGACTCAACAGGCGTTTATAGTGTAACTGTTGAACAAAATACCGATGTCAAAATGCGTGTTAAAGCAAAAACCTCCAGTACTACTGGTGCTATCTGGGATTTTGAGGTTCGAGATAATACGAGTAGTAATGGTCTTTATGTACTTGATGGATCTCTGGTAGGAGCTGGGTCGACTAATTCAACACGCAATCTAACCGCCACTTCCGGTTGGACAGGCAGTGCTTATGGCTCTACTCGATCGGCAGCACCTTTTGCCATACTGGATTCTATCTACGAAGCGATACAAGCAGTTGTTGCAGTAGATGCCACTATCAATATGGATGATGCGGATATCTTTTGGAGTATCAACAATAATACGGCGAACGGCACACTAGCTAACGGGGAAATTGGCGATAGTTTCTATTCAAACGACGCGTTCTATATTTTAGGTGCGGCTGATAGCAATACAGACGAATTTGATCAACATGTAATTGTCCACGAATGGGCTCATTATTTTGAAGATAATCTCTCTCGATTAGATAGTGTTGGCGGTTTACATGCGCTGACTGACGCCTTGGATATGAGAGTTGCGCTAAGTGAAGGCTTTGCGAATACATTCTCAGGGATCGTTCTTGACGATTCTGTTTATCGTGATTCAGGTGGTGCTTCACAGGCTAGCGATATAATGACATTTGATTTGGAAACCAATGCTTCAACTGGCATTGGTTGGTTTAGTGAAGATAGTGTGCAGACTATTTTGTACGATATTTTTGATGGCAATGTCGATGCAAATGATGGTGTAAACCTTGGCTTTTCAGCTATTTATAATGCCATGACCTCGGCAGCGTATACCGCCCAATCTTCCTTGGCGAGTATTTTCTCCCTGACCCAACAAATTAAATCACAGAATGGCGGCTCCTCATCAGCAATCGATACCCTACTGACATCTCAAAATATTATCGTAAATGACTTTTTTGCGACAGGCGAAACCAATAATGGTGGCGATGCTAATAATTTACCGGTTTATAAAACGTTAGCTGATGATGGTTTCCCTGTTATCGTCTGCAGTAGTAAAACCGAGGGTGAGGTTAACAAATTAGGCAACCGTCAATTTTTGCGGCTTAACGTAGTAAGTGCGGGTAGTCATAATATTTCTATTTCTAGAGTATCGGGACTAGCCGCCTCAAACCCAGACGCGAGGGTGTATCTAAATGGTAGCTTGGCATTTTCGGGCAGCAGCTCTGTTAATAATGCTGAGACGATTGTCGCTAACTTAGATGCCGTTGAATATATTCTCGAGGTTTATGACTTTAGCAATACGGATAATGTATCAAGTACCGGTGGTGATGTTTGTTTTAATGTTTTTGTATTCTAAAAATGCCCTTAAAAATAGGTAAATTAGTAATGAAGAAAAAGGTTATATATTGCATCTGGGCAGTGGTTGTCTTGTTACTTGCAGGCTGTGAGCAACGTACCGAGGTATTAAAGGCGACTCATTATAGTAAACATGCTCCTGCTTATGCTAAACCTGGGGCCAATATAGCCTTGGAAAACCGTCAGGTTAACCTTGAGTTTTCTGGGCTACAATATGCGATTGATATCGATCTATTGAGTGGTTATGACAGTGGTGAACTCACTCTTTCCGTGAAAGCATCGGAGGGTTTGTATATCCTAGAGGGCGATCTAAACCCCACCATGACTTTAACAAAAGGCATTATAAATCTTTCTTCTTACAACATTATGGCTTCTAAGCTAGGACGCTATTATATTTATGTGAATGCCAAAGTTGAAAAAGATAACAATATTTCAGCGAGAGCGTTAACATTTATTGTACAAATCGGCGACGAGACAACACACTCGGTTTCGCAAAAAAGCGATGCCACCAATGGTGTTATCTCTATGCCTGCTAAAGAAGTAATTATTCAGGACTAATTTATTGCTTACGTATTCGCAAAGACGCTTTAAGCAACGCTTTTTTGATAATACAAATGCACATGACAATAATTAAACCTGTAGCGGAAAGCTTACCCCAGAGTTGCTTTGCAAAGCCGAGAGCACTTCCATTGTAATACTGTCTTTTTTAATCAGGGACATCAATTCACCGAATATAGGAAGATTGGCAACAGCCTGATTAGATCCATGAGCATCTTCTTCCCTCTGCCAAAAGTAAATACAAACCCACTGATCATCCGCATTCTTGTACAGCGATTGATGTATAAAACCCGGCAGGCCTTTTACTACCTCTCCAAATTGCGCCATTGTATTAATCATTTCATCATCAGCAACAGATGTAGCTGAACGCCATGTCAGTATTTCAAAGATGGGGGCCTGCATGTTCTCTCCATAAGATTAGTAAAAGAAATTATTGTACTTCAAGCCAAAAAAGGAAGAATGAGCTAAAATGGAAGTTTATTATTTCCCTGCAGGAATGAATAGTGAGCCAATTTGAAGATGCCATATTGTTTAAACGCATTATTGACAACCAATCATTAGCAAAAGCGGCCCAGCAAAGTGGTTTAAATCCATCCGCCGTTAGCAAGCGCCTTGCTAAATTAGAAATGTCATTAGGCACACAATTGATCAACCGCACCACAAGGCGTTTAGCCTTGACTGAATCCGGCGATTATTTCTATGAAAAAATGACCCATCTACAACATGAATGGGCGGCTGCGCTGGATGAAGCAGCAAGCCTTAGTCAAGACGTTAAAGGCACTTTGCGGATTGCCGCACCTCAAACCTTACTGAGTCGCTTTTTGATACCTTTATTAGCTTCATTTCGCCAACAATACCCTGCTATTACATTTGAGTTATTACACCAAGAGATCAATCAGTTACCCCTAATTGATGCAGATATTTCTATTAGCCGGGAAATTACTCATTATGATTCTCATACAATGAGAATGGTCCCCTTTTATCAATATCGTAATAGTTTATTTGCATCACCCAGTTACTTGGAGAACTATTCTCCAATAAAAGAGTTAAAACACTTACAGCAGCATTCCTGTATCGTTTACCAAGCGAATAAGACACCCACAGAATGGGAGTTTACAGTAGAGAAAATTACTCTCGAAAATGTGATGGTAATGAATAGCGCTGAACTCATGATTAGTGCGGCAAAAAGTGGACTCGGCATAGTCTATTTACCGGAGGTAATCTTACAAGAAGAGTTAAAACAGCAGCAATTGCTGCCTGTTTTACATAGTGCTCATAGTCACACGTATAAGACATGCGCTTACTATTTAAAAGCAGATTTTGTCCCTTTGAAAGTTCGCGTACTAATAGATTTTTTAAAGCAACAACCATTATAAGTTTTAGGGTAATGGAGAAGTTGCAAATACGCCAAGCGCTCTCGATTACAGGATTTTACTCATACTACCCATTAGTCACAAAATCCCCTACTATATAGGCTGATTACTTGAGCGTATAGCATCATGGTATCAACCAATACAACGCAAAATACCAGCACTATTATTTTATCGCCTAACCGTTCGACTGAATGGAAAGATATCAAACGTTGGCTATTGTTATTAAGTCTTCCGGCACTGATTATTGCTATTGGTTGGTTAATGGTAGGCGTATGGATTATTTTACCGTTTGCGGGTTTGGAGCTGGGTTTACTCAGTTATTTTATGTATAAAGTATGCTATCAAAATTACCGTATTCAAAAGATAACGGTTAAAAAAGATACCGTTATACTTGAAGATGGTATTCATACTGCAACAGAAACTCATCAATTTGCTCGGCCTGATTGTTATTTATCGGTGAAAACGCCGTCTACACCCATGGAGTCATTAGAATTATCTTTATTTAGTGAAGCGCAATCATCACCTGTAGGTGACTTTTTAAATCCAAGTGATCGAGAACTCGCGCGCCGCTTACTGGTTAAAGCAGGTTTAATCGAGTGTTCTACTCGTTGGTGGAAAAAAAGTAATACGGATCAATTACAATAGTGGGATCATGAAAGACATAAAAACCATACAAATTTCTGTAGATAAATTCGCGAAAGAAAGAGACTGGGATAAATTTCACTCGCCCAAAAACCTAGCCATGGCTCTCAGTGTCGAAACTGCAGAATTAATGGAACATTTTCAGTGGTTAACTGAACAAGAATCATATGAACTCGATCCCGCGATGCACGCCAAAGTTGCAGATGAGATTGCCGATGTACAAGTTTACCTTGCTCGTCTTGCAGATAAACTTAATATTGATATTGCTACAGCAGTTAGTGTAAAAATGGATAAAAACCGCAAAAAATACCCTGCCGATATTGTATATGGAAGCGCAAAAAAATATAACGAATATAAATATAATAAAAAACATGATGAGTGATAGGAATTTTGACAATCTCGCTGAACGCTTTGAAAATAGAATCCATCATGGCCTTAAAGGGGCAATAAGGCGTACTATTATTTGGCGGGATTTACTAGACAGCATACCCGCACTAAAAGCCAATAATCATTTGCGCGTATTAGATATTGGTGGTGGTTTAGGCCACTTCTCCATTGAACTTGCTAAACTGGGGCATCAAGTTACCTATAATGATCTATCCATTAATATGATGGAGAAAGCAAAGCAAGGTGCTCTTAAAGAAAATGTTATTGATCAGATCGAGTGGTCAAATCACTCTTACCAAAAAATTATTACTCAACCTGACAATAAATTTGATCTTATTTTGTGCCATGCAGTTTTAGAGTGGCTAGAAAAACCGGAACAGCTTATTCCCACACTGAAGAAACATTTAAAAGCCTCGGGGGCGCTCTCACTTTGTTACTATAACCCCGCAGGTTTTATTTACCGAAATCTTATTTGCGGGAACTTTAATTATCTCGATAACATTGTCACTAGCAACAATGCTGAGCAATCGGAATCACTGCCCTCAGACCAAGGCAGCCTGACACCGCAGAACCCTTGCAGTATGGAACAAGTGAGTGATTGGCTAAAGCAATCTAGCTTCTCTATTAAAACAACATCCGGAATACGTGTTTTTAGTGATTATGTTTTACAAAAACGCGGTGGAAACCGTTCAGAAGAGGAAAGCCTTAAGGCAGAGCTTGCTTATTCTACCTTAGAGCCCTATAAGCGGCTGGGGCGCTACTTACATACCATTGCAATAAGCGAATAGCTCAAGCGGATTTAACAATAAAAAAACAGCCAAAGGCAATCATTAATGTCCCAATAATTTTATAGACATTTAATGACTCATCCAATAGAAAAACACCAAACAATAAGGTAAAGATAAAACTGACACCAACAAATGGATAAGCAATAGAAAGATCAACCTTTGATAAGACCCAAAGCCAAACCAGCACACTTATGCCATAGACAAAAATGCCTGAAAAAACGAGAGGCGAAAAGACAGCCTGAACTAATGACATAATGCCGTGTTCAAACAATCCGCCCTTTTCTTCAACCTTATTCATTCCTAATTTCAATAAGAGCTGAGCACAAGCTGACATAAACACGGTTATTAAAATAACAAAAAACTGTAGATAACTCATTTATCCTTACTTCCTTTAAACGTCATTTTTTTAATTTGGTTCACAATAACCGCAAGTCTTATGTACTCGACAAGACAATAATGAGAAAAATAATTGCGCCCGTTACCCAGCTGCGTTTATCTTTTATCGCAAAAACAATAGGGTCCTCATCAATTTCCCCTCGTGAAGCCATAATCAGCACGCGAATAATCCAATAAGCAAACAAAGGACAAATCAACCATAAGGCATAAGGCTCACTGTACAGCGACGCCACTTCAGGACTATTAATGTACATTGCAAAAACCAGAATAGACAACATGCCCGAAGCCGTTGCCAAACTCATTAATACATGAAAATCGGCAATATAATAACCCCGTCCACTAATTTTGGTATCGTCAGCATACTTTTCTTTATTTTTGATAATCTCAGACAAGCGCTTAACAATAGCCAGACAAAGGAAAACAAACATTGAGAATGCTAACAACCAAAATGACGGCAACAAACTTATTGCGATAGCACCCGATATAATCCGAAGTGTATACAAACTCGCTAATACGGTGATATCTAAGGTCTGCATACGCTTTAGTTTAAAACTATAACTTAGAGTGATAGCAATATAAGCGCAGAGGCTCCATAAAAACCACACTGATATTTGCAAAGAAATTAGCAATGAAGCAGACAACAGTACAATAGAGATTAATACACCTTGCAGGATAGATAAGTCGCCCGACGCCAAAGGTCTAAACTTTTTCCTATCATGATCTCTGTCTGCCTCAAGATCCGCCAAATCATTAAAAATATAGGTGGCTGAAGCGCACAGGCTGTAAGCAATAAATGCGAGACTCGCCATCATTAACAATTCAATATTTGTTTGATGTGAGGTTACCAAAGGAACAAACACCAAGCTATTTTTTACCCACTGATGAACACGCATCTGTTTTAAAATTGTTTTTATAGACAATTTTCTTTCAGAAGATATGTGCTTTTCAAGAGTACAGGTTTTTTCTACTGTATTTTTGAGGGACCCGGAGTCAGCAACAAGAATAGCACTATCAGCATAACGCCATACTTTTAAATCTTTGCTTTCGTTTCCAACATAAGCAAATTCATTTTCGCCATATTTCTCAAGCAGAAATTTTGCTTTTTCTGACCCCGTTAAATTAACACTATCATCAGTACCATAAACATCAGAAAAAAAATCGAAATGGCTAGCAACCTTTTTTGCTAAGCCATGCCATGAACCAGTACATAAAACAATTTCTCTTCCTTTGGCGTGCTGCAGAGACAAATATTCAACTAACTCTTGGTTCCATGGGAGATTTTGTGTTTTTAAGTCGACAATATTCGCAAGTTCTTTTTTTAAGCGCACCTTACCGGACAAGACCCACAAAGGAACAAAAAATATAATCCAAGGTTTTGCATAAAATGCTTTAATAAACGTTTCATAAAGCAAATCCGTTTTGATCAGACTACCATCAAGATCAACAATTAATGGCTTTAAATTTATACTATCGGTCATATTCCTATATCCTTACTCTCTGCCGATTTATCTTTTTTAGATTCAATGTAGTGTATAAGCCATAAAATAAAATAAATGGCAAATGCTGCAACCAAAGGAACCACTGGAATATGGTAACGATCTTGAGCAACAATTAAAGAATGAATTGCCGCTGTACTCGCCCATAACAAAATGAAAGGATGAAAGGCTGTTACCCAAAAACCTTTATTTTTTATAAACAGTAAAATCCCACACAATGCAAATAATAGGACAGTACTCCAATATAATTGACTGACAACCTTCAAAGGTTTAAGCGCACCCTCTCCAAAAGACTCTGAAATGCCCTGCTCATTCCAAGTCACACCAATAGTCTCAGTCAAATGAAATTTAATAAATTTATTGATCGTCCTAAATACAAACGCTACTGGTTCCTCTTTAATATAATCAATAGCTTCTTGCTTTAGTAATTGGTTACGAGTGTGCTCGTCCAAATGCGCCATATTTTTGGGTGTAGGCACATAACCGCCATTAGTATCATGGGCTTGATTCCCCATCCATAATGTAGCACCCCCATTGGTAGACATAGGGACATAAGCATCATATAACTGATAATTACGATATGCCCACGGTGCAACAGCAATCACTAAAATGATAATGCTAATTAGTGAGCGTAATATAACAACACGCTTATTATTTAAATGAATGAACAAATAAAACACACCAATTGCCAGTGGAATGATAGCTAGAGGGCGAATATAGTAAGATATTGCAAATAAAATACCGGAAACAATACCCAACTTGATGACGCTATTATTTAAACTGACAAAATAAAAAAATGCCGCTGTTAAAAACGCCATATAAGGTAATTCACTTGCCAACACAGTTGTATAGAAAATCAACGTAGGCCAAAGTGCGATTGCGATAGAAACGTAGAATCCAATTCTTTTATCATCAAAGAAACAATCACAGAGTAAGCGAGTGTAGATAATGATAGCGATAGTGCAGAGAATATTAAAAATAATAATAGGCCAGTAAACATGGCCAAAAACCATATAAAAAAGACTATAAATAGCAGACGTTCCTACAGGCCAATAGGATGTTGGTTTATCGCCTTCCCAACCATACGTCCCGAATTGCCAGATATTTTGTGCAAACATATCGTAAGCCCAGCTATCAGATAGCGGTATTACAGGCACCAATAATGCCCAAACAATACGCAAGATAACCGCCAAAAGGCAGATCTTAATAAAATTTGATTGTGAAATAGCGGGTAGAAATGTCATATCATTTAAAAGAGGTCTAGCTATATAGATTACGTGAAACTTGCTTGGCAATTAGCATTGAGCAAACAGGAAGAAAACAGAGTCAGACAGACAGCTCTACTGCTGCTTAAGAAGCGGCTAATTATGGGGATTATCATCAAATTAGTCAATGTTAATGGGCGAGTCAGGAGTTTTTTAAACCTTTAATCGGAATATACTCACAGAAGAGTTTTTTTGCACATACTATACTTTAAAGTACAATATATATATGTAAGATTTATGTCGGGTATCACTTAGTTATGTCTACCGTAAACAACCATAAAATTCGAGTTTTAGTAATCGACGACTCCAGTACCGTCAGAATTGCTGCTTCCCGCATATTCGGCAATGAATTTGACGTATTATTGGCGGTTGATGGTGAAGATGGCCTCGATGTCATTGAAAGCGATCCTCATATTCAAGTAGTCTTTACTGATTTGGTCATGCCAGAGATGGATGGCTTTGAACTCCTAAAAAACCTTCGTACACATTCAAACGACCATATCAGCAATTTACCCGTTATAGTTATGACAGGGGCCGAAAACCCTGAAATAGCTAAACAAAAAGCCTTTTCATTAGGTGCAACCGACTTTATTACCAAACCATTCGGAGCAACCGATATCAGGGCTCGAGCAAGGTCCTATGCACAACTAAACTTGACAACGAAAGCCCTCAGAGAACAAACCACTATTGATGATTTAACCGGCCTACTTAACCGCAGAGGGTTTGATAAGCAACTAGACAAGGAAATAGCCTTTGTCTCACGTCATCAATACTACCTTAGCGTGATGTCAGTAGAAATTGATAACTATAAAGATCTATTTATCTCCATGGGCAGATCAAGTACTGAAAAAATCATTAAAAGCATTGCCCAAGCCTTACAAAAAACCTTACGCAAAGAAGATACTATTGCTCGGGCAGGGCTAGCTCGCTTTACCGTGTCTATGCCATTGGTAGAAAGGGACAACGCTCTAGAAATGGCCAATAAAATCTGTCAAACGGTTGAATCATTTAAAGCCAAACTAAAAGGCAAAAGGCTCCCTCTAACAGTATCCGCAGGTGTTGCCAGTTTTGAACCCGGCGATGAAATGACCCCCGATACCATTATTGATATGACAGACATTGCTCTTGGCAAAGCAAGCGAATTAGGCGCCAGCCAGCTATATTTAATGGGCATAGCAGACTATGTGGGCTCACATCATAAAAATGGAAAATCGCTATCCATTGACACTCTATTAGAAAAAGTCAGTATGGGTGAAGACATTGTCATTGCCGATCAACTGGATGCAGCACTGGATCATTTAGCACCACTATTTTCATTGCTATCCAATGAACAAAAACAGAGAATTTTAAGCTACAGGGAATAGCGCTACCCTTTATTTTCACTTGTAGCGCCGATTAACTTTTTCAACTCTCTAACAGCACGCTTCATATCGACACCATTACGAATTGGGATATCAGCTACTGGCTGATCACGGTATGTGCGATCAACAAATACCTTATCTCTACTGTCCAATTCATCATAATTGATAAAATCTCTTTTAATACTGCCTTTAACGACGATTTTATTTTTGCCAAAAATTACATTTCTTGATTTATATTCTACGATATCAAGATTTGACAGCTGAACATTAAAACTTGTGTCCACACAAGCCTCATAGCGTTTTCCGGAAGAGCTTTTGTTACCGTACTCAGTACATACCGTTCTCTGGAAGAGCAGTCGATCTTCTTCAAAACGCACATCGTCTGCATCAATTGTCGAAAACATAAAATCTCGCGCCCGCTGCTGCTCACTTGTCACTGCTGAAGCGGATGTCGGTGCTACTGGAGACTGAGTGTCTTTATCCAGGCTATTTGTTGAGGTAGGGGCCGCTGTCGGTGAATTGCCAGGAACTGTTTGGGTACATAAAGCGGTAATTTGCTCAGGTGAAAAACCCTTATCCAAATAATGATCAATATCATTACGAGTACAATAGGCATCGACACTAGCAGAAAAACCGACACAAATGGCAACAAGGGACGCATATCTAAGACAAGTATTCATTAATAAATGGCTCTTTTAAATCAATTCAACCTATTATGCCCTATTTGAAGTAAAGAACAGAGGCTGCCTTTTCTAACCTACTCCAAAATAACTTTATATTGCTGAAAATTATGCCTATCCCTTAACAACATGATTAAAACAGTGCCAAAATTCATTCAAAATGTGATGCGGCGCAGCATTTATTTTTGTTGAAAGCTGCGCCAAGAAAGCGGAAATATAAAAATATACTTAAAAATCAAAAGCTTAAAATCAATTCAACAAAAACTGCAACTGCATCAAAATGTTGCATCGCAACAGAAAATCGGTATAATGCTGCAGTGCAATACAAAACATTCCCAACACCGGAGATATACAATGACTGATTTCAACGAATCATTTAAAGAGTTCGCTAAACTACAAGCTGATTTTTTCAAACCTGTACGTGAAGCAAATGGCCTAATGGCTGATTCTTTCGAAAGCTTTGCCCGTTTAGGCTACGCTGTTCAAGGTGATCTTGTAGAGTATGCTGTTGAACAAACTCAACTAGCTGCATCTGCAGAAGACATGACTGGCTTAGTTAGCAAGCAATACGAAAAAGCAAAAGAATTAGGCGAGAAAATGACTGGCCGATTCAACGAAAGCACTGAATTAAGTAAAGATTTCTTCTCTTCTTTACAAAAAGTTGAAGTAGCACCTATGTTTGAAGCGCCTGCTAAAGCAACCGCTAAAGCAGCAAAAACAGCAAAAGCTGCTTAATTAATGCAACTGGGAATGAACGAATTCGTTCCCAGTTCATATATCAATAACCTGCTGTTTAGGGCAAAATAGAGACTGATTAACAACAGGTTATTGATATATGGCAACCAGAGTTATCAAGAAGTACGCTAATCGCCGGCTATACGATACCGAAGATAGTAAATACGTCACCCTCAAAGACATCAAAGGCATCATTGCTCTTGGTCATGATGTCAAAATTGTAGACGATACCAGTGGTGAAGACATTACTCGGGGTCTACTCCTTCAGATTGTTTCTGAACAAGAATTAGGCGGTCGCCCTATTCTCAGCAAAGCCGTACTCAAACAACTTATTCGGTTCTATGGCCACCCCATGCAAGACATGATGAGCGGATATATTGCCAATAGTGTGACTCATTTTATGTCTCAACTTGAGACGATGCAGTCACAAATGGAAAATCTAATGGAAGCGTCTCCATTCGCTAACCTGCAAGAATTTACAGCTAAAAACATGCAAGCCATGGCAGATATGCAGCGACAGTTTTTCAACCCCATGATGAATACCACGCCAAAGCAAGATAATCCTAAAGAGGATAATGATGATGAGCTATGACAACCCTTTCTTTATGAACTTCAATGTAAGTGACTTTATGAGCAAAGTTGCAACACCTGGCATGGATAACCAATACTCTCAAAAACTCATGGAAGCTCATCAGAAGAATTTAGATACCTTTGTTAATGCTAACAAAGTCGTCAGTGATGGTTATCAAGCCATTGCAACCAAGCAGATGGAAATTTTTCAGGAAGGCCTGACTAAAATGGCAAGCTATTCACCAGAACAGGCGGCAGAGTTCACACAAAACACCTATCAAGAAAGCGCTCAACAGATGCAAGAATTGATTGAAATGGCAACTAAAGCACACCAAGATGCATTCAATCTTTTATCTGCTCGGGCAAAAGACCTAATAGATGAAGCCAAAGGCTAATTCTTATGAAAATTAATATTGAAATGACACCAGAAGAAGCACGTAAAATGATGGGTTTTCCTGACTTAGAACCCATACAGAGTGCAATGATGGCTAAAATGCAAGAACAAATGGAAGAGTATTTCACTAGCATGAGTGATCCAGAAGTCATGTTTAGCAAACTCATGCCTATGGGCATACAAGCAATGGAAAGTTACCAAAACTTTTATCGCGAAATGGCAAAAGCGTCAATGACAACAGCAAATGACAACGCTGAGAAATAATCTAGTAATAGAACACTAGCCCTCAAAAAGTAATACAGATGAAAGCAATAATTCTTTTATCTGCAACACATCAGCATAGATACAGAGAGCCCCACTATGGCAAATGACTCCAGTGCAATCTGGCAAGAAATTATGGCAAATTGGCAAGCCAGCCAACAGACAATGGCCGAACAAATGCTAGATGGTTTTCAGCAATGGAATAAAGCATTTATGGGTGCCGATCAAATCCAAACAAATCCTATTATTGACACTTACAAAACAATTACTGAATCTTTATTTAAAAACTATACGTCAGCATCATCTACTGGCTTTACCAATGACTGGGAAAAATATCTCGGCGGTATGCCTGGCTCCGAACCTTTAGTAGCGGACATCAACAAACTGATGACATCAGGTCAAAACCTCTTTGAACAATTAACAAAAGACTTTACACAAAACTTTAAAGATGACGAAACGAATGGTTATCTTTTAAAAGCGCTGATGGATATGTCAAATCCAAACAGCTGGTTAAAATATTCTGGCGATAATTTTGATCTAAGCGCCCACAAACTCAGTGAAGGTCCACTGTTTTCAGGTATTTCGGACATTGACAATAGATTGGCTCAAGTCAGTGATAGCTGGGTCGAACTCTTTAATCGCAGTAAAGAATACCATTCAATTGTATTCGCTCGCTGGACACAAGCTTACTCACGTTTCATCGAAGATTTACAGAACCTCGATGAAGAACAGCGCAAAGACTTGTCACCACGAAAATTGGTTGATCTATGGTCTAATGTGGCAAATGAAGAGCTGCTCTCATTGCACCGTTCAGAAGAGTTCCTAAATGCGCAACGAGCGGTTATTCGGTCAAGTATGGAATATCGTTTACATGAAAAAAATGTCGCTGAAGTCATTTGTGAGGCACTCCATATCCCAACACGCGACGAAGTTGATGACTTACATAAAACAGTCACTGAATTGCGTCGTGAATTAAGACAAACAAAAGCAAGCGTGAAAGATTTACACAAAAATTTAGCGCAGCAGTTTGAACAAAAATTTGAGAAAAAATTATCGAAGAAGGAGAACAAGCATTGAGTCTATTGCCTCAACTCGACCCCTATGCTGCTCTTGAAGAAATCGCTGAACTGAACTCAAAAATGGTAGAAGGAGCAAAAAACCTTTCTTCTATTAAAGATAATGATGTTCATATTGCGACAACAGATAAAGAAACTGTTTTTACCCAAGACAAGGTCACCCTGCACCATTATAAATCGCGTAATGATCAGCAGTCGGTGAAAACACCGGTTATTGTTGTTTATGGTCTGATTGGCCGTTATACGATGACTGATTTACAGGAAGATCGTTCGCTTATTCGTAACCTGCTAGAAAAAGGCGTTGATGTCTATGCAGTTGATTGGGGCACACCAACACGCGCCGATCGCTGGTTAAAATTGGAAGACTACATCAATGATTACCTTCATAACTGTATAGAGTTCATTAAAGACCAGCATAACCTTCCCAAAATTAATATCCTCGGCGTTTGTGAGGGTGGTGTATTTTCAATTTGCTATGCCGCTCTGCACCCCAACAATGTTAATAACTTAATGACAAGCATCACCCCGGTTGATTTTCATGGTGACCAGCGCGATGATAAACAAGAGCACGGCTACATTAATTTATGGACACGTAATCTTGACGCCAGCGATATTGACCTTATGGTGAGTGCTTGTGGAAATATGCCCGGTGAACTGATGGGTATGGTCTTTCAATTATTAACGCCACTCAAATCATTAACTAAATACAATATCGATTTACTGGACATTGCTCACGACGAAAAGAAGCTACTTAACTTTTTACGTATGGAAAAATGGCTAGCGGATCGGCCGGATCATCCCGGTGAAGCGGCAAAACAATGGTTTAAAGATCTTTATCAAGACAATAAATTAATTCAAAACCAATTTATGCTTGATGGTGATATTGTTGACCTTAAGCAAGTCACTATGCCTGTATTAAATATTTATGCGCTTAATGATCATATTATTCCCCCCGAATGTTCTATGGCACTGAAAACCTGCGTAGGCAGTGAAGACTATACCGACCTACCCTTACCGGGTGGACATGTGGGTGTATTTGTCAGTGGCAAATCACAGGGTATTTTAGGAAAGGGAATTGTTGACTGGCTAGTACAAAGGGATAACTAAGATAAACAATAGCTTAAACCAGCTCATAAAATCACCTATCACTGATGAATTAAACAAAAATTGATTCAGATAAACGTTTTTGATTTGATAAGTAGCCATAATTAGGGAAAATACAGTAAATAATTGAGAGAGAGCGAGCCATGAAAAATAAACTGGTTTCAGCAGACGACGCTGTCGCCCTGATACAAGATGGTGACACACTATGCTTGTCTGGATTTGTGGGTACAGGGACACCAGAAGATCTCATTGCTGCCCTAGAAAAACGTTTTTTGGAAACCGGTTCACCTCGTGATCTTACACTTGTATTCGCGGCCGCACCTGGTGATGGTGCTACCCGTGGTGCAAACCGCTTAGCACACAAAGGATTACTAAAACGCGTTATTGGCGGTCACTGGTCTCTGGTTCCGCAAATTGCCAAGCTGGCAACAGATAATGAAATAGAAGCCTACAACTTTCCCATGGGTACCATTACCCAATTATTCAGGGATATTGCCGCACACCGTGGCGGCATATTAACAAAAGTGGGACTGGGCACATTTGTAGATCCTCGTAATCAAGGCGGCAAACTCAATGACGTCACCACTGAGGATCTTGTACAACTTATGACCATTGATGGTGATGAGTGGTTATATTATAAAACCTTCCCTATTAATGTTGCTTTCCTTCGCGGCACAACATCTGATCCTCGTGGAAATACAACCTTAGAAAAAGAAGCCTTAACCCTTGATAACCTAGCCATTTCGATGGCCACCAAAAACTCCAATGGTCTAGTAATTGTTCAAACCGAGCGTATTGCAGAAAATAAAACGCTGAACCCTCGCTTAGTTAAAATCCCACGCGTTATGGTGGACTGCGTTGTCGTTGCTGCTCCAGAGAACCACTATCAAACCTATGGCACTCAATACAACCCAGCCTTTGCCAATGAAATACGGGCAGAAATTGACGATATGGAAGCGCTCTCATTAAATGAGCGTAAAGTTATCGCTCGGCGCTGTGCATATGAATTACCCATGGGTGGCGTTGTTAATCTGGGTATAGGCATGCCGGAAGGAATATCAGCCGTTGCCAATGAGGAAAAAGTTCTCGACTTTATTACCCTAACGGCTGAGCCCGGTGTTATTGGTGGCTTCCCTCAAAGCGGTTTAAATTTTGGCTGCTCCGTTAACATGGATGCAATGTTAGACCAAAACCAGCAATTTGACTTTTATGATGGAGGTGGTCTTGATTTAGCCGCCTTAGGCTTAGCACAAGTCGATCAATTTGGGCACGTCAACGTGAGTAAATTCGGACCTAAAATTGCCGGTGCTGGTGGTTTTATTAACATTAGTCAAAATGCCCGTAAATTAGTTTTTGCTGGCACATTTACTGTTGGCGGATTAAAAGTTGAAGTAGCTGATGGCCTACTAAAAATTATTCAGGAAGGGCGGACCCGCAAATTTATTAAAAATGTAGAGCAAATTACCTTTAATGGCAAACTGGCCGCAATCAGTGAAAAACCTGTTTATTACGTGACCGAGCGCTGTGTTTTCAAGCTACGTTTTAATGGCCTAGAACTAACTGAAGTCGCACCCGGTATTGATATTGAAAAAGATATTTTAGCGCATATGGATTTTGAACCGATTATTAATCGACCTCGGACCATGGATCGTACGATATTTTTCGAAGAACCTATGCAACTCAGTGAAATTTTATTAGAACGTGAACTCACTGAACGAATTAGTTATGACCCAGAACGCAATACCGTTTTCCTTAATCTTGAAGGCTATCAAATTCGCGGTAAGGAAGACGTCAATCGACTGGAACATGTTGTAGAAGAATTATTCCACAGCACAGGCAACCGCTTCGCCATGGTAGTGAATTATGATGGTGTTTATATTGATCCTTTAGTCATGGACTATCACGCTGAATGCGTTGCTCGTATAGAGAAGAATTTTTACACTAGCTGTACACGCTACTCAACAGGTGCTTTCCTAAGAATGAAATTAGGTAAAGCACTGGAAAAACGTAAGGTGGCTCCCCATTTATTTGAATCTGATAAGCAAGCACGCAAAGCACTGACCAAACATTTGGCAGAATTAGCGGAAGCAGAGAAAAATAAAAAGGACAATGTTGTACAATTCTCCGGCAACAACTAACAGGTTGTTTTTTAACCACCTGGCTGTTTGCAATTAACTCTCTGCCATTATTTTATAGACGACTATCGTACTAATTTTTTATGATAGTCGTTTTATTCTTTGAGATATTTCACTGTGTTTCACCAATGCATTAATAAGGCATAAATTATGCTTCTTGATAAGTTAATACCACAACGTCAAAAAGCTGGACGCCGTAAATCGGCTAAAGACTCTATGCCTAACAGTACTAATCATTATTACCTCGGTTTAAGTAATGAGGGCTTCCACCGCTTATACTATAGAGAGTGGGGTGATCCCTATAATGAAAATACTATTTTGTGTGTACACGGTGTTACCCGCATATCCCACGATTTTGATGTATTAGCACAAAAACTCAGCAAACATTATCGTGTTGTTTGCCCTGATATTGTTGGTAGAGGTAATAGTGATTGGTTTGGCAATAAAGAAAATTACAACTTTATCCAATACTGCTCCGATATTAACGCTCTACTTGCCCACTTACATGTTGACCGCGTACATTACATAGGAACATCAATGGGCGGCTTAATCGGAATGATTCTCGCTGCTATGGCTCATACACCGATAGAAAGCTTAGTACTGAATGATGTAGGACCCGATATTAAGCGAACAGAACTACGACGAATGGGGGAATATATTGGTAATGCACCCATTTTTAGTTCAAAACAAGAATATTACGAGTACTATCAAAATATTTATCAAGGTTTTGGCAACCTGCTCACCAAAAACCAATGGAAGGAAATGGCAAAGTACAGTGCATTCAAAATTGATGGTGGTTATCGAATGCACTATGACCCTAAAATAGGAGATGCTTTCCGTAAAAACTACTCCTTTTTTAATTTTGACTTATGGAAATATTGGGATGAAATAGAATGTCCTGCTTTGATTTTAAGAGGTAGCGACTCTACTTTTTTCCCACGAGAAGTCGCGGATAAAATGTGTGAAAGAACAGCAGATGCAACACTGGTTGAAATAGAAGGTGCGGGACATACACCGCCACTCAAAACAAAAAAAGAAATCAATGTGATTGAATCGTTCTTGAAGAAAGCAATTGATAGTGATTAATCTAAGACTATTATTCTTAATCGTATGATATCTGGCAGTTAGGCTGATTGTAATCCGGTTCCCACTCTTGCAGATTCAGTGTATCTCGCACACCTATCGCATCAAAGTTTTCATCTAACCACGCTTCAGCAGTTTCCCGCCCCAAAGCATGCAACTTTGTGAGGAAGGCCCATGAAGTATCATATTTTGTAAATGTACTATATTTACTCATCTCATTTTCAGCGTGAACCAAATGCAAATGTTTACCATAAGCACTATGTTCACTTAACTCCCCACCTTCAATCAATCGTTCTATCTGGGCAATATGGCGAATTTCACGAGAAAGGCTTGAGTTAAAAGCAATTGTCTCCATACGCTCGCTTATCTCTAATGGTGAAGTCGGTACATTCTCAATATGCAGTGGGTTCACTTGCACAATTAAAATATCATTAGCGGCGTGATCACGTGCCAGTGGTTCCAAGGTTGGGTTACCCATATAACCACCATCCCAAAAATGCTCACCATCAACTTCAACAGCGCGATGAATTTTAGGTAAGCAACTTGATGCCAGTAATACATCAACTGACAATTCTTCATTGGTAAAAATACGCAATTTATTATTAAGTACATTGGTCGCGCTAACAAATAAACGAACCCCCGCACAATTATGATTTAACTCATCAAAATTAATATTTTCAGCCAATAAATCTTTTAAAAAGTGAACATTGAAAGGGTTATTTTGATAGGGGGAACTAAAAGCGAATACAGGAAAAAACCAAGACAACATATGCCCCCACTGTTCAGCGACCTGTGAAGCACCGGAGAAGTTATAGGGGCTATAAACACCATGTTTACTCAATGAATGCCACAGCTGATGTAATGTTTCCCTCGCGGCATCAACATCGCCTCGAGCATAGTCATTAGCTAAAGCGGCAGCATTTAATGCACCGGCACTGGTACCACTAATTGCCTCCAGCTTTAAACGACCATCTTCTAAAATATAATCGAGCACTCCCCAAGTAAATGCGCCATGGGCACCACCACCTTGAAGTGCTAAATGAATCGGTTTTTGTGCTTGCTTCTTATTAGCCATAAATAACCATTCTTAATTTAAGCTTGTACTCTTATACACAACTATCAAACATTAGATAGCACAACACGATAACGCGCATTACCAGACTCTACATGTTCGATGGCTTTATTGACATCATCAAAACGAAATTGCTCAATCACAGGTTTAATGCCGTGTTTATTTGCAAAATCGAGCATGGTTTCAATAACCGATGGGCTACCCACCGGAGAACCCGAAATAGAACGCTGGGACGAAATCAAAGGAAAAACAGAAATATCCAAAGGCTCCAAAGTAGCACCAACAAAATGTAAACGCCCCTTAGGTTTAAGTGTAGCAACGAATCGGTTCCATTGTAGTTTGACATTCACTGTCGATAAAATAAGATCGAATGAACCTGCCGCTGCATCTAACACTTCTTTATCTTGAGAATTAAGCGTATGGTGCGCGCCCATTGATAACGCTTCCGTTCTTTTTGCCTCAGAAGAGGTAAAAGCTGTCACTTCACAACCCCAAGCATTTAAAAATTGCAATGCGATATGCCCTAAACCACCGATACCGATAACAGCCACTTTCGCCGTTGGCGAAACGGCAAACTGCACCAAAGGGTTAAACACTGTAATACCACCGCAAAATAAGGGACCAGCGCTCACTGGATCAATACCTTCAGGTAGCAATACAACACTCGCCGAATGTGCGCGTACTTTATCGGCAAAACCGCCGTGGCGGCCGATAATCGTACCCGCAGCACGACTACATAAATTATGATCGCCATCCATACATTGACTACAAGTCATACAATAAGCAGAGTGCCAACCCAAACCCACACGTTGACCTATTTTGAGATGCTCAACTTGCTCGCCTTTGGCGGCAACGGTGCCAATAACTTCATGGCCAGGGACAAGAGGGTAATCAGACATCCCCCATTCATTATTCAACATACTTAAATCACTATGACAAATACCACAGTGCTCAACATTAAGTTCAACATCAGTAGCCGATAAGGGGCCGGGATCGTACTGGTAAGGTTCAAGTTTTCCGCCTGCTTCAAAAGCGGCATAAGCATTAATCATCATTAACATCCTCTTAGTAGTTGCAGCGCAGCATGACGTCAGATTAAATCAGCTGGCTCAAAATCGCTAGCGTTCATTATGAACAAGCGCTCGCAATTGTGGTC
>JBOEHG010000074.1:0-8287 GCA_050633825.1 Cellvibrionaceae bacterium | reverse complement strand
GGCCCAACCAAAAAAGAATGAGACCAAAAAATAATGTTCGCAAAACTCCGTAGATTGAAAACTCTATATTACCGACGTTAACATCAACGGAATCCAAATACTGGATTGCAGGCTCTAGCCAACCAAACACATGCAATACAGCTACCGGCATTACCGTCCATTTAAAAAATGCTTTCAATAAAGGGCTAACAATAAAATTAGAAATCAATTTGTAAAAAGTAATAAGTACAACAAAACCTTGAAAAAGGCGTATTACCCAACTTTGTTCTACAAGAAAAGTACTCACTTCTGCCGCAATCGCAAGCATAATGATCATTGATAGAGGAACAATTAAATCTTTAAAGCGATAAAGCCAGGTTTTAAATCCTAGCACCGAATCTTTTTCCGGGGCTTGACGCAATAATGGTGAAACCTTGATCGACCATTTCCCAAGAGAATAAGCTAAGAGAATAGCAATAATAATCAAGCCACATTGGGCATAAAACTGAGGGCTGGTAAACCATTCAAGAATACTTTGAAGTATTGTTTGCAGGTGAGTTTGTATTGTTGCTAAATCCAGATCCATAACCTTATTTCCCCCTAATAAGCCCCGACAGAATAGTAATATTAGCTATAACTTTAAAAACATTAACTTAAAAAATAGTGTAAAAACATATCAAACCGAATCAATATGCGCCCGGGATAAACCATACCAAACGATTAATGCCGCTACAAATACTGCAATAGCACTCACAACAAAAAGTAATTGAGCACTGATATCCCATAAAAACCCACTGACGATAGCACCTAATGCACCACCAGCACCAAAACCAATTGCACTATATAGTGCTTGACCTTGTCCTGCATTTTTACCACGAAAAAAGCGCCGAATCAGCTCAATACAACCTGCATGTGCAGCACCAAAACTCAAGGCATGAATTGTTTGCGCACTGATCATAATGACCAAACTATCCGCAAAAAATGCAATTAACAACCAGCGCATTCCGGTTAATAACAAACTCCAGAATAAAACAACGGTTACCGTCATTTTCGACATTATTTTGTGCATATACAAAAATAATATAACTTCTGAAAAGACACCTAAAGCCCACAATAATCCTATACTGGTCCGATTATAACCATGGTTTTCCAAGTGTAAGCTGAAGAAACTATAATAACCACCAAAACTGAATTGTAATAAAAATGCCGCCGCAAAAAATGCAATAACAGGCGGTTTCTTCAGTAACTCTAGCCAATGTGATTGTTGCTGTTGCTGCACTCTACCCGGTGGTTCGGTCAACACAAGCGTACTCAACCAAATAAGTACTAAAAATGCCCAACTAATAGGAATTAAATATTGAATAGAAAAATGATCAAACAACCAACCCAGAGCGACAACAGCAACAATAAAACCAATAGAGCCCCATACTCGCACCTGACTATAACGCTGACTGTCTTTATCTAAGTATTGTATGGTCACCGTATCAAACTGAGATAAAACAGCATTCCAGAAAAAACTGTACAGAAAAGTAATCAATAAAATGGAGCCCAGAGATTGCCAATAAAATAAGCCGCCGAAACACATCATTGCAACAAAACTACCCATAGCAATGATACGGAGCCGCTGACCCGTACGGTCACACAGCCATCCCCATAGGTTAGGTGCAACAATTTTAGTCCCCATCAATACCCCATTAACAGCACCAATGGCTTGAGCTGTAAAACCGATGTCAGTGAGATAAAGACTTAGATAGGGGTTGAGGGCACCCACCAGAGCAAAGTAGAAAAAGTAAAAGCTGGATAAACGCCAATAAGGAATACCAGTAATCACTATTGGCGTTTCTTCTATTCAGTATGAGAGGGAATAACAGGAATGTTGTGCATAACACCACCATTTTGACCGCGGTTTCGCAGTAAATGATCTATCAGTACCAAGGCCATCATTGCCTCGGCGATTGGTGTTGCACGAATACCCACACAGGGGTCATGTCGACCTTTGGTGACGATCTCAACAGGCTCACCGTGGACATCAATGCTGCGACCCGGAGTATGCAAGCTGGAGGTTGGCTTTAAGGCAATATGAGCAATCAGGTCTTGGCCGGTAGAAATACCACCTAACACCCCCCCCGCATTATTGGACAAGAAACCTTCCTGAACAATCTCATCACGGTGCTCTGTTCCTTTTTGAGAAACTGAATCAAAGCCTGAACCAATTTCTACCCCTTTAACCGCATTAATGCTCATCAAGCCATGAGCCAAATCTGCATCAAGTCGATCAAAAATAGGTTCACCTAAACCAGGGATCATACCACTGGCAACAACAGAAATTTTCGCCCCGACGGAATTACCTTCTTTACGTAGGGCCTGCATATAGTCTTCCATTTCAGAAATTTTGCTAACATCAGGCGAAAAGAAAGGGTTGTTCTCAACTTCATCCCAGTCCCATTCAGCCAATGGCAGCCCTGTCTTTACAGGTCCTAACTGAGTTAAGCAACCACGTACAACAATTCCATATTCTTGCTGTAGGTATTTCTTGGCAATAGCCCCTGCTGCTACTCGCATAGCAGTTTCACGAGCTGAAGAACGGCCACCACCACGGTAGTCGCGTACACCATACTTTTGCATATAGGTATAGTCAGCGTGGGCAGGACGAAATTGATCTTTAATATTACCGTAATCTTTAGAGCGCTGGTCAGTATTCTCAATCAACAAACCAATGGGGGTTCCCGTGGTTTTCCCCTCGAATACCCCGGAGAGTATCTTCACTTGATCAGGCTCACGGCGCTGGGTTTCAAATTTATTCTTACCAGGGCGACGTCTATCTAGATCTTTTTGTAAATCAGCTTCAGTCAATTCCAAGCCCGGTGGGCAACCATCAATAATACAGCCTAAGGCAAGACCATGGCTTTCGCCAAAAGTGGTGACAGTAAAGAGCTTTCCAAAGGTATTTCCTGACATAGACGACCAAATACAGTGTTAAAGTTGAGTTGAGATAAGTAGCGGGCAATTATACGGGAATTAATCGCAATATGCCTGATACTCTAACGGAAAACGCTAAACCAACGCCACAAACTCAAAATATCGGCCAAAGCACCGGCAAAATATGTCAAAGCGGCCGCTCTCAAGACCTGTCGGATTGCGGGTATGTGCTCATCGTGTACATAGCCTTCCTGTAAGATCGGCAAGGCTTTATTAAAGCTCGCATCATACTCTTCTGGTAAAACAGCCAAATAAATCAGTGCTGAAGCCAACAAAGTAATAATGCCTATTACAACAGCAAAGAGAATGACATGGGGTGCCTTAAAAATAAGCGTTATGATCGGTATGCTAAGCAAAATACCCGTACCAATACGCTTAATAAAAAACGCTTTGCCAAGGTATCTTGTTCTGAGTTGGCTAACGGGTTCATTGCGTGAAAACTGTATAGCATGCCCGACTTCATGGGCAGCGACAGCAACAGCGGTTAGCGATTTACCCTTATAAATACTTGGACTGAGAGAAACGACTTTGTCCGCTGGACTATAGTGATCTTGCCCCTCCTGACCTTGCTCTACCGAAACACCGTCCAACTGAAAACGTTCGACAAGGTGTTCAGCTAATTCACCTCCTGTACCCGGCATGCCAGCAATCTCGTCCGAGTGCTTTCGCAATACAAATCTAACCCAAAGTGAAGGGCCATAGGCAAGAAGAAGGAAGGCTATGCCGCTTAATGCATATATCATATTGTACAAACAAGAAATAAGGATTGAAACACGGATAAGAGGATACCGCATACATTCTCGTTATGGAATATTTTGAAGCAGTATTTATTAAAGATAAAGAAAGCCTAGAGGAAGTAATTCAGGCAATTGTCTGACAATATCTTACAGCAAACCGTTACTTATAATAACCGAATAATATCAAGCAAAATTAGCACGGTACTGATACGTAGTATCTGCAATAAAGTCGGCTACTTTTTTGATTCTATTAACATGGCGAAAATCCTCATGCAAAACAAGCCATAGAGTCGAATTAAAGTTAACTTCTTCAGGTAGAACTTGCACAATATCGTCATCATCTTCAATCATAAAACGTGGCAGAAAGCACAGGCCATGACCTTCTTTTAAAATCTTATATTGCGCCATAATATTGCAATTTTTAAACAATATTTTTTTACTATTAGATAATATTTCTTCAGATAAAATATTTCTTTCAATAATATCATCATCAATACACCCTATCATTTTATGATGAATAAGATCACTAATTTTTAAAATTGGCGAGTGCTCACTCAAATAGCGAGAAGAAGCAAAAAGCCCCATTGTATAATCAGTTAAACGTCGTACTACAAAACGTCCTTTATCAGGCCGTTTAGCTGTGACCATAATATCAGTATTACGATGAAAGTTTTCATCTGCGCTATTATCCGCTAGTAGGTCAATCTGCAAACCATTATATTTTTTAAGAAATGAAGGTAATTTGGAAGCAAGAAAACAAGAGCCGAAACTATCCGGCGAACCCACACGTACACTGCCGTTGATATCACTGTCATTACAGGAGACTTTTTCCTCAAGGTGGACTAACTCGTTCTCAATGTTTTCAGCATAAGCAATCAAGTTTTTTCCCGACTGAGTCAACTCAAAACCAGTTTCTTTTTTTTCAAAAAGTTGCGCATTTAATACCGATTCAAGCTCTCTAACTCGACGGCTGACTGTAGTGTGATCAACACTCAAAGATTTCGCAGCACCCACTAATTTTCTGTGTCGAGATAAAGCTAAAAAATAGCGCAAGTCATCCCATTGAAGTGCTTTCTTTATTGCGGGTTTATTCATTGCAGGTTTATTCATTATTCCAACTCCACACTAAGTGTAAGATTATCACCGGGGTTACCACTCACTAAAAAGTACCATTCACCTTCTACTGGGTTATCAAATGAACAAGCAATAGGCGAAAACCCGTCACTAGACTGCCTACATATATTGAAATACTCATTAGGAAGAACACCTTCTTTAGCAAATAAAGTAATCGCATCTGAATCAGTCGATAAGGTTGCTATCAACGAAGGGTTACCTTCGCCAAGAGAAATACGGTAAAGAGCACTTGGCAAACTAGCCGTAGGTATTTGGGTAACAACATCAACACCTGGCGTAAGGTTAATAATTGCTTGTGTAACAACAAATAGTTGATACGAACCCGCTTCACTGCTTTTTATAGTGATCGTCCAATTATCTGACTCACTGTTATTAATCACTCGGCAAGTGCGCTGGTTAACATTTGTTTTTGTTATTTTACAAGTGGGGATATATTCATTGATACCATCATCAATATAAATTTCAAAATCCACATTAGATAAGTCGGTTACATCGACAACAAGCAATTCGTCAGCATTATTGCCTGCAGGAATAGTATAAGAGGCTATAACACTAGCTGCCTGATTAACCGTTATAGTGTCACCAATCGACAAAGTTCTTTCTGGCACGGTCTGATCTTGCAACAGCACAGATAAATCGTAAGATGTTCCCAGTGCTCCTTCGACTAGTACGTACCAAATAGACTCATCTCCAAGGCTATTGATGCACTGAACATTTTCCACTTCAAAAGGGTTGCTAAAGCAAGCAACATCTACCCCTGTTGGCGGTGTACTATTATTGGCCTTCATTTGAATATACTGGCTAGGGTTTTTGGCAATGGCTCCCAGAGTATTATCACCAACAGCTGCAGTTAATTGGTATAGCATACCTTGACGCTGGGTAATCACTTCCGTTGAGACATCGCCACTTTCTAACACTGTAGGCATTATAAAATCAGCGTAAATAGTCATCTCAGCTTGCTCTGAGTTTTCAACACTAATGTAGAAATCATCAATACCATCTGTTTGAAGCCAACAGGTATTAACCAAAAACTTATTTGTTAATTCACAAGAAAAAATACTGGAAGTAGGTTGCCCATTCGCATTAATGGATAGCCTTGCGCCACTTTCTAAACCCTCAACAATAACCGCCAATAAGCTGCCACTGGAAATATTTTCTGTTGAAATTCTATATAAACTTCGATCACCGGCATATTGAGAGAGCATTACCGGAGAACCTGATTCGATTTCAGACACAGGTCCAAACTCTGCCCGGCGAAAATAACCTGTTAACTGGTAATTAGTATCAGCATAACCGAAGATATATACATCCCACTCTTCCTGCCCACTACTATTATCGAGGTAACAAAAACCATCATTGAATGATGATAATTCAATACTTGAACACACCCTTCTCCCCTGTGAATCAAAGACAACCAAGTCTCCAGCGCCATCTAAGCCGGTCAATGTTAGCCATAAACCCACATCATCCGGTGATGACTGAATTGTATATCGCACTTCTTCTTTGGCAGGTAAAAATCCATTAAAACGCAGTGGTGTCGTATTAATAATAAATACCTCTGTGGCAACCACCACACCTTGGCTATTAACCTCACCAAGCAAATTAATACGTGCATCCAAGCCTAAATCGGTAATACTGCCATTTTCAATAATATCCGAATTACCCACACTGACAGGAATACCATTGAGGTCGAAATTAGTCGATGAAACAAAACGAGTAATAAAACCATCCAAACTCACTAACTGCTCGGGCTCAGTTAAAATATTTTCTACAGCCTCGATAGTGGTTGCAATTAATAAAGTATTCGTTTGATCAAAGCTTGTTCCGTTAACTTTTACGATCGTATTTTCAGTAAGCTCTATTGTTATATTTTCATAGCTGACAGTTAAATTATTAATAGTGAGGGTTTGATTCACACTATCAATATTATTAACAATACCAACAACTTGATACTCAGAGACTTGTGCCACAACATCAACGCGGGTTGATAAGATAGAACCTTCACTATCTAAAAGGCCACTGATACGAACAACATCTTTGTGTTTCAATCCTTCAAAATTATCAATACCATCGCCATAAACTGTCGAAGGTGTTAGTGATATTTTTTGTCCAAGCACACTAATACTAAAATCTGTTTGATCGATCGAATTGATTTCTCCTATCACATTACTGAGATAACGAATAGCTGTCGCTTCAACCGGTTCCTCAAGACTATTATTTTGTAAACTTCCCTCTATTGAAACGGTTTGGCCTGCTTCTAACCCTGCTTGACCTACCGAAGAACCATCAACCAGTATTGATGCATTAGTCGTATCATATTCAATACCATTAACGGTAATGTTAGTATCGTCGCTAATTGAACCAATAGATAATATTTTAGATTTTATAGTCGAAGAACCATCACCCGTACCTTCTATACTGGCAACATCTGTTCCTGCTCCACCACAGGCTGCAATCGCCAATATAGCGGTAAAAATATAAACTTGATTATAAAAACGCTTAAACATTACTATGACTCTTTGTATTATTTTCTCCCTGAATAACATAAACACCGACACCCATACGTTCTGCGTATTGTGTATCCGTTATTCCAGGGGCGTGATGTTGTTCAAGCCAATGATCTACATCCTCCAACAACTGCCGACTACGTTGATTAGTAAATTCATGAAAAGCCGGAATATCATCTGTTTTAATGGCATGATTAATGGCCCGCAGCTCAAGACGTGTGCTATCACCCACCTTGCCATATAAATTATGAAATAGCGTATTAACGTGATCGACTAACATACTGCAACCAAAAGTAATTTTATTGGGGTTAACCAAAGAGGGGGCTGCCTTGGGGTCAACGTTATAATTGGGTATGTAATAACGACTTAGCACCTTTAACTGCCCTGTTGCCATTTCCTCTACCACCTGAGAACGTTTTAACTCACGTAATACAGTGACAGCAGCAATATCACCACCGA
This sequence comes from Cellvibrionaceae bacterium, assembly GCA_050633825.1. GTDB lineage: Bacteria > Pseudomonadota > Gammaproteobacteria > Pseudomonadales > Cellvibrionaceae > CANLBN01. Next base: position 492 of record JBOEHG010000074.1, on the reverse strand, counting down.
CGGAAACAGACTGAACCAAGGCCGAAAAACTAGGGTGATCTCCCTCTAGAGGGATAGCTAATGGTTCACCATCTTTATCAAGATAGCGGGGGTCTTCATACCAAGCTGCCAACACATTGGCCATCTTGTAGGGGGTTTGCAGTGTGCCTTTTCCCTCAACTTGCCCTGACGACTGGTTGAGCAGGCGCTTCACTTCATGGCGGTTAATACCGGTCATTAGAGCAATACGAGACATATTGGTTGACCTTCCATTAATACCGTATTCCTTTTCAGCCACTTCCACGTACAGCTCCTTACACAAATCACCAAACTCGGTGCAACTAACCCCATTTCTCAAGGCGAGCCTTATCACAGCCCTCATAAGCTGGCGAAATGCGGTAATAATTGTATTTCTAGCATCAATCAACATATTTGTTTATCTTAAAACAAATATATTTCTATGCAAGCAATTTAATGCCTAAAAAGGTTAAATAGTAGACAAAAATGAAATAA
>JBOEHG010000073.1:0-18308 GCA_050633825.1 Cellvibrionaceae bacterium | reverse complement strand
GCGCTAGACTCCAACCCCATGCTGGAAGTGACGGACGAAAATACCGCCAGTAATGAAGCCCAATCAACAGAAGAACAAAACACCTACGAAAATACCCCCTCAGAGTTACCGACCGAAACTCACACTAACCCGGATAACAATCAAGACAGTATTGGGAATACCGAAAATATAGAAGGTACAGAGAATACAGGGAGCATGGAGAGCACCGAAGCCACAGCACCCCAAACCGAAGAAACTCACAACGAAAACGAATGGTCTGAAGAAATTCCTAACGACCTTCCAGTCGATACCAGCTGGGATGACGTTTATCAAAGCTCGGCACCTGCCGGCCCCATCAGTAATGAAGAAGAAGAAAACAACTTCGAAAGCCGCCGAGGCAGCACCGAAAGCTTACAAGATCACTTACTGTGGCAACTCAATTTAACCCCATTTTCCAATCAAGATTACGCTATCGCCATGACCATCATCGATGATATACAACCCAGCGGTTTATTATCATCACCCATTAGCGATATTTACGAAGGACTAGCAAGACAGCTAGATGACCTAGAAATGGATGAAGTAGAAGCGGTTCTGCATCGTCTTCAACAATTTGACCCTCCAGGTGTTGCGGGTCAAGACCTAGGTGAGTGCTTACTTATCCAGTTAAATCAACTGACAGAAGGCACACCGGGACTATTGACCGCAAAAGCCATAGTAAAAGACTACATCACGCTTTTGGGCACAAAAGATTACAAAACACTGATGCGCAAACTGCGGGTAAAGGAGGGTGAATTAAAGGTAGCTATTCAACTAATTCAATCCATGAACCCTCGACCAGGTGATGATATTGGTAGCGACAATACCGAATATGTGGTCCCCGATGTATTTGTCGCCAAAAAGAATGACCGTTGGACAGTTGAACTAAACCCTGATATTGCGCCCAGACTACGTATTAACTCTGACTATGCCTCTTTAGTAAAGCGAGCTGACTCTAGCAGTGATAACACCTTCCTGAAAAATAACTTGCAGGAAGCACGCTGGTTCCTTAAAAGCTTGCAAAGTCGTAATGAGACCTTACTTAAAGTTGCCAGCGCCATTGTTGAAAAACAACAAGGCTTTCTGGACTTTGGCGAGGAAGCGATGAAGCCTCTAGTACTACATGATATTGCGGAAACGGTTGAGATGCATGAATCAACCATTTCTCGGGTGACAACCAATAAATATATGCATACACCTCAGGGCATTTTTGAACTTAAGTATTTTTTCTCCAGCCATGTAAGCACTGATACTGGTGGCGAATGCTCATCAACGGCCATCCGCGCAATTATCAAGAAGCTTATTGCAGCTGAAAATGCACAGAAGCCTCTGAGCGATAGTAAGATTACCGTACTGCTAGGCGAACAAGGTATTAAAGTTGCTCGCCGCACTATTGCAAAGTACCGCGAAGCTATGAACATTCCACCCTCTAACGAACGTAAGCAACTGATATAAATCACTAGCATCAGTAAATTCGTTTCTCAGGTGTTGATAAATCAAGTAGAATGCGCGCTTCTTTTTATGCTTATACCCCATAGGGTAAAGAAGCCAATAGATTTAATTTAGCTGTAAATATTATGGATATAGCCTCAATACTATCACCAGAATGCGTACTATTTAAAAACCAGTGCAATAGTAAGAAGCGAATTTTAGAAACTATCGCTTCGCATCTTTGTGATGAAAACCCTGTTTTGGACCCCGGTCATGTATTCAGCGCCTTAATTGCCCGTGAACGCTTAGGCTCCACCGGCATTGGCCATGGCATAGCCATTCCGCATTGCCGAATCAAAGGTTGTAGCAAAATCATAGGTGTTTTGGTCACCTTAGATAACGGCATTGATTTTGATGCCATTGACAATGAACCCGTTGATATTATTTTTGTCCTTGTTGTACCTGAGGATGAAAATCAAGACCATTTACAAACACTAGCAGCACTTGCTGAACGCTTTTCAGATAAAGAGCGTTTAAATAAGATAAGACAAGCCAGTAGTTCTCAGGAGTTGTATCAAACGATTACGGAGTAGTCAGGACAATACCAACTTTGGGGGAAAGGCAATATGCGCCTAATTATTATCAGTGGTCGTTCAGGCTCAGGAAAAAGTACAGCCTTACATGTCCTTGAAGACATTGGGTTTACATGCATTGATAACCTGCCCGCTACATTATTACCCGCCCTGGTTGAACGAATAGATTCTTTTGATGATAAACAATATGCGGTAAGTATTGATGCTCGCAATTCAGCCGCTGATATTGAATTACTGCCTAACCTAGTTGAGTCATCACCTATTGCTTCACTGGAGCATCAAGTTGTTTTTCTCGATGCAGATGATGATATTCTCCTAAAGCGCTTTAGCGAAACACGTCGACGACACCCTCTTAGTGATGGCAGCACCGATTTAAAGTCTGCAATCATTAAAGAAAAAGAATTACTACAACCTATTATAGATGTTGCCAATATCACCATTGATACCAGCGACATGGGTTTTCATGACCTAAGAGATTTAGTCAAACGACACGTCACCAGTTTGGATGCTCCCGGGGCCAGCATTCTTTTTCAATCATTTGGCTTTAAGTATGGCTTACCGAGAGATGCGGATTTAGTATTCGATGTTCGCTGCTTACCCAACCCTCACTGGAAAGCAGAATTGAGAGCACTAACAGGTAATGATCAGGCTGTAATAGCCTTTTTAGATGGCCAGCAACAGGTACGTGACATGTATAATGATATACAGGGGTTTCTAACGCGATGGCTACCTTGTTTTGAAGCAAACAATCGGAGCTATATCACTATTGCCATTGGATGCACTGGAGGGCAACACCGTTCGGTTTATCTTTCCAACAAGCTCACTCATCACTTTGGCAAAACATTAAGCGACGTACAATGCCGACACCGTGAATTAAGACTATGATTAACACTGAACTTTCAATTATTAACAAACTCGGTTTACATGCCCGTGCCGCTGCAAAATTAGCAACGACTGCCGGGCGTTATGCCTGTGAAACAACTTTAATTACTAAGGGAAAGAACGTCGACTGTAAAAGTGTTATGGCATTAATGCTACTAGCTGCTGCCAAAGGAACCGATATAGAAATACAGTGCGACGGCAAAGATGAAGAGGCAGCTATGACTGCTATTGTCGAACTCATTAACAACCGTTTTGATGAAGACGAATAATCGAAGACATTTTTATGCAGATTGTCGCTGATGAACAACTTGAAAAAACACAGGCACATTTATCGAAGCTATCTGAAATTCAAGAAAGTAGCGGAGAGAAAGATGAGGAATCTCTGCGCTCTGTAAAACGCATGCTAAAGGGCTTAACGCCCATTGAAACTGCCAATCTGATCCAATCATCTCCACCTAAAGTTCGCCAATACCTTTGGGGGCTCGTCGATAGAAACATTCATGCCGACATTTTGCAAGAGCTACCCGAAGAAGTCGCCGCACAGTTTGTCAAAGCAATGGATAGCCAACAAGTTGCAGACTTGACCGAGGCACTTGATGCTGATGATGTAGCCGATATCTTACAACAACTTCCCGATCAAGTGATTCGAGAAGTGTTATCGGCAATGACCACTCAAAATCGAGCGCGAGTAGAAACCGTTCTTTCATACGAGGAAGACACAGCTGGCGGTTTGATGGATACAGATGTCATTACCATCAGGCCTCGCTTCACTCTAGATGTAGTGATGCGCTATCTAAGGCGTCATGATGAAATCCCACCCTCCACAGATCAATTGATTGTCGTTAATGCTGACAATGTCTTCTTGGGAACATTATCGATGAGCAAACTGCTCACATCAGACCCCAACATCAGTGTTCGAGAATTAATGCGAACTGATATCGAAGCGATTCCTGATACAATGGAAGACAGTAAGGTCGCTCAATTATTTGAGCAAAATGACTGGATTTCAGCTCCCGTTATTAACGAGGACCAGCAAGTGGTTGGGCGTATTACGATTGATGACGTGGTTGATGTCATTATTGAAGATGCCGACCACTCACTCATGAGCCTAGCCGGACTAGACGAAGATGAAGATACTTTCGCTCCGCTGATAAAGACAACGCCGCGTAGAGCAATATGGTTAGGTATCAATTTAATTACCGCTATTCTTGCTTCTTCGGTCATTAACTTATTTCAAGACACTATCGACAAGGTAGTTGCTCTGGCAATACTGATGCCTATTGTTGCCAGCATGGGAGGCGTCGCGGGCAGCCAAACCTTGACCGTTGTTATTCGTGGAATGGCCTTGGGACAAATCGGTCCAAGTAATCGCCGCTGGCTACTTTCAAGAGAGATGTTATCAGGTTTACTCAATGGTGTACTTTGGGCAAGTGCACTAGGGTTATTGACAGCATGGTGGTTTAACGATATCAAGATTGCCATTATCATCGGCGTCGCTACCGTGATTAATTTAATTGCTGCTGCAATTGGTGGAACACTACTACCTTCATTTTTAAAACGCATAGGTATAGACCCCGCATTAGCAGGTGGCGTCGCTCTAACAACACTAACCGATGTTGTTGGCTTTATGGCCTTCCTTGGGCTTGCAACCATTTTTTATGGTTAAACGTTTTTAAAAGTAAATTGGCCAATATTCATTGGCAAAAATTTTTACGGATATCTGGTATGAATCAAAAAAATAATAAAGAAGCTGAAAACACATTCGACGATGATGAAGTCATCAGCAAAACAGCCATTAAAAAAGCCATGCAAGAACTTCAATTGATGGGAGAGCAACTAGTAGAACTTAGCAATAAAAAACTAACGTTATTACCTATTAGCGACACCATTTTAGATGAAATCGATCTCACTAAAAAAATAAAACACGGAAACGCACGGCGCAGGCAACTACAGCGTATTGCTAAATTATTACGAGCGGAGAACCACGAAGAAATAAAAGAAGGGCTTGAAAGCTTCACTCTCAAAGATAGGCGCCATCAAGTAGACACCTCCCTTTCTGATAACTGGTGCAATAGATTAATCTCGGAAGATGATGCGGCAACTTGCTTCTTAAAAGAATATCCAGAATGTGATCGGCAGCATTTATTACAATTGGTTCGTCACGCAAAAAAAGAAAGCAAACAAGAAGGGAACTCAGGAAAATACAAGCAACGCTTGTTTAAAACCATAGGTGCGATATCTTCAGCTTCAGACCATTGATAACTATATCAAAAGTCTATTCACCACTTTCCTCAACCTCTATTGCACCTTCTTCCTGTTTAGGCCTATCTACCTGCACGACAGGGTCATCCCACGTACCGTTAATACGATAACCGATAGTTGATGCCTTATCAATTTGCTTGCCGAACAACTTACTCACAACAAAAACACCTGCCGCTGCAGGCAAGCCGCCTGCAAGTGCGGTAGCTACCGTTAAATTTCCTGCAATAGGTAAAGTTGCTTTTAACTCGGCATCAATTTTTTCTTGCAATGAATCTGCTGTACCCATTAACACTAATTTGCTGGAAGGTGCATTCACAGCTATGGGTTCAGCTGTACGAATCACTCCGTTATCAAACGATAATTTGCCGGTAAAGTCATCAAACACAAAACCTTTTTTATAAAGATCAGAAAAGTCTAAACGAATCCGTCGCCCCCAAGTATCAAAATTCATTAAACCCAACAACTTAAGCGCATCTGTTGCTTCATTTGTTTTTTCCTGAACGAAAACTCCCTCTTCTAATTTTATATCTACAATACCATTCAAATGCTTAATAGAAAAATTAAGTGGGGACCCATCCCAAGAAAGCTCTGTATACACATCAGTTTTCTTACTTTCTAATAAAGGCGATAGTTTTAACTGATTAAAAAAATCATTTAAATTACCACCACTCAACCGCCCGATAAAGCGAGTCGACATTGCATTTGCAGCAGTAGGGAACTGCCATCGTAAATATGCACCCTGTTCGATATTACTCCCAATCAATGATAACCCACCAACATTCGCATAAATATTCCTTAAATCAATACCATCATCATCAGGGCGAAATTGTAAAGACCATTCACCCAAGTTCTTTTCCTTGTAATAAAAAGCTTTAATATTGATATCGGCTGAAATCAAACCTGAAGCATCAAAATCAGCTAAAGGGTCAACACCTTCTGGAACACTTTTTTGTTTTTGTAGATCATCATTATTGGAAGGCGGCGGCCAACGAAAATAATCCATATTAACAACTAAGGGTTGGGCTTTATCATCAATATAAACACCACCCTTTATAAAATCGCTGTCAATGATACTAAGCCAGCCAGTATCTTCTCTTTGACCCGACAACTTAATATCTTTAAAATTATACTCCCCGTAAATCGCCTCTTTAATTGCAAGCTCATAACCAACTGGAAATTCAATCAAATCACCGGATGTTTTTTGACTAGCAAAATCAAGTTTATTATAACTTTCATAGAGTACTTTAATATCAAGCTTATTGAATGAGCCGTAAACCTTTACTCCTTCAGACATTTTTTTCTTTGAAACATCTGCCTTAACATCATTAAGGTCAATAACGACTTGCGGCACTTTTTCAGGGTGATCAATCCAACGTCCATCTACAAGTTTGTCATAACGAAAATCATAACGAGAATATTGTGTAAAATAATTAATCTTTATTGAAGCAGGCCGAGAAATGCCCCCGACCTTACCAAAAGGAGCTGGCAAATCAACAGTAACGTCTTTTAAATCAGAACTCAGCATTAGAACAGGTGTTTCTTTGTTTCCAGATACTTCACCCAAAGGAACTTTTAAGTTAAGTGTATAAGGCACAACACCCGTCAATATATTATCGAGAGGTTTTTCCAGCCAATCAGATAGAGACTTTATAGAAGCATTCGCGCTGCCAGAAACAATTAAATCATCCACGCCGCCAGTAAAACTTAGAGGTAAAATGTAATCAAACACTTCTGTCTCTAGATTATCTGATGTAAAGCCGCGCCCAGTTTGATAAAAAACCGTACCTTCAACTTTATCGAGTAACAAACTCTGTTCTTTTAAATGAATACGGTTATTATTAAAGCCTAATTTTATTTTTTGCCAACTTTCGGCAGAATCATCTAAAATAGGGAGTGACAAATTTAGCGACAAATCAACTTCACCCTCACCCGACCAACCATCAAAAACACCGTTAGTTTTACTGTAAAGCCAAGATTCATTAACAAACTTTAATGCTGATTGCGCACCTGAACGCCCAGAGGCATCAACAACCAGCTTTTGTTGTTGATGCCAGTTCCACTCAAGGCTACCAGACAAACGGTCATCAGAATAGAAACTAGAATGATCTATCGCCGCACGCAAGCGCTTATTATCTAACAAAAAATGCCCTTGAATTTTATTAATTTCTGGCCAATCAGAACTAAAGGCAAGCTGCCCATCCTCTAACTCTCCGTATAATTGAACCGTACGATCAGAGCCTTCAGAAAAACCGCCACGATAAAAAAAGCCTGCCTGTTTAACATCCCCAGCTTTTATCGCTCCATTCATCCACTCCGTTAGGTCTTCCGGTAAAACGTCAGGCGTTAGCTGTCGATGAAACTTTGCAGCAGAATCTTGCAACCCAATCTGTAAAATCAAATTACTATGTTCATTTAAACTAGGATGAGGGATAGAGAGTAAAAAATTACCATCCGCATGACCAAACTCACCCTTCACCGATAATTTTTGCCCATAAATCTTCAAATCAGTTTTATCAGAAGGAATAACCCAACTGACATAACCATTGGCATGATCAAATAATAACGGTTGCGGATATATTTTATTCGCATGTAACTCAAAGGCCTGGGATTCAAGAAAAATAAACCCTTCTCTAAGATTACTATCAACAAACCCTGTAACATTTTTAAATGCCGGCACATTATTCCATGCATCTAGAGTAACATTGGTTACATTTGCCTTAATATGCGTATTCCAAACATCAGCAAAATCAATATCGACATGTATATTCTCCACCATACCTTCAAGAGATAAAGATTCCAGAACCTCTTTAACTTTAGAGGAGCGAATAATACGATCTCTGCTCCATTGATCCCATATCGCAAGATCCAGCTGTTTGATCGCGGCTGTTAATTTTCCATCATGAATGGTGAAAATTGAATCACTTAAATCAATCTTATCGTCAATACGGGCTTCACGTAAGCCAATAGTGAGCCCAGAATCAATAGCGTAATCACCAAATAATTTTGCTTTAAATGGAATGTCTAAGAAATTATTACGAGAAAAATCCGTAGCTTTACTGGTCGATAACTCTACATCACCACTTAATAAAAACCGGCTGGGAGAAGTAAAATCAAACCACACATTCATATCCACTGTGGAACCAGAAACAGGTTTAGGCAATACTTCCTTTGAATCAGTTACCTGAGTCAATAAGAACGCTAAACGTTCAACAGGAAAATCATTAAAATCGAGATGAGCCTTTGCAAAAAAATGCTCAGCATCTGATGGATCTCCAATCCCTTCAAGAACAAAGGTAAACAATGACCCTTGATTATCAAGTTGTCCTTTATCAATGGATGCTTGTGCACTTAAGCGATGAAATTGGCCATTGTTTTCAATTTTTATAGAAGGAATATCGGTAGTGAATTGGCGTTGATTGTGAAATAAAAAAGTCACTTGCGAAGTATCAATATCAACCTGATTGGCCATCAAAAATAGAGCCCCGGGACTACGGTAACGCCAGCCTAGGCCACCGTCAGTATTTGGCGACAGACCACCCACTGACCATCCGCCCTTCTCGTCCTGATTAACCGACAAGGACAAACCTTGTAATTCAACTTTGCGCCATACAGGTACCCAATGAAATAGGCTTGAGAGAATATCCAACTCTAAATTGGCATGTTGGACGGTAACAACAGGTTGTTTATCTGTGGTTTGAATTTTAAGGTTATCGACGGTAACTTTTGGCCTCAGACCATACCAACTCGCATTTAATTCGCCGAAACGAACCAATGACCCAGTCTGCTGACTTGCAAAACTTTCGAGCGAGGTATGAAACTGACTAATATGAGGAATAAACAGGCGTGCAGCCTGAATCAATACAGCCAAGAAAATAATGGCTAGGGCGACGATATACCATAATGGCTTGATGGGCTTTTTTATATGGCGAATCATACACTTACAACACTTTACAAAATAACATCACTTTTCCAGTGATTTATTGTCTTTCATCCATGCTGAACATAAGCTTAACAGATCGATAGTCCGGATACCGAGAACTAATGGACAAGTCGCAAGCGAATTGTCAGGCGCCCCATTAGTATCACCAGAAATGGCCAAATACAGGCGCTGAGTACTGCAGCAATCAGAAAAATAGGGCTATCCACTGTTTTACCAAAAAAGCCGCCCAACCAATTGGAAAATAACTGAAATACGCCCACTAACACAAAAACCCATGCGGCTTGATGCCAAAGTACATAATTACGGATACGCTGATAAACAAGGTAAGCAATATAAGAAATAAGCAACATACCCAAAGCATTAAAGCCAAGTGGTGTCAGTTCAAGCAAATCTTGAAATAAACCGACAAACCAAGCCCCCACCAAACCAAAGTGTTGGGGCGTAAACATAGACCAATAGATCACAAGCAGTACAAGAAATTCTGGACGACACCAGCGCCATTGAAAACTGATGGGTATCACCATTAATATAGCCGCAATCACCAAGGTAACCGTAATCAGCGTTTTCATTGTACGCTCTGAATAAAAGAGTTTTCCTGCTCACTGAATACCAGTAGAACGTGACGACTGCGATCAAGTTGAGCTGCTGGACGCGCGATCACAGTGGCAAATGGCTCTCCTTGGTCGTAAGTTATTTCATCCACTTGAGCAACCGGGTAACCCACTGGAAAACGCCCTCCCAAGCCCGAGCTCACCAAAATATCACCTTTTTTAATATCCATTGTGGATGATACATAGCGAAGACGCAGCTGATAGAGGTCGCCAACACCTTCCGCAACAGTGCGGACGTTATTTCGCGTCACCTGAACAGGGATAGCGTGTGAATTATCCGTAATCAGCAAGACTTGCGCCGTATAAGCGGTCACCGATACTACCTGCCCCATAAGACCAAAGGCATCTAACAAGGGTTGCCCAACATAGACCCCATCATTACTCCCTTTGTTGACAATCACTTTATGTACCAAGGGGTCTGGCGAGACACCGATTAACTCGGCAATCAGGACTCTGTCCTGAACAATTTCGGATGAATTCATCAACTGCCGCAGCCGAAGGTTCTCTGCAACCAATGAGGCCATTTGTTGTAAACGAGAATCCTGAACTCGGATTTGATTACGTAGCAGTCGATTTTCTTCTTGGAGCTCTTGACGCGACACCCAATTAACTCCAAGCCAATTCGATACTCGGTGAGGGATATCAGTGACCCAATAGAAAGGAACGGTGAGTACATCGAGCTTACTGCGTACAGGGTCCAACCATGGGGTATAACGACCGACCAACAATAGTGCCACCGCTAACAAACCCAAAAGAGCAACACGAGAAAAGTAGGAAGGGCCTTTAGTAAATAGTAATTTGATGGCTATAACACCTCAAGAAATCGGGGAAAACACCTAACGAGCAGTGCTTTGACAATGGCGCTTTCCCATCAACAACAGGCCCAGAAGCAACCGGCCTGTAAATAACGGACCTGTAAATAACAGAACAGCCCGGCAATGACCGAGACTAGTCTTCCAAAAAGCCCATGGTTTTATTATCCATCCAACCCATTGCGATACCACCCCCACGGGCAACACAGGTCAAAGGATCATCGGCTACGATCACAGGTAAGCCAGTTTCCTCAGACAACAATAAGTTAATATCACGCAACAAGGCGCCACCACCGGTTAATACAATACCGCTCTCGGCAATATCAGATGCCAGTTCAGGGGGCGATTGCTCCAGCGCACTTTTCACTGCCTGTACAATGCCTGCAAGCGGCTCTTGCAAGGCCTCTAATACCTCGCCACTGCTTAAGGTAAAGCTACGGGGCACACCTTCTGCCAGGTTGCGGCCACGAACATCAATATCGCGAGCTTCACTACCCACATAGGCACACCCAATTTCCTGCTTGATACGCTCAGCCGTCGCATCACCAATCACTGTACCGTAATTGCGGCGCACATAGTTGACAATGGATTCATCAAAACGATCACCACCAATGCGAACAGAATCAGAATACACAACACCATTAAGAGAAATAACGGCAATTTCAGTGGTTCCACCGCCAATATCCACTACCATAGACCCACTGGCCTCAGCAACGCGAAGGCCGGCACCAATGGCAGCTGCTCTGGGCTCTTCAATCAAACGAACTTCACGTGCACCGGCACCTAGCGCAGATTCACGGATAGCCCGCTTTTCAACTTCAGTTGATAAACAAGGCACACACACCAACACTCTCGGGCTTGGCTGAAACCAACTATTTTCGTGAACCCGACGCATAAAGTGCTGCAACATTTTTTCAGTTACCTGAAAGTCAGCAATAACACCGTCTTTTAATGGGCGAATAGCGGTGATGTTGCCCGGTGTTCTACCCAACATACGCTTCGCTTCCAAGCCAACCGCTTCAACCAACTTTTGTCCATTATGCTGGCGAATAGCAACCACTGATGGCTCATTAAGAACGACGCCTTTTTCACGTACATAAATCAATGTATTAGCGGTGCCGAGATCAATGGACAAATCATTAGAAAATAAGCCGCGAAGGCGCTTGGGGATCAACATGGAATCGTTCTACCTGAAAATAATGTAAGTGTATTGTATATGTGTATTGATAGTATCGTTATAGGTTATGAATAATACTGAATAAATCTATCGTAACGTGAATGTGATTATAATTGTGAAAATTCACATTTTAGCAATGACATAATAATGACTTAAATAGTAAGTGGCGAGACTCTATCAATGCCAGCCTTTTTCGGCAAGCCGCAATTCACTCAAGATGAGCGATTAACAACAAATTTATGCACATTTTTATGGTTTTAGCAGTGATAAAAGCAAAAATGCGCTAGAATTGCCGGCTTCAAAAAACTTCTCTTGGGTTGAGTAAAATAATGCTCAATAAATACGAGAAGTAAAAGCGATATATAAAATGTGATGACGGAGAACACTGTGGACGCAAATGAAATCGCCAAACTGGCGCAACTGGCAAAGATTAATATCGACAATAATATGGTCGATGATGTCGCTGAAAGTATTACCAGCATTTTGACATTGGTTGACCAATTACAAGCCGTCGACACCAGCAATATTGAACCCATGTCTCACCCAATGGACGCTGTGCAGCGATTGCGTGCAGATATTGTTACTGAAAATAATCAGAGAGAACAGCTGCAAACCACCGCACCAGCCGTTGATAATGGCTTGTTCCTCGTACCTAAAGTCATCGATTGAACAATAAAGATCTGATAATAACCTTCTTCTGTAAGGATTAGTCCAAACATGCATCATTTAACCATTGCTGAACTCATTCAAGGGTTACGGCAAAAAACCTTCTCCAGTACGGAGTTAACACAGCACTATCTGGATAGAATTCAACGCCTAGATAGCCAATACAATGGCTTTATCAGCGTCTGTGAAGAACAAGCACTTGCTGCTGCAGCCGCTGCCGACAAACAACTCGCCGAAAATAATGCTGCAACACCGTCACTTTGTGGTATACCAATTGCCCATAAAGACTTATTTTGCACAGAGGGTGTAAAAACCAGCTGTGGCTCAAAGATGCTCGATAACTTTGTACCGCCTTATAACGCCGCTATTGTCGAAAACTGTATCGATGCAGGTGCGGTTATGCTGGGTAAAACCAATATGGATGAATTTGCCATGGGCTCATCCAATGAAAACAGCTTTTACGGACCCGCCAAAAACCCTTGGAATACGGACTGTGTTCCCGGCGGTTCCTCAGGTGGCTCCGCTGCCGTTATGGCTGCGCAACTCGCCGCTGGAACCACTGCCAGTGATACCGGTGGCTCTATTCGTCAACCGGCCAGTTTTTGTGGCGTTACCGGCTTAAAACCCACCTATGGCCGCGTTTCACGCTGGGGCATGGTGGCTTATGCGTCCAGTTTGGATCAGGCTGGTCCCATTACTAAAACAGCTGAAGATGCGGCGATTATGCTCAATGTACTCGCCGGCTTTGACCAACGCGACTCAACCAGTATCGACGAGACCAAACCTGACTACACCACTACGCTCAATGACTCCTTGGCTGGCTTGAAAATAGGTGTTCCCAAAGAATACTTTAGTGATGGCCTCGACCCACAAGTTGCTGAACATGCACAAGCGGCCATCAAAACCTATGAAAGTATGGGTGCAACAGTCAAAGAAATCTCATTGCCCCACACCCACTTGGCTGTACCGGCTTACTATGTCATTGCGCCAGCTGAATGCTCTGCCAACCTGTCCCGTTTCGATGGCGTCCGCTATGGCTATCGTTGTGAGAACCCAAAAGACCTTGAAGACCTATACAAACGCTCTCGTGAAGAAGGCTTTGGCGAGGAAGTTAAACGCCGTATTTTAGTAGGTGCTTATGCATTGTCTGCCGGTTATTACGATGCCTATTATCGTAAAGCTCAACAGGTTCGACGGCTGATCAAACAGGATTATGATGAGGTCTTCCGTGAAGTCGACGTTATTGCTGGCCCTACTGCGCCCAGCCCTGCATTTGAGCTAGGTTCAAAAACAAAAGATCCGGTTTCGATGTACTTAGAGGATATTTACACTCTACCCACCAACCTTGCTGGCTTACCCGGTATTTCTATTCCCTGTGGCATTAGCCAAGAAGGTAAACCCATTGGCTTACAATTGACCGGACATTACTTTAGCGAAGCGAAGTTATTGAATATTGCCCATCAATTTCAGCAAGCCACTGACTTTCATCAACAGACAGCGCCGGGGATAGAATAGATATGGAATGGGAAACAGTCATTGGTCTGGAAGTACACGTTCAACTGGCCACAAAAACAAAAATATTTTCCGGCGCCAGCACCGCCTTTGGTGCTGAACCCAATACCCAAGCCTGCGCTATTGATCTCGCCATGCCCGGCACACTGCCTGTGGCTAACGAGCAAGCATTTCGCTATGCAGTTATGTTCGGCTTAGCCATTGATGCAGAGATAGGTCAACGCTCTTTCTTTGAGCGTAAGAATTACTTCTACCCCGACCTGCCCAAAGGCTATCAGACGACTCAACTGGACCAACCCATTGTCGGTGCTGGTAGTATTGATATCGAGCTTGAAGACGGCTCAACAAAAAATATTCGTATACACCACGCACATTTAGAAGAAGATGCCGGTAAATCATTGCACGAAGGCGACTTCGGCAATATGGCCGAAAACGTATCCGGCATTGACCTTAACCGTGCGGGTACACCGCTTATCGAAATCGTCTCTGAACCCGACATGTGTAATTCGGAAGAAGCCGTTGCCTTTGCGAAAAAATTACATTCCATTGTAACCTCTCTGGGTATTTGTGATGGAGAGATGTCTCAAGGCTCTATGCGCTTCGATGTCAATATTTCTGTCCGCCCCAAAGGGCAAGAAGAATTGGGCACACGTACAGAAACCAAAAACTTAAACTCCTTTAAGTTTATGGAAGAAGCCATTGCACTGGAAGTTGAACGTCAGATTGACTTGATTGAAGATGGCGGCAAAGTCGTTCAACAAACCCGCTTATACGACGGCGATAACAAAACGGCTCGCGCCATGCGCTCAAAAGAAGATGCCAATGACTACCGCTACTTCCCCTGCCCCGACCTTTTACCCGTTATCTTGGATGATGAGTATATTGAGCAAATTCGTCGCAATATGCCCGAACTACCCAAAGAGCGTTGTGAACGCTTTATCGCTGACTACAAGCTATCAGACTACGATGCCAAAGTACTGGCCGATGATGCCGCAACAGCACAGTTTTTTGAAGCTACAGTAAAAAGTTGCAACGATGCAAAGCTCACCGCCAACTGGGTGATGGGCGAACTGGCTGCACGCCTCAATGCAGAAGATAGCAGTATTCAAAAAGCACCTATTACACCAGAACAACTAGCGGGCCTCATAGAACGTATTAAGGACAATACTATTTCCAATAAAATTGCCAAACAAGTCTTTGATAGCTTATGGCAAGGCGAAGGCAGCTCTGCTGATGAAGTCATTGAAACCAAAGGCTTAAAACAAGTGTCTGATACGGGTGCACTGGGCGCAATGATTGATGAAGTGATTGCCAATAGTGAAAAGCAAGTAGAAAACTACCGCAAAGCAGACCCGGATAAACGACCTAAAATGCTCGGTTACTTTGTTGGCCAAATTATGAAGGCCTCTAAAGGGCAGGCCAATCCACAATTGGTTAACCAATTACTTAACGAAAAATTGAACGCACTAATTAATAATTAACATTAATAGTGTTAATCATTAGCGACAAAAATTGAATACAACAGATATAGAGATTAAACACAATGGCATTAAAAAAAGACAAACAAAAAGTATTGGGCGAAGTATTTGATGATGAACGCATCAAGACATTTTTAGACTATGAAGCCTACGGGGATGCAAACCCTGATTACCATTTATTGGAAAAAGCCTATCGCGGCATGAAGGCAGATAATTTCACAACCTTTCTGGATTTTTTTATTGCAGAAGGCCACGATATTAATGCCAAGAACCAACAAGGCAATTCTTTTTTTCAGACCATAGAAAAACATCGCCCTGCTGAAGATTATATTGAGGCCATGAAAGCCCGCGGCGGAATATAAAATCAGGAAAAATATAACAAGGAACACGACTATGTATAAATATACAATTTTAGTTTTATCAATAGTATTTAGCTCCTATGCCTCATCATCATCTGTAGGTGGAGCAAAAATTACACGTATTCACTTAAACGCTAACGGCTTCGCATATATAAAACTGGATAAGACAAGAACCAGTTCATGCACAGGCGGGGGCGCAAATGAATTTTTTGTCATTGATTTATCTACAAGGCTTGGCGAATTGCAATACACCCACGCTTTATCAATTTTTCATGCCCAAAATATAGTTACTATACACGGAACAAACCAATGTGCTAGTCCACACATAATTGAGACGATTTCTGACTTTCAGCTCTATAGATAACAATTGACTATACATACTTAACATGAATTACATCAATACCATTCCTACCGGCTTTTCTTATCTTGTACAAGGCGTTGGACTTTTAACCCGCTCAGGGATGAAACGTTTTGTACTGATCCCTTTGCTGGCGAATATTGTTGTTTTTATCTTATTGACTACATTATTGATCCAGTATTTTTCTTCTATGATGGAGTGGGTCAATGGCGTTTTATCTTTTTGGTCCTGGTTAGCCTATTTTGCTGCTTTTATTGCTGCCATCGTCTCAGGTTTGGCCGTCTTTATTATCCTTTTAGTCTATGGCTATAGCTTTAATATTATTACCAATATTATTGCGGCTCCCTTCTATGGTTTACTGGCAGAAAAAATTGAAACACAATTAACTGATGCGGTTGTCCCCACTGAATCCTTTAGCAGCATGGCAGTTCGCACACTGAAAAGGGAAATGGTTAAGCTATGGTATTTTATGACCAGAGGGCTTGCAGTCACTATTGGGTTATTCTTTTTAGCCTTTATTCCCGGGTTTAATTTATTAGTCCCTATTTTAGCTATTATGTGGGGTGCTTGGGTGATGACATTACAATATGTAGATTACCCCGCCGACAATCATAAATTATCTTTTGTTGAACTCCGACAGCGAATCAAGAAACAGCAATATTCCACCCTTGGCTTGGGCAGTACCATTATGCTGGGCAGTATGATTCCTGTTGTGAATATCTTTATCATGCCGATCGCTGTTGCAGGCGGCACGCTGTTTTGGATAAAAGAACTGGAAACCCAAACATCAGCGGGTCAAACAGCATAGACTTCATTAACCTCTCTCGCTTCTTTTTTATGTCAACTTGGCTGCTCACGCCAAGCCGTGTTACCCTATATTTGCTGCTAAGGCCAAAAATGGATCGCCCTAGCAAGCAACTATTAAGTTATAAAGTCAGTAACTGCAATAGGTAACTATAACAATGTCTTGGGTAGATAGCTGACCAAGGGATAATAATAAATCGTCTGGCTATACTAGTCGTCTCAAGAGTGAACGTTCAATAAATTAATAATAAAGAGGACACTCTATGGAAGCTCTAATCATTCAACTTATCAGTGGTGCCGTGGGTGGCAATGTCGCTGGCCGTATATTTAAAGATTTATCATTAGGCACACTGGGCAATTCGCTCGCAGGCATTCTTGGTGGTGTCGGCGGCAGTCAATTACTCGCTGCGTTAGGCATGATGGCTACAGGCGGCGGACTCGATCTAGCCACCATTATCAGTAGCGTTGCCAGTGGTGGTATTGGGGGTGGCATTTTATTAGCGATTGTTGGCATCATTAAGAAAGCCATCTCTAACAATTAATCGATAAAAATTAATAGTGTATAAAAAAGGCGCCTAATGGCGCCTTTCGATTCAGTCTTTTTAATAAAAATAATACTATTTAGAAACGGACCGTGTGCTCATAAAGCTCACACATAAAAACAATAGTAAACGCCATACCATAACAAGAGATCGAACGGCTAATCGCCCTACACTTTGCCTCAAAATGCTTGTACTTCTGCGACACCACAAATATTAACTCACAAGATCCCACGATAAACAAAAAAACAGCGATATAAAATAATAATAATGGCATTTCCCACGAACCATCAGCATTATGCTCAATGGCTGATAACGTCGAAAAAATGACATACAACACCAAAATAATCGAAAACAGTTTATGCTGGCGCTGAAAATTGACTCTTCTACGAATACTTCTTAATAATGGTCGAGATAACAAGAGATATCACACTTACTAATAAACTTATTAATAAGTGTAGAAAAAATAGAACTGAAAGATAGGCTAAGAAGAAAAAAATATAAACAAGAATAATTAGCTAACCAGATGTGTTAGCTAATTAGATATGATGGTTAATTGTATACTAGTCAATGAATGCAGTTTAACATTGAGCGGAAACAGCTTTATTATACTCTTCCGCATAAGCATAGGCTTTTTCTAACAAAGCTAAGTGCTCATCACTGCGCACTAAATCAGTACTACCTTTTAAATACTGGATTCCACAACGTTCCTGTAGCGCTGCCTGTTCAGCAGGCTTAACACCAGGCGCACTTGAACCACGCCCAGCCAATACTAATAAACGATAATCTTTTTTTGCGATAGCCGCTTTTGCATCCTGTGCTGCATTGGCTGATTCAGCCCAACGAAGCAGAGACATATATTCAGG
>JBOEHG010000072.1:0-52735 GCA_050633825.1 Cellvibrionaceae bacterium | reverse complement strand
CAATAGAAGAGGGTGATATCTTTACCGTCAATAATTTAGGTGTTAAGCGTCCTGGGTCTGGCATTAATCCTTTTCAGTATTGGGATATATTGGGTCAACAGTCTCATTGTGATTATAAAAAAGATGAGCTAATCAAATGAAAATTGGTTATTTTGCCGACGGTCCTTGGTCTCATAAAGCCTTAGAAAAAATAGTATCTGATAATGATTTTCAGCTTGCTTTTATTGTACCCCGATATGATACGCAGGACCCTGTATTAAAACAGTGGTCACAACGTTTAAAGGTGCCTTATTTGGTTTATGAAAACGTTAATTCGACGGATTTTATAGATACGATTAATCAATATGGTGCAGATGTGTTTGTTTCAATGTCATTCAATCAAATACTAAGAAAAGACATTTTATCTGTGCCTTCTGAAGGGTTTATTAATTGTCACGCAGGTGCTCTTCCTTTTTATAGAGGAAGAAACCCATTGAATTGGGTTTTAATTAATGATGAGAAAGAATATGGGATTACCGTTCATTATATAGATGAAGGAATCGATACGGGTGATATTATCCGACAAAATTTATATCCCATAGGAGATAAAGATTCTTACGCTACTCTTCTTTCTAAGGCCGTCAATAATTGTGCTGAAGTGTTGTATCAGGCACTTAAAGATATCCATCAAAAAAAGATACAATTAATTAAGCAATATACTATTCACCCTGTGGGGACTTACTTTACTCAACGAGTAAAGGGTGATGAGAATATTTCTTTTGAATGGAGTGCTCGATTTTTTTTCAACTTTGTACGTGCTATTACTTTGCCTGGCCCTGGAGCACGTTGCAAAATAGGCAATCAAGAGTACGCTATTGTCTCGTGCCTTGAAATAGAAAACGCACCGGTTTATCTATCAACAACAGGTGCAGTAGTTGGCCGTAGTAATAAAGGTATTACTATTAAAGTGGCAGATTCGACGATTTTGATTACCGAGATGGCAGAAGTAAATAGTGATAAGGTCGGAGATGTTTTTATCCCGTCTTTCCCTATTGGTGCTCGATTATCTTCTTTTTTATAATTTATTCTTAGCTATGAAGCCTAAATAGGCGACGCTAAATGGAGCGCATACTATGAAAAATGATTGGGAAAAAGTACTTGTTACCCCTGAAAAAACAGTTAAGGATGCGTTAAAAGTTATTGATGCCAGTGAAGCTTTAAGAGTCGCTCTCATTGTTGATGATGAAAGAATGTTGTTAGGTGTTGTGACTGATGGTGATGTTAGGCGGGCTATTCTCTCGGGATTGTCAGTTGATGAAAATGTAACCACAGTAATGAATACTAAACCGGTCATTGCTTATAAAAATACCACAAAGCGTGAGTTAAGAGCGTTAATGAAACGCCTTAATATTTTATCTGTTCCTATTACTGATATGGGTAAAGTCGTTGGGCTACAAACACTTCATAATACCCTGATTAAAGAAAAGAAAAATAATCCAGTCTTTATTATGGCAGGTGGTTTTGGAACACGATTAAGGCCATTGACAGATCATTGTCCAAAGCCGATGTTAAATGTAGGTGATAAGCCCATTCTAGAGGTGCTTATTAATCAATTTATTCAGCATGGTTTTTATCGGTTTTATATATCAACACATTATCTTGCGGAAGCTATTACGGATTATTTTGGCGATGGTAGTCAATTTGGCGTTGAAATTACTTATGTGAGTGAAGAGAAACCATTAGGTACTGGTGGTGCTTTGGGTTTGTTGCCGGAAGATATGCCGCTATTACCACTCATTATGATTAATGGTGATATTTTAACAAAAGTTGATTTTGATAAATTATTACATTTTCATGAAGAGCATGATGTCGCAGCAACTATGTGTGTTCGCGAATATGAATACCAAATACCCTTTGGCGTTATCGAAAGTGATGGTATGTATATAGATGCAATGGCTGAGAAACCCTTACAACGATTTTTTGTTAATGCCGGTGTTTACGTGATAAACCCTTTAATTTATGAACATGTAGAGAAAAATAAATATATAGATATGCCGAGTTTGCTAGAAAGTCATATTCAAAAAGGAGATAAAGTCTTACAGTTTCCTATCCATGAGTATTGGCTTGATGTTGGTCAAATTGATGATTTTAAACGTGCACAAATTGATGTGAGGACACTTGATTTATAAATAAAATATGAAAATTTTAGCATTGATTCCGGCTCGTGGTGGAAGTAAACGTTTGCCGAGAAAAAATATAAAGAAATTGGCTGATAGACCTTTAATTGAGTGGTCTATAGACTCTGCATTGTCATGCAAGAAGATCAGTAAAGTTGTTGTTAGTAGTGATGACAGTGAGGTTATCGGTCTTGCAAAAAAAATGGGAGCAGAGGCGCCATTTATTCGGCCTGAGAAATTGTCATTAGATAATAGTACATCCTTTGATGTTGCTAAACATGCAATTGAATATTATGCATCTCAAGGAGAGTTTTTTGATTTTTTACTTTTGCTACAACCGACATCACCCTTAAGGCAGCTATCTCATATAGAAGAGTCATTAGCGTTATTAGTCGAAAAAGATGCAGATGCTATAATCTCCGTTTGTAAAGAGTCGCATTCCCCTTTGTGGTCTAATACGATTAATGACGATCGCTCGTTAAAGGGTTTTATTCGAGAGCAAGTGAAAAATAAACGTAGTCAAGATTTACCACAATATTATCGTTTAAACGGGGCTATTTATCTTGTCAAAATAGATAAAGCATTAGAAGAAAAAACCTTATTTATATCAGATAATATTTATGCCTATGAAATGGATGAGCTTAGCTCGGTTGATATTGATACAGAGCTCGATTTTCTTTTGGCTGAACTGTTGATGAAGCAGTAATAATAGGACTATATGCAAGCAGGTGACTATATTAATACGATACTTTTAGTTGGTGCAGGGGCTTTGGGTAGTCGACATCTGCAATCTTTAGTAGCACACAAGGCGAATGATTTGGAGCGCCATGTTTATGTTTACGACCCTTCAGTTGCTGCTTTAAATATGGCGAGGCAGCGAGTTGAAGAAGTTGATCAGGCCGCTAATGTCTTTGTTTATTATTCAGATAATTTAAACTTTACAATCAACTCTTTCGATGTTGCTATCGTTGCTACTAGCGCTTCAGTGCGATTAGCGGCAATCAAGAGTATTATTGCTGTCTATAAAATAGATTACTTTGTCTTGGAAAAAATACTGTTTCAGAGTCAAAGCGTTTTAGATGAGGCCCGCAGTTTTTTGAATGATAATGCTAAGGGCGTATGGGTAAATTGCCCTAGACGATATTTTCCAAGTTACAAAAAACTCGCTAATCTTTACCATGATGCTACTGCTATCCATATGTCGGTATCGGGAAATTTGTGGGGCATGGCTTGTAATACCATCCATTTCATTGATTTATGGTTCTTCTTGGCTAAAATTTCAAGTTATTCTATTAGTTTGTCCAATGTTTCTCCGTTTATTTTTGACAGCAAGCGTATTGGTTTTAAAGAGGTCAGCGGGAAAATATCTTGCTCCTCTGGTAGTAATCAGCTAGATTTGGATTGTACGAACGATCCCTCACTACCTTTTTCAATAAAAGTTAAGATTAGGTCAAATAAATATACTACATACGTTGATGAAATTGAAAGGACTGTTGATACGATAGATTTATATACCAATAAAAACACATCGGATGATTTTTTGATGATGAATCAAAGTGAAATGTCAGGTTTGGTCGTGGATGAAATTTTATTATCAGGTGATTGTAGTTTGGCTGGTTTTAATGAGTCCTATTCTATACACAGTGCTTTTCTTGAAGAGTTTTTAATGTTTTTCAAAAAAAATCTTCCTTCAAGAATAGAACTTTGTCCAATAACATAGTGAGTTTATTATGTATTTAGTTGTAGGTTCTGGCGCTATGGCCGAAGAATATGTAAAACCACTTGTCGATATGAATGTCGATTTTTTGGTTGTCGGGCGAAGCGAAGAATCGGCTAATCGGTTCTCTGGTCGTGTTGGTGTAAAGGCTATTTCTGGGGGACTTAAAAATTATCTTTCCACTGAAAAAAAATTGATTGACGGTGCTTTTGTTACTGTTGGAGTTGAGTCTTTATATACAGTTACAAAGCAATTGATTGAGTATGGTGTTTTAAATATATTGGTTGAAAAACCTGCTGCAATCACGATAAGCGAACTTAAAGAATTGGTTTTGTTGTCTCAATCGAAAAAGGCCAGTGTTTATGTTGCGTACAATAGGCGGTTTTTCAGTTCTGTACTTGAAGCAGAAAAAATTATAAAAAAAGATGGTGGCGTAACAAGCTTTAATTTTGAGGTGACAGAGTGGGGGCATGTTATAGGTCCACTGGAAAAGGCTGATATGATTAAAGAAGCTTGGTTTTTAGCAAATACAACACATGTTGCGGACCTCGCCTTTTTTCTAGGTGGCAACCCGATAGAAATGTCTACCTATGTCAGTGATTCAATAAGTTGGCATCCAACAGGAACTAATTTTTCTGGAGCAGGTAAAGCAAACTCGGGAGCACTATTTTCATATTCTGGTAATTGGCAAGCCCCAGGACGGTGGGCAGTTGAGGTGATGACAAAAAAATCACGTTTGATTTTAAAGCCAATGGAACAGTTACAAATACAAAAGGTCGGTTCGATAAATATAGAGCAGGTACCGCTCAATGATACTTTAGATAAAAAATATAAACCTGGTTTGTATGCCCAAATTAGTGCTTTTTTGAATGCTGAATTTCAACGAATGTGTTCTATATCAGAGCAATTAAACAATACACAGCATTATATGAAAATGGCTGGGTACAAATAAGCCAGTCATTAATATTGAAAGCTTTAGGGATTGGAGATAATGCTTTTCTTATAACCTAAAGTTTGCATTTTTGCTTTTTGTAGTAATTTTTACTATTTCAACTGCCCCTCCTATTATTTCTATTTTGCCGCTTATCGGTAATTTATTGCCGCTATCGATAGTATATATTCTATTTTCAACCCTATTATGGGTTTGCTTTTCCATAATTCCTTATTTAAGTGCTGAATGCTGCATATATAACTGATTTTTGGCCATTTTTTCTGTCATATTAATCAATGGGAAAACCTTGATTTGGCATAGATATTGATGGGATATAAGCAATGATTCTCGTGTAGTAAAAAATTTTAATGTTTCAAGTGTTATAGCCGATAACTATTTAGTTAGTATTGGAAAATGTAGCGGAATCAGGATTTTTCAGAACTAATTATTTTAATACGCTAATTATTGCTAACGCATAGTCTTATAGAGGGCGACATGTCACAAAATATTGTCAATTTGTTAGGCGCTGGATCAGGAATTGATACGCAAGCCTTGGTTTCTGAGTTGGTGGCCGTTGAACGTGCGGCACCACAAGAGAGAATTGATAATCAGCGTGAAACGGCAGAAACACAGATTTCTGATTTTGGCATTCTAAGTAGCGCATTATCATCCTTGCAAGATGCAGCAAAAGCATTAGGGAATAGTGATAGTTTTAATACAAAAAGTGCTTCATTCACAGATAGTACTGCTTTTAGTCCGGTACTTCTTGAGCCCGAAGCACAAGTTGGGGATTATTCCTTTACTGTGGGTCAGTTAGCTCAATCTCAGTCACTTTCTACTGAAGCCGTATTTACAAATACGACAGATGAGGTGGGTTTAGGTACCTTAACGTTTAATTTTGGTGTTTGGAATGCTGATCCACTAATACCGCCTACGCCCCCCGCAGATCCCACAACCTTTACAGAAGGTACGTCTAAATCACCTGTTACAATCACTATTGATAATAGTAATAATTCATTGCAGGGCTTAGCAGATTCGATTAACGATGCTGATTTTGGTGTGCAAGCAAGCATTATCAATGATGGTACGGGCAATCGTTTAGTTGTCCGTGCTGAATCAGGTTTAAGCAATCAATTACAGATAACAGCGGCTGATAGTGATGGTAACAATATTGATGAAAATGGTTTATCTCGATTTGCCTTTAATGATTCAGCCTTTCAATTAACGCAAAACCAAGTAGGGCAGGATTCTGAATTTACTATTAACGGCTTAGCAGTTTCTCGTTCCAGTAATACAGTTAATGATGTTATACAAGGTTTTGAATTTGCTTTATCAGGTCAAACTGAGGTGGGCGAAGTTATTACTGTTAGTATTGAAGACGATAAAAGCACCGCTGAGCAAACGGTGAGAGACTTTGTTGAAATTTATAATACTTTTCTTGAAACCCTTGAGCCATTAATTGGTGTTAATACAGAAACTAATGAAAAGGGCAGTTTAGCTAATGATACCTTGGCAAAAACGTTGCCCAGTCAAATTCGACAGTTGCTCGTTGGTGATGTAGAAGGTTTAAGCAGTACGTTTACAGCACTGACTAACATAGGCGTACGGACCGAACGTGATGGTACACTTTCAATTACCGAAAGCGATTTTACTGATGCTATCAATAATAACTTTGATTTATTTAAGCAGTTATTTATTCCAGTAACAGAATCATCTACCGATCAAATATCAGTTAATAGTTTTGGTGATAATACAGCAAGTGGTCAGTATGACGTTGTTATTACACAGCCCCCAACACAAGGTAATCTTGTCGGGACTGATATTGCAGCAGGTTTATTAGCCGGTTTGGCTGCCGATGTTCCAACCAGTGCAAGCTTAACGGGAGCAGCGCCCTCAGCAGCATTAACAGATTTTGTGGCGGCTTCAGGTAACTTTACAGGTGCCGCCGCATCGATACCGCTCGATTTGCTGACTCAAGGAGCAAATGCAAACGATTATGATTTTTCTATTACTGTAGATGGTGTTACCTCTGCTGCGGATATTAGTTTGCCCGTCGTTGATTATGCTGATAATGATGCCTTAGCTACGGCATTACAGACAGCTATTAATGATGATGCCAATATTTCTGGTGTTACTGTAACGTATGCTACTGATCGCTTTGTATTTACATCGTCTTCTACCGGTGCAGCATCTTCGGTTTCTCTATCTACAGTTGGTACGAGTGCAGACCAGTTAGGCATTACTAGTGGCACGGCTACAACAGGTACTGGTGGAGCTAATGATTATGACTTTACTTTGGCTGTTGACGGGGTAACCTCGGGAACAATCAGTATTACTCCGGGCACATATACGACATTTGAAAACCTTGCAACACAATTGCAAACTCAGATTAATGCCGATGCGACATTGAGTGGCGCGAGTGCAAGTGTGACGGTTGCTTATAATGGTAATCAATTTGTTATTACATCGGATTCGACAGGGGTAAGTTCAACCATTGCTAGTGCTACAGCTGTTGGGTCACAAGCGGCCAGCTTAGGAATAACGAGTGGTACAGCAACACAGGGTGCTACAACAGGTGGAAATACATCCGCCTATGACTTTAGCATTGTAGTAGATGGTACAGAGTCAGGCACTATCAGTTTAGATACCGGTAGTTATGCTGACTTAGATGCTGTTGCTGCAGAAATTGAGGCGAAAATTAACGCTGATAGTGCATTATCTGCTGTGAGTGCGACAGTAGATGTTACCTATGATGCAGTGGGTGATACCTTTACTATTGAATCTCGTCGTTATGGTTCAAGTTCTTCTGTCGCTGTGACAAATATAGGTGTTAGTGCTGCGGATCTTGGATTGGATACTGGCGTGGCAACAGCCGGCATCAATGTGGCAGGCACCATTGATGGTGTTGCTGGCTTTGGTTCAGGCAATGTCTTATTACCTGCGTTAGGCGAGCCTGGCGAAAGGTTAGGCTTGGTCATAGGTGAAAATGCGACTTCAGCAACCGTTAATTTTTCCCGTGGTTTGGGTGGTGAGCTTGAGGCACTGATAGAACAGTTTTTAGGTAATTCAGGTGTTTTGGAGCTGCGTGAAACGTCATTGAATGATGATTTGGAAGATCTGGATGAAGATCAATCAAGCCTCGATCGACGAATAGAGGCCTATCAGGAGCGATTAACCTCTCAGTTTATTGCTATGGAAGCAATTGTCCGCAGCCTACAAAGCAGTAGTTCATTCCTTGAAACAACCCTTGATAGCCTACTCAATGCCAATAACAATAACTAATATGGGTTATTATTTGATATACCTAAAGTCTTTTTATTTATCGCCGATAACCTCTATAACAGCACAACAATAAAGGCCTTTGGAGGTTTGTAGTGAATGCTCAGATTGCATTAAAACAATATGGCGAAGTTAAGGTGAAAGCGGCGGTTGCCAATGCATCTCCCCATGATTTGATTAAAATGCTTTATGACGGTTTGTTAGAGCGCATCTCTCAGATGAAAGGCGCTATACAGCAGAACAATATAGAATTAAAAAATAAAAAGGTTAATCAAGCTATCAGTATTGTTTCTGGTCTACGAGAATCGCTTGATCTTGATAGTGGGATAGAGCTTTCGTATCGTTTAGATAATATTTATGACTATGTTCAACGACAATTGTGGCAAGCACATACTAAGAATGATACTGTGATCTTAGATGAGTGTGTTAAGCTAATTGTTGAAATTAGTACGGCATGGACGGAGATTGCACAACAAGACTAATATCAATTCATTCTAATATTAGTCTTTATTTCCTAATTTTGATTTTCTGGCATATCATCCAGCTTGAATATTTCATCACTTGAAATGCGGGCAACTGCTGTATCAACAAATTTCTTTAACTGTCCTACACCTAGTTTATAGCATTTGTCGAACTCTTCTTTTGTTTGAGCTCTAGCACAATAAGAAAAAAGCATTGCTAAGTGGTTTTCAGTACTTGCATCAAATAATGAAAAGATAAATGGGTTTATTCTTTGAAAGGTTTTCAAGTTATAAAATATAGTAGTTATTTCTTTATGCAGGTCTTTTATGTTATCGACTTCTCCATTTAATGTTAGATAGTTAGGGATTTCTTCCGGTTGTAAGATATATTTTTCCTTAATGTAATCTTTATTGATTCTATTTTTGGTAGGCTTAAATGTTTGTTTTTCGAAAATGTTGGAAATCATTTTTTCTTTGTTTATTTTTTTCTTAGTTTTTATATTTATATCTTCTGGATTTATTGTTTTTGAACCTTCAATATAGGCCCCATTGTTTGGGTTGAAGCATTGTAAGTCTTTGTTTTTCATTAGTAATATTTCAATACTTTTTCTGGCAAAATTAAAGAGAACATTTGTATAAACTTTCTCTTTGAAGTTGCCTTTTACTTCATAAACTGTTTTTGGTATTACCGATTTTTTAATAAAACTTTTTTTAGGGTCTTTGCTTTCAGATTCAAAGTGTAAGCTATTTTTTGAGTGATGTTCGTTTTTCTTGGTCATGCCAAAATCAGCACCCATTAAATAAACTTTTTTGAACCCCAATGTTTTCGCTAATGCTAGGCCAAAATTACTTACGCTCGGATTACACCATTCTAGCTCATGGATGTTGTTTTTAGGGTACTCAGTTTGTATTATTCTGGCGCCTAGGTCATTGGCTTTTGCAGCTAGAAAAACATGTTTGAACAATGTAGTTACTGAAGGGGATACTGTATTTAGGCAGAATAACGGTATTGATTCCCTATATTCTTTATCTGTGCCATGCTCTACCCATTGAGAAATAATTTCGCTTCTTTCCATTTCAACATGAATATCAGGCTTTATACCGGCTTTGTATAAAGAGCCAAGGGCTGTGCCGCAAGATATTAATATTGTGTAATCTTGAATTTCTTTTATTTTTTCTATCAATGAGTCCAATGATGGTCCATTGGCAATAAGTAGTGCGGGTGGCATTTTTTCGGTATTTTTTTTATGGTTTTTTAAGATTGGGTAATTATTTTTTAAGTTTTCAACAGTATGAGAAAAACTTATTTGTTCATCATCATAAAAGCCTTCATTTGAGCACGATGTGACATGTGCTTTCCTGTATTCTTTATAGAATTTAATGGTATCTTTGTTAATAGTGTGAACAAAGATATAAGCTGTAAGCATATTAAAAAGGCCCACTGATGATCTTATTAGCGTTAAGTTAGCCATCGCTTCATCTATGTCTATTGCGGTATAAAAATAAATCCCCCCTTTTTTTTCTAAAAAATGATTGACTATTTTTCCCCAGTCTGTTGTAAATAAACTGGCATAAAAGGAGTCTTTTTCTGAGTCATAGATAACCATGTTTTGTATGTCTAGGTTGTCGATTAGCTCCGTTATTTGATAACCTAAGCCATAGCCTGTGACAATCATAAAACCAATTTTTTCGATACTACTTGGGTTGTCTTCTATTCCAATTTCTTTGAATTTTCTGATTGATTCATTCATTATTTTAAAATGAATATGGTTGTCATTCCATTCCGTACTAATGAACTTCTTAAATGTATATTCCAGCGGTTTTTTTATGAATTCCTTTAGTTGGCCCTTTGCTATCTCTTTAGGATCCTCTTTATAAACTAACTCTTTTGATTCAATATTAATTAAGTTAACGTGATTATTATCATCTATGTAGAGTTGTTGGTTTTCAGGCTTATAGTCTTTGAATTCTTCATAGAAATGCGGTAATTTTTCCTGAAAATACTCAAGATTTTTTCTAAATTGCACTTCCAATGATAACTGCAACTGCAATCTTTCGGCTTTTTTTAGAACAGGGTCCATATTATCTATATCGCGAGCGGTGTTTGACATAAGGGTTACCGTAAAATTTTTGACATTTATTAATACTCAGTACCAAAGCATTTTTAATGCCAATGCGGTATATGTTCTCTAAGGCGACAAAACTTTATTTAAAACGTTGCAAGCCTTTGATATTATTCATATTGATTGGTTTTATTAATAGCTGATCTATTTTTATATGAATGATATTGGCATGCTCTATGCATTTTCTAGCCTGTGACGGTTTTTTGCCGTTTTTATCAATTGTTAGAGGATAGCATTATGGCTACGTCAGCAACTCGTATTAACCCAGCGGAAAATACGGTAGATGAAATAACCCCGCATCAAGTCATTACTCTATTACTGGATGGTGCGATGGAGAGAGTCGATAAAGCAATTTCACGTTTAAATGAAGGTGATATTGATACGGCTGCTGAACTGGTACAAAAAACCATCGCTATTGTTGGTGGCTTACGTGACAGTTTAAATATGGAAGCAGGCGGTGAGATAGCATCTAATCTTGATGCTCTATATGAGTATATTGTCGCCCGTTTAGATGGTATTAGCTCGGATGGAGAGCCAATCGCCGTATTAAGTGAAGTTGGTAATCTGTTAAGTGAAGTACATTCTGGTTGGTCTGGAATAGAACCGAATACTTAAGAAGAAATACAGGCAGCTATTTTGCTGTTTGTTGCTAAAGGTTTTTTAGAGTAGGCCGTTAGCCTTAGTGAAAATATACTATAGAGTCATTTGTTCACTGAGGTCATTATGTCGGTTATTCCTTCTTCACAATTGTCTTTAATGAGAAAGCGTCGTCAATTAAAAGAGTTGATGGAGGCTGGTCAGTGGGACAAAGTATTAGAATTAGAGTCGGATTTATTCACTGAAATCGATATCGCAGCTCAAGATCCTCAGCGATCACCTAAAGAGCTATTATCTGAATTGGGTAGTGTAATTCGTGTCTATCGTGAACTTTCAGGTATGTGCCATATGTATGGTAAGGATTATCAGCACCCTCAACGGTGATTGTTTGATAAAGCAGCACCATGTTCTGTTTGTTATTTCACCAATAATATAATACTGGCTATTTTTCCATAAAATACCTGTCATTTATTTGACCTTTTTAGATTCTTTGACTATTCCTTATAGTGTCTGACTGACGTTTTGACGTTAGCAGTCTTACACAAATATCATCAGTAGTAGGAATGAGTCCATGCAAAAAGACATCAAGATCTTGGTAGTTGATGATGATGAAACCCGTCGTCATGAATTAAGTGTTATTTTAGATTTTTTGGGAGAAGCTGCCATTATTGCCAGCCAAGATAGCTGGAAAGAACTATCAGAAGAAATTAATAAAGAAGATGTCATCGCTGTATTTTTTGGGCAATGCTGTAAAGAATCCTCGTTAAACGATATTATTTCTTGGAGTGATACCCTTGCCTTAGTCTCTATGGGTGATAGTGCTGAAACTAGTGCTGAAGTTGCCGCTGTAATCGAAAAAATGGATGCAGCTATTCGGCACCGTATTATCGCTACTCTGGATACGCCGCCAAGTTATAACAAGCTACTCGACACTCTCCATCGCGCACGCTGCTTCCATGAGGCTCAATTAGCTGCGAAACGTCAGCCCACACGCCGTCCACCGCACTTGTTCCGTAGCCTTGTAGGCACTAGCCGTAATATCCGCGGTGTTAGAGATATGATGGCCCAAGTAGCTGATAAAGACGTCACTGTACTTGTGACCGGTGAGTCGGGTACAGGTAAAGAGGTTGTTGCTAGAAACCTTCATTATCATTCACCACGACGTAATGGCCCCTTTGTGCCGGTTAATTGCGGCGCCATCCCTGCTGAGTTATTAGAAAGTGAACTATTTGGTCACGAAAAAGGCGCATTTACTGGTGCAATCAGCTCACGAGCAGGCCGTTTTGAAATGGCTGAAGGTGGAACCTTGTTTCTCGATGAAATAGGGGATATGCCGCTTAATATGCAGGTGAAAATTCTCCGGGTTCTACAGGAAAAATGTTACGAAAGAGTGGGTAGTAATAAATCGCAAACAACCAATGTTCGTATTATTGCTGCAACTCACCGAAATTTGGAGCAGATGATAGAAGAGGGCAGTTTTCGTGAGGATTTATTTTATCGCTTAAATGTTTTTCCTATTGAGATGCCTTCTTTAGATGAACGTAAAGAAGATATTCCACTCCTGTTGAATGAAATCATTGCGCGGCTTGAAAATGAAAAACGTGGCTCAGTGCGTTTTAACTCTGCTGCGATTATGTCCTTATGTCAGCATCCTTGGTCAGGTAATGTTCGAGAGCTGGCAAACTTGGTAGAGCGCATGGCAATTATGCATCCCTACGGAGTCATCGGTGTCAATGATCTACCAGTGAAGTTTAGGCATATTGATGCCAGTGATGAGGCGTTTGATATTCCACCTGTATCAGAAGAAGAGGCTGGCCCTGCAGTTGTTAATTTAAACGCAACACCTTTGTTACCTGAATCAGGTATTGACCTTAAAGAGTACCTAACAGGTCTAGAGCAAGGCTTAATCCAACAGGCTCTTGATGATAGTGGTGGTGTTGTTGCAAGGGCTGCTGAACGGTTATCTATTCGGCGTACAACTCTTGTTGAAAAAATGCGTAAATACGGAATGCAGCGCGTTTAACACTTTTCTATCTTATAGCGTTTTTACAAGCAGTTGGCCGGTCTTGGCAAGCCGGCAATCTTGCTAATTAATTTGGCTGGACTGCCGGGGAATAGCTTCATTAAGTAAATGCTATTCCCTTTTTCCTTTCCAAGTTCTATACCAATATATTTGACTAAGGGTCGCATAGCAGGTGAGACTTCATAGCGTTGATAAAATGCTTGTATGCTTGTAATGATTTCCCAGTGATTGTCTGTGAGTTCAATCCCTTCTTCTCTTGCTATTAATTCGGCAACGGTATTAGACCAATCGTTCAGGTTTTTAAGATAACCTTCTTTATCTGTTGGTATAACAAGCCCATTGTTTTCCAATGACATAGCATTAATACCAGTTTTGTATATTATTAAATTTTGTCACTAATTGTACAAACTGTTGATAATCAATGATCTGTATATTCTCGATTAAAGAATCGCTAGTATTTAAGCCTCTAGCATGAATATCGCTTTTAACGGCATAACACTGTTTGTGTTTCAGTTCATTTGCAAAGGGTTGGCTGTCTAATGCGCCATAGACACCATTTTCTAATAAAACAATAGCATCATTTTTTCGATAAAAATTAATACATTCCTGTAAAGTATTTTTATTGAAAGGTGACTGATTAACAGTATGTAAAATAGTTTGAGTCATCATGTTTACTTATTAAAACGACAATAAAGTATTTTGTGAATGGAGTAGACCAGTTAGTGTCTCGTGTTCGACGATTTGAGCTGTTGAAATAGAAAGATCTTCTATATTTAAGCGTCGTTCTTTTAATGAGTTATTGCAAACGAAAATATTATTAATGTCATACATTTCAAAGGCGGCCAGTTTTTTCTCAATACTTTTTTGTTCAATTCTATGGCTTTCTTGCGCTTTTATTAATTGAAATACACCATCACCTATAAAAAATACGCTTATCTCTTGTTCATAAACAGAGGCTGCTAAAATAATATCCAAAGCTTCGTGTGTAAGGCTATTCCCATAAGGTGCTTGGCGAAGAGTGATGCCTATTTTTTTTGCGCTTGGCTTTTCTACATTTGATTTATCTTGATGGCTCATTCTACGCCCCAAATGTCATCATACGGTCTGAAATTACTGCGGCATCAACAAGTTGCCCCAGTCCAGAGAGCTCAAATTCTTTGATAAGATTAGCAGAGGGTTTATCATAACGATTGGCTTCATTTGAATCGATAATACCTCTCTTTAAGCCAGCGGCAATGCAAACAACGATATCCAGTGAATGCTGTTTTTGGAGTTGCTGCCATTCTAAAGATAGGTCGATTTCATCTTGAGGTGAGCAGTTTAATTGGGAACCGTGATAGCTGCCATCATGGTAAAAAAATATGCGATAAAGCGAATGTCCCTCTAACAGCAAGGCTTTAGCAAACTGATAAGCGCTATAGCTGGCCTGAGACGAAGGAGCAGATAGTATGGTTAGTGAGAAAATCATAGAAGGGATTATATCAGGCGCAAATAAAAAAGCCCCTTTAAAAGGGGCTTTTCAATATTATACTAATTCAGTGTAGTGAGTTAGTCGTCGCCCATGATACCTAAAATGTTTAGTAGATGAGAAAACATAATATAAATATCAAGGTAGAGTGATGTAGCAGCCATAATGTAATTGGTTTCCCCTCCGTTAACGATACGGCTAGTATCGTAGAGGATAAAGCCAGACATCAATAGGACCATCATCACGCTGATACCTAGTGAAAACATGGTGATTTCTACGCCAAAAAAAGAACCCGCGATCCATGTGCCTAGCATGGCCACAATACCAACAATTAAGCCGATAAATAGAAAGCCACCTAGGAAGCTAAAGTCT
This sequence comes from Cellvibrionaceae bacterium, assembly GCA_050633825.1. Lineage (GTDB taxonomy): Bacteria > Pseudomonadota > Gammaproteobacteria > Pseudomonadales > Cellvibrionaceae > CANLBN01. The sequence goes on along the minus strand of JBOEHG010000072.1, from coordinate 37,608 downwards.
TTACGAGTTGTTAAAACATAAGCAGATAAGGAGAAGAATACCAAGGCTGTTCCACCCATGGCTTGCATAACAATCGAGCCGCCGTTGGCCATTGCTAAATAGTGGTTAAGCATTGGCCCTAGGGATGCGCCTAATAAACCTGTGAATGCAAAAACTACCAATATGCCTGCACCAGAATTAGCTGTTCGTGGTAATACAAACCACACCAGTACTAAAGCAGCAATACTGAAAATAAGCCCCATGCCATGGCCAAGGCCTACAGCCATAGAAATGCCTGCGGTCACTGCACTAAATAGCAAAGTCATTGCGAGTAGGGCATAAGTATTCCTTAGTACCTTATTGACTTCGAACTGTTGTACATCAGCACTCTGCTGATTATAAATATCTTGTTGCATAATATTCTCCTATTCCTCCAGAAGCAGGTCATTTAAGATCTATTAACCCTTTATTAATAAGGGCTTTTATATCATTTTCAAGTCCATAATACAAAGACTTGGCGTAAAATCAACCCCTTATAAATTAAGGGTTAACTAATACTGCTAGGTGGTCGATCTGGCTTTGCATAGGCCATTCTTTTGATCTTTACAGCACTATTATACGTATCTAAACCACTAACGGATACGCTTTCAGCCGTTAGAATATTGATTAACCCGTCACCCTCTAGCAATCCATCCTCTAATTCAATATAGACCACTTCACCAATAACCATAACGGTATCATTTAATAGTGTGTGGTGTTCTACATAGTTTAAGCCTATTTTAATCTTACTTTCTTGTACAAAAGGAGCTGCGAATGAATCTGACCAATATTCGTTCAAGCCACTGGCTTTGAATTCAGATTCGTCCGCTGAGTAGCGGGCAGATGTTTGGTGTGCGGCTTCGATCATCCCCTGATTAACATGGTTAATGGTGTAATACTTAGTTTCTAGTATGTTATCCAGTGTATGCCGTGGAACAGAAGCGGGCCGGTTGATATAGGCCATTAGTGGTGGATTGGCCCCAAGATGTACAACTGAGCTTACAATGGCCAGGTTAGATTGCTGCTTTCCTGAACTCGTACCAATTAAATTAGCACTTTTAAAACCGGATAGAGAGTTAATAAAGTTAACTCTGTATCGTTGTTCCATTTTATTGATGTCGGCTGCGTTAAAAATAGGCATGGGTTTTTTATATCGCTACTGAAATATTATCATTAAGTATTTTTATTGACTTAGTTGCCTTATTTTACGCAGATACCATAAAAATAGTTTTGTCTTGCGGGTAAACTTTTACTTCATCTCCTTTCTCCTAGACGATATGTTTTTGCTTAATCTTTTGTGTAAATAAAACTATAAAAGAAGGGTTTGTTAAATCGCAGTCTTGCAGATATAAAAAGCCGTCACAAGGGGCGGGTGAATTTTGCATAGAGCAGCTTGGGGTTTGGTTGGGATTAACCAAAGCACATCCCGTGCTTTGCCCTATGGGTACCTTCGGTGGTTCAAAATGCTTCTAGCATTTTGTCGAACGAGGAGTTTGTTAAATCGCTATCTCACAGATATAAAAAAACCCGTCACAAGGACGGGTTTTCTTATATGGCGNNACCAACTGAGCTATCAGGGAACTCAATCATCCTAATGGCGGAGGGATAGGGATTCGAACCCTAGGAGCTATTACACTCAACGGTTTTCAAGACCGCCGCTTTCGACCACTCAGCCATCCCACCAAAACTGTTTTACAGCATATTTAAGCTAATACTCTGACTTAATAACTGCTGTATATTTCTGATGAGGCTTTGCGTTTACCGCTACCCCCTCAAAAGAGGTGCAGATTATACAGAGGTTTTTTATGGTATCAACCACAAAAAACCGTTCTTTTCATAATTTTTTTAGCTTATGGTCGCTGTATCTGCTTCCTGTTTTGCTACTAACTTATTTCTCGGATCATTGTGAGGCCGTTGAAGGTCTTTTGGTGAGTGTAAGATGTTAGCCGCTTGTTTTGTATCCAGTGGTAAACCTTTAAAATTACCTAATTCCTTAGTTTCCACAGTAACTTCTGTCACGGGTTTTGGTGACAGGCGAGGATCATTGTTGGCACGTAGATAAGGTTTGTTAGTTTTTATCTCAACAACCTTCTCAGTTACTGCTTTTACCTCAGTTTTCTCTTCTTTTGGAGGAGTCGGTTCCTTAACTGCTTCCACCTTTGGGGTAGTTTGAGGCGCTTTTTCCACTGAAGGCTTTTCTGTGGCGCGATTATTTTTCGGTGCTACAGAGGTTGAGCCTTGTTCAACTGCTTGCTCTTTGGGTGTTTCTTGCTTTTTCCTATTATTGTCTGGTTTTTGTTTTGGCTCTGAAATAGGCGCTTTTTTCGCTTCAGTAGCTTGTGTTCTGTTCTTATTTGTTGATTCTTTTCCTGTTTCTACAGCAGCGTTTTCTGTCGTTGTCGCTGTTTCTTCCTGAATTTTACGGTTTCCACGGCGACGCTGTTGATTACGGGGCTTGCGGTTTGCTGGTCTTTGTTCAGGAGAATCACTATTAGTGTCTCTATTTTGAACGTCATTCTGCTCTTTGGCCGTTTTATTCTGGCCGCGTTGCTTGTCTTGGTTTTGACGTTCTTGTTTTTGACGATTGCCATCGCGATTATTGGTGCGTTCTTGATTATTTCTCTCTTGATTGTTTCTATCGTTATTTTGGTTGTGGCGACCACCATTACGACGATTTTGTGAATTACGGCCGCGACGTTCATTACGGTTGTTGTTATTTCTTCTGTTGTTTGGTTTGCCTTTAGGTTTTTCTTTTGGCTTGGGTGCAGGTGCAAATAATGCTTTGAGTGCAGTAATGACCTTCGAGATTAAACCGGGTTCTTTAGGCTTTTCAGCAACAGGAGCAGGTTGAGTTGGCGCCAATTGTTGTACTGCTGGTTTTGCTAAAGGCAGTGGTTTGCTCGATTCTAGTAAGTTAGTTTCTTCTTGCTGTGCATCAACAATTTTATAACTAGTTTCAAAGCCTTCAGAGTTATCATCCCTTAGTCGTTGAACTTCATAGTGCGGAGTCACCATTTCTTCATTGGGCACAATAACAATACGTGCGTTATTACTGTTTTCAATGGCTGCAATAACTTTACGTTTTTCGTTTAATAGGTAAGTTGCAACTTTAACCGGCGTGATTGCACGAATTTCAGCGCTGCGTTCTTTTTGAGCCTCTTCGCCAACAAGTCGTAAGATAGAAAGTGCAATCGATTTGGTTGAGCGAATGGTGCCTTGACCACTACAGCGAGGGCAAACCTTAGATGTGGTTTCACCCAAAGAAGGGCGTAAGCGTTGCCGAGACATTTCAAGTAGACCGAAACGAGAAATACGACCGACTTGTACACGAGCGCGATCCATTTCTAAGGCTTCATTCATTCGTTGTTCAACAGCACGCTGATTGCGCACCGGTTGCATATCGATAAAGTCAATTACAACTAGTCCGCCCATATCCCGCAGGCGTAGTTGGCGAGCGATTTCGTCAGCGGCTTCTAAGTTGGTTTGTAAGGCTGTTTCTTCGATATCGCCGCCTTTTGTTGCTCTAGATGAGTTGATATCGATAGAGATAAGTGCCTCGGTGACATCAATTACAATAGAGCCGCCAGAAGGTAGATTTACTTCTCGTTCAAATGCCGTTTCTATTTGGCCTTCGATTTGATAGCGACTGAAAAGAGGGGTTGAATCATCTTCGTAATACTTTACTTTACTGCGATAATTAGGCATTACTTGCTGGACAAATGCTGTTGCAAGTTCATAGGTCTCTCTGTGATCGACAATCACTTCACCTACATCTGGGCGTAAATAATCGCGGATTGCACGGATAATGACATTACTTTCTTGGAATAAGAAATGAGGGGGCTTTGCTTTGTCAGACTCTTCTTTAATGGAGTCCCACAATTGCATTAAATAATTCAAATCCCACTGAAGTTCTTCGGCGGTGCGGCCAATGCCCGCAGTGCGAACAATGACGCTCATACCTTTAGGAACATCAATTTGAGCAAGTACTTCTCTTAATTGACTGCGTTCTTCACCTTCGATTCGTCGTGAAATACCGCCGCCTCTTGGATTATTTGGCATCAATACCATATAGCGGCCAGCCAAGCTGAGGAAGGTTGTCAGAGCAGCGCCTTTGTTGCCACGCTCTTCTTTATCAACTTGAACAATAACTTCGGTGCCTTCTTTGACAACATCTTTAATTTTGAAGCGACCTTCAATATCTTTCGGTTGTTTGACAAAGTACTCTCTGGCGATTTCTTTTAAGGGAAGGAAACCATGGCGTTCCGCGCCATAATCGACAAAGGCAGCTTCTAGGCTAGGTTCTATGCGAGTAATTTTGCCTTTGTAAATATTGGCCTTTTTTTGCTCACGATGGCGGTTTTCAATATCAAGGTCATATAACCATTGGCCATCTACCAGCGCAACACGAACTTCTTCGGGCTGAGTGGCATTTATAAGCATTCTTTTCATAATCGTTTTGTCCTGATCATTAACGGGCGAGCAAAACGATAGAAATGTATTGAAAGAGGAGGGGAGAAAAATGGCGCAGCAATGATCAATATCGATAATATTGAGTCAGTATTACAGTGTATTTATACACTGATTTTTTAATGCTTACGCAGTGCTAACCAAGCTTTACAATCATTGAATGAAAGAATGTTGTAAAGTTATATCAGCAAGTAATGTTTTTACGTTTCAATATTTAAAAAGTAAACGATAACACTTGCTTGGTTAATACTTTAATATGGATTGATAAGGCTACTCTCTAAAGTTTAAGAGGTAAGGCTTGTTATTCCATATATTTTAAGTTGTTTAATAATAAGGCCACAAATTTTCTGCATAATCGCTGTCAATTTGTGAACAACTTAGTGATAATTTTCTCTCGCAGAGCAGCTATAGTTGCTCTCTTTTCTCGAATAATTTTCTATCGTCAGTTAGGAATGGCCGTATAATTTCAAATTGTTTAAATAGAAACAATGTTACTTCACCCTAAGGTGGGCCACTCTCATGCTCACGCATAATTTAAATAAATTAGTTACTAAAATAGTAAGTAATACAAAAGTACAGCGGATTAACTATTAAGTTCAATGAGTTGAGCAATCCGCAGAATTGTCTTTGGCCTGCCAAAATAAACTATAGGTGACAAGCATTAATGGATTTTCGGTATTTTCTGAAGGCCTAGCCAGTCGCTGTTTAAATAATCCTGTTTTACCAAAATTATTTTCTCACAACATTGCATAACAATAACCTTTTAGAAAAGTAATATGGTTTTTTTAGCAAAACCACAGATGCTAACAACGAGAATGTTGTAGGTATATCACCTGCCTAAAAGATAACCGCTGAGCCCGAAAACCAGCAAAATCTTGCCCGACTATAGCAGTAACTCCCTGATATTTCAATGATTTAGCTGTTTTTGTTGAGGTGATGCAGTAATAATGCAGTATTGGCATTTAATACTACAATTTTATTTTTTAACGGTTTCCCTGCAATCTCGTGAAACTGGTATGATCGCGTCATGAGTAAAACCACCCCTAAGTTGAATCCTAATAGTGTGTCGAAAAAGACCAACGCACCGGTGCCATCGGTGCAATTGTTAGACATTGATGATGATATTGCCGGCCAGCGAATCGATAATTACCTTCTGGCACGCTTGAAAGGTGTCCCTAAGTCTTTAATTTATCGAATATTGAGGAAAGGCGAGGTAAGGGTCAATAAAGGTCGAATTAAGCCGGAATATAAATTGAAAAAAGGGGATGTTGTTCGGGTCCCTCCTGTTAGGGTTGCTCAAAAAAGCGACATTGTTAAGCCCAGTGATAGTCTATCGCAGCTCTTGTGTGACTCGGTGCTATATGAAGATGAATCGGTTTTGGTGATTAACAAGCCCTCTGGCCTAGCGGTACATGGGGGGAGTGGTGTTAATTTAGGGCTTATAGAGAGCCTTCGCCAAATTAGAAGTGAAGACTTTTTAGAGCTTGTTCATCGATTGGATCGGGGAACGTCCGGTTGCGTTATGGTGGCCAAAAGCCGCCGAGGTTTGCGCCATATGCAGCAACAGCTAAGAGACGGCAAGATAAATAAGGTCTATCAAGCATTGGTTGATGGTCGCTGGCCCAAACGCAGGCAACAAATTAATATGTCCCTACTTAAAAGTCAGCAGACTGATGGTGGACGCATCGTTCGTGTAGTCGAAGAAGGGACTTCGGGAGCTAAAGCTTCTCTTACCAAATATCGCGTATTGGAGCACTATGAAGCTTGTACTTTAGTCGAGGCCAAGCCGATTACAGGACGTACTCATCAAATCCGTGTGCACAGCCAGTATGCAGGACATCCTATTTTGGGTGATGATAAGTACTCTGATCGTAATCAAGAAGCATTTGCTCGCGAACTGGGACTCAAGCGACTATTCTTACATGCGTTTATGCTGAATTTCACCACAGTTGATGAAAGATCAGTGCAGGTTGAAGCGCCGTTAAGCAAAGAGTTAACATCGGTTCTTTCCGCTTTACGTGAGTAGTTTTGAGTTTAAGCAGTAGCTTTAATTAAGGTTATTAAAGAGAAAGTAGAATGGTAAAGCAGTGCTATTAATTTTTGATTGGGATGGAACGCTCAGTGATTCAGCCGACAAAATTATCCGCTGTTTGCAACGTGCAGGGGAAACATCCGGCTTTGATGTATGCAGTGCTGAATCAATTCGCGATATTATTGGCTTAGGCTTGCCTGAGGCGGTGAGCCGTTTATATCCCGAAGTCGATCCTGGTGGCCATGAAAAAATACGTCAGCACTATGTTGAACACTTTTTAGCGGTAGACCAAAACCCTTCTCCTTTTTTTGATGGTGTTATGGAGGGTTTGCATCGTTTGCGGGATAAAAATTTTTTATTGGCTGTAGCAACGGGTAAAAGTCGCCGTGGTTTAGATCGAGTTTTATCTAATCTTAATTTGAATGATTTTTTCCATGGTAGTCGTTGTGCGGATGAGACCCTATCAAAACCTCATCCTTTAATGTTGCAAGAGCTACTCGCAGAATTTTCCAGAGATGCAGATGAGGCCTTAATGATCGGCGATACTGAATACGATATGGATATGGCGCAACAGATTAATATGCCTCGAGTAGCTGTGAGTTATGGAGCACATCACATTGATAGATTGCATCAATATAAGCCATTGTTGAGTATTGATTATTTTTCAGAGTTTGTTGAGTGGACATTGCGGAAATATTCTTAATGTTTTGCTTAGCATGATAAGGTTTTTTAGTTAGGAGTTTTTATGGGAATTTTTAATGATAAGTCGGCGGTTGATCCGAATAGTGAACACCGTGATTGGGAGTTGGTTTCAACTATTGCGCAAGATGCATTAAGTGAGCAAAAAAAAGCACGCCGCTGGGGAATATTTTTTAAATTATTAACATTTGTTTATATTACTTTTGTTCTGGTAGGTATTTTTTCTCAAAGTATTGGTGGAGGCGATGGGTTTAATGTTACAGACCCACATACGGCCGTTGTTCATGTTGCGGGCACCATTGATGAGGCAGAGGAGGCGAATGCGAGCAATATAGTGGGTGGTTTACGACAAGCATTTGAAAGTGATGGTACAGAAGCCGTTATGATCATTATTAATAGCCCAGGGGGCAGCCCTGTTCAGGCAGGTTACGTATATGATGAAATAAAACGCCTTCGTGCCGAATACCCTGATACAAAAGTATATGCTGTTATTAAAGATTTGGGAGCATCTGGCGGTTATTATATAGCGGCAGCGGCTGACGAGATTTATGCCGATAAAGCAAGCTTAGTAGGTTCCATTGGTGTGACTGCAGCAAGTTTTGGTTTTGTTGATTTGATGGAAAAAGTCGGTGTTGAGCGACGTAATTTTACTTCAGGTGAGCATAAATCATTTTTAGATCCTTTTGCACCTTTAAAAGAAGATGAGAAAGTGTTTTGGGAAACTGTTTTGCAAAATACCCATGATCAATTTATTAAAGTGGTTAAAGATGGGCGAGGAGATCGCTTAGTCGATAATGATGAATTGTTTTCGGGTTATATTTGGAATGGTGAGCAGGCATTAGAATTGGGTTTGATTGATGGTTTGGGCAGTCCGGGATCGGTTGCGCGAGATATTATTGGTCAGGAAGATATCTACGACTACACACCACGACTCACGCCTTTTGAAGAGTTTACTAAACAGTTTGGTGTTTCTATTGGTTTAGGTCTTGGAAAAGCGTTGAATGTTTTTGTTGATCAACCAGTACAACTTCGTTAATTTAATTCGCTGCAATTTTTCTTTTAACACTCGCTACTTTTTTGATATTTATAAAATAGCGAGTGTTAAAGTGCTAAATGTAACTATAACTTGCTTAAGACAGTGGTCCAGCAAATAATGGTTCTATCCCTTCATTTCTTAACATTTTAGTCAGAGTAATCAAAGGTAAACCAATCAGACTATTTGGGTCATCGCCAGACATACTGGAAAATAAAGTGATCCCCAGACCTTCGGATTTAAAACTCCCTGCACAATTGTATGGTTTCTCTTTTTGTAAATAGTGTTCTATCTGCTCATCATTTAAGGATAAAAAACTGACAGAATAAGGTGATACTGTTAATTGATGCTTATGTGTCTGGCTATTATACAAGCACAGGCTGGTTAAAAAAGTAACCTCTCTTCCACTGGCTTGCCGGAGTTGCTGTATAGCCTTTTGATGCTCGTGAGGTTTGGTAATAATATTATTATCGAGTACAGCCACCTGATCGGAACCAATGATTAATGCATTGTGGTGGTTACCGGCAATGGCTTGTGCTTTTTCCAGTGCGAGTCGGCTAACAAGCGCTTCTGGGGTTTCATTTTCCAAAGGGCTTTCATCAATATCTGGTGAAATGGCCTGAAAGGGTAGCCCGAGTTTAGCTAATATTTCGCGTCGATAAGGCGAGCTTGACGCTAAAATAAGCTCAGGGCTGGAGGTAATATCTGCTTGAATCATGGTCATAAAAAAGTGCCAGAGAGACTTTAAAAGAAAGCGATTCTACCTTTTAGAGCGGTTTTCGGCTATTTAGATGATTTTTGGGCGAAAAAACAGCACTTTTGACTAAATTCGCTTTGACAGTAACCTTGCAACTCCCTATTATTGCGCCCCTATGTCAAGCACCCCCTTAGATACTGTGTTACCTAGGCAGATTGACCCTCGCAAGTTTGCTCAGCAGGGCATCGCTATTAGTGGCAAATTCGAGTTAAAGCAACTTGACCGGATATGCCCTTTATTGGCAACAGATAAAGGTGAGGTGCAAGCTGATCTAACATTTGGTATAGATGACCAACGTATTCGTCATCTTACTGGTGACGTTCATGCTGAAGTAAATATGGTTTGTCAGCGCTGCCTTGAGGCTGCACCACAACAAGTTAAGGCGACACTAAACTTGGGAATGGTATGGAGTGATGAGGAAGCGGGCCATTTGTCTAAATCATGGGATCCATGGATTGTAGGCGAAGGTCAGATTGATCTGTATCAGACCATAGAAGATGAGCTAATGCTGAATTTGCCGATCGTGGCTTATCATCAACATGCTTGTGTGCCTCAGGCACTTTATAGCAGTGAGGGTGATAATAGTGAATTAGCTGTATCTGATGCTAAGCAACAGAATGCAGAGAAGCCTAACCCATTTCAGGTACTTGAGCAGCTTAAAGGCTCTCTAGATACTAAACCTGATAAAGATTGAACTACGCCTGAGCCGAAAGGCAAAGGCACTAAGCGTAATACAGGAGCCCAACAATGGCTGTACAAAAAAGTAAGAAAACCCGTTCAAAGCGTGGAATGCGTCGTTCACATGATGCGTTAACTTCAACAGCAGCGTTGACGGTTGATCCAACAACAGGTGAAAAGCACTTGCGTCACCATGTTAGCCCAGATGGTTTTTATCGTGGCGAAAAAGTTGTTGAGACAAAAAGCGAAGACTAATTTACATTATTAGTTATGCTGGGTCTGTTTTACGGATTCATTGAATAAAGGCCGATATCACATTCGGCCTTTTGTTGTTTTTGGTTCCCTAAAATCACTCCCCCTCTTTGTAATCATAATCACGTAAGGTGAATTCATTTTTATGAATAATTTAGCATTTATTTTTCCGGGTCAAGGCTCTCAAAAAGTGGGCATGTTGGCTGAGCTGGCGAGTGAAAACGCTGTTGTTGAAGCAACTTTTGCCGAAGCTTCAGAAGTCCTTGGCTACGATCTTTGGGCGTTGGTACAAAATGGCCCTCAAGAAGAACTGAATTTGACTGAGCGGACTCAACCAATGCTACTTACTGCCAGCGTTGCTTTGTATCGTGTTTGGCAAGAGAAGAGTCAAATAGCACCTGCCTTTATGGCGGGCCATAGCCTTGGTGAGTGGTCTGCGCTTGTGTGTGCCGGTGTTGTTGAATTTGCCGATGCAGTTAAGCTAGTACAGCTACGCGGTAAATATATGCAAGAAGCCGTGCCTGCCGGTGAAGGCAGTATGGCAGCCATTATCGGTTTGGATGATGAGGCGATTATAAAAATTTGCCAACAAGTTGAAGCAGAAAAACAAAGCGAAGTGGTTTCCGCAGTGAATTTTAATTCACCCGGACAAGTGGTGATTGCTGGTAATGTCGATGCGGTAAATCGTGCGTGTGAATTATGTAAAGAAGGCGGAGCAAAACGAGCAATGCCATTGGCGGTCAGTGCGCCTTTCCATTCATCATTACTAAAACCTGCTGCCGACAAATTGGCTGAAGAATTAGAAAAAGTGACATTCAAAACGCCGTCTATCCCGGTTGTTCATAATGTCAATGCAGCGATAGAACAAGATCCGACAGCCATTAAAAAACTTATGATCGAACAAATCTATCACCCGGTTTTATGGGTGAGTTGTATGAATACTTTAATTGAAAAGGGTGTTGATACTTGTGTTGAATGTGGACCAGGAAAAGTATTGTCTGGTTTATCAAAGCGTATTGATAAGAGTATTACATCATTAGCAACTGAAGCCCCTGAAATATTCTCTGCATCATTATCGACGCTTGCTGAATAAGTTAATAATAAAGTGATAGGAAAAAAATATGAGTCTTGAAAATAAAGTCGCGCTTGTTACTGGTGCGAGTAGAGGTATTGGTGCATCCATTGCTGACTCTTTAGGTGCTGACGGTGCCATTGTGATTGGAACAGCAACCAGTGAAGCGGGCGCTGAAAAAATATCGGCTCGTTTTTCTGAAAAAGGTATTCAAGGGCAGGGTATGGTACTGAATGTGACAGAGGCAGGCTCTGTCAGTGAACTGCTTAAAGCGGTTCAGGAAAAATATAGTGCGCCACAAATTTTGGTAAATAATGCCGGTATTACAAAAGATAACCTACTTATGCGTATGAGCGAAGACGAGTGGTTTGATGTTATTAATACAAACCTAAGTGCTATCTATCGTTTAAGTAAAAGCTGCTTAAGAGGCATGATGAAAGCGCGTTGGGGACGTATTATCAATATTAGCTCAGTTGTTGGTGCAATGGGTAATGCGGGCCAGTCCAACTACGCAGCAACTAAAGCCGGTGTTGCCGGTTTTGCTCGTGCTTTGGCTAAAGAAGTGGGGTCTCGTAATATTACTGTGAACACGGTTTCCCCCGGTTTTATTGAAACAGATATGACCGAAGTGCTGCCAGAAGAGCAAAAAGATTTGATGTTAAGTGCAGTTCCCTTGGGCCGTTTAGGTCGTCCAGATGAAATTGCTGCAGTGGTTAAGTTTCTTGCAAGTGAGCCGGCTGCGTACATTACAGGTGAGAATATTCACGTAAATGGTGGTATGTATATGGCTTAATTTTTTCTTTAAGGTATTGATTTTTAAAGTAAAAAATTAAATAAACCATAAAAAATGCGATAAAAAGTTACAACCGGCGTATTTTCCATGTAAAATGCGCCCTCGTGAATGGCTGATCAAGCTTTAAAGCCCTATAAACTAAGGGTTTTGATCACCGTTTCAACTGATTTCTATTCATTGGGGAGTTCAATAAAACCATGAGCAACACTGAAGAACGTGTAAAAAAAATCGTTGCCGAGCAACTGGGTGTTAAAGAAGACGAAGTAAAAAATGAAGCTTCGTTTGTTGAAGATCTAGGTGCAGATTCACTTGATACAGTTGAATTGGTAATGGCATTAGAAGAGGAATTTGAAACAGAAATTCCTGATGAAGAAGCTGAAAAAATTACTACAGTTCAACTAGCAGTTGATTATATCAATCAGAACTTGGCTTAATCCCCTCTCTGTTATTGATCAAAGCATTATTTCGAAAGCCGTATCTAGTCAAATAGTGCGGCTTTTGTTGTTTGTAGTTATAGCATAATAGTTGTGACACACTTTAAGAAGTGTTGTCATATTCAGCAGATACCAAATTAGATAGGAAAAAAGTGTGAGACGTGTAGTGGTAACCGGTTTAGGTATGGTCTCAGCAGTGGGCAATACTGTTGCTGACTCCTGGGCCTCGATACTTGAGGGTAAAAGTGGCGTAGCGCCTATTACCGATTTTGATGCGAGTGCTTTTACCACGCAGTTTGCAGCTGGCGTAAAAGATCTAGATATTGGTGCCTATATGGCAGTAAAAGAAGCCCGTAAAATGGACCCTTTTATCCAGTACGGCATGATTGCTGGCATTCAGGCTATGCAAGATAGTGGTATTGAAGTGACAGATGCCATTGCCCCGCGTTTCGGTTCTGTTATTGGCTCGGGCATCGGTGGTCTGGGAACGATAGAAGATGGCGCTTTGACTGTTGATAAGCGTGGCCCACGTAAATTGTCACCCTTTTTTGTACCTAGCTCAATTATCAATATGATTGCCGGTAATCTATCTATTAAATACGGTTTAAAAGGCCCTAATCTTGCGGTGACAACCGCCTGTACTACGGGTACCCATGCCGTTGGTCTAGCGGCACGTTCTATTGTTCACGGCGAAGCTGACCTTATGTTAGCAGGTGGAGCTGAAATGCCGATTACCCGCTTGGGTTTAGGTGGTTTTGCTGCAGCTCGGGCACTCTCAACTCGCAACGATGATCCACAAGCGGCCAGTCGCCCTTGGGATAAGGGCCGTGATGGCTTTGTATTGGGCGATGGTGCCGGTATTTTAGTTTTAGAAGAATATGAGCACGCAAAAGCACGTGGTGCTGAAATTTATGCTGAAGTTGCTGGTTTTGGTATGAGTGGCGATGCTTATCATATGACATCCCCCCCAGAAGATGGCGCTGGTGCAGCCTTGTCTATGGAAAATGCGCTACGTGATGCTGGCATGAACCCTGACGAGATTCACTATATTAATGCCCATGGTACATCGACACCGGCCGGTGATATTGCCGAATGTCGAGCCGTGAAATCTGTTTTTAGTCAATCTTCAGATCAATTAGCCGTTAGTTCGACTAAATCAATGATAGGCCATCTATTAGGCGCGGCTGGTGCCGTAGAAGCGATCTTCAGTGTGTTAGCGATTCGTGATCAAGTTGCCCCGCCAACTATTAATTTAGATGACCCAGAGGACGAATGTAGTGACCTTAACTTAGTTCCTCATACGGCCCAGTCAATGACAATAAAGGGCGCTTTATCTAATTCCTTTGGTTTTGGTGGTACTAACGGTTCGGTTGTCTTTAAGAAAGTCGATTAAAAGTTAAGCGCTTTTTTATATGCAAGCTAAAATGGCGAAATAGGCTTAGTCTGTTTCGCCATTTTTGTTTACACTTCACATATGTCTTCTGATACTTACCCAATTACTTTTATTAACGGCAAACAGCAGTCAATGATTAGCGTCGCTGACCGTGGCTTAGCCTATGGCGATGGTTTATTCGAAACGCTAATGGTTGTTAACGGTGAAATGCCACTGTGGTCATATCATCATGCCCGCTTGTTAAAAGGTTTAGTGGCTCTGCAGATCAACCTTGAATCTCAACGCTTGCGCAATGATATTGATCAGCTACTAGCTCTAGTCTCTAGCGCTACTAGTGAGTTACATCTACTTAAAATTATGGTGACTAGAGGTGAGGGTGGAAGAGGTTATCAGCCGAGTGATGCTGAAGCTAATTTGATTTTATCTCTATATCCTCTAGAGCTGGATGTAGGTAAATCAGATGGCGTTAGTGTTCATATTTGCCAACAGCGCTTACCTTCTGGAGTATCGTGGGCAGGCTTAAAAACATTAAACCAACTGCCTTATGTTTTAGCTGCTGGTGAGCGAGAAAATACTGATTATGGAGAAGGCATTTTACTGTCAGCTCAGGATAATATTGTTGAAGCAACAGCACGTAATGTCTTTATTGTTAATAATGAGAAAGTCTATACACCGCTATTAGATCAAAATGGAGTCGCAGGTGTAATGCGCGAAGTTATTATCGATAAAATTGCCCCTCAGTTAGGCATTGAATGTGTAGAAACTGCAATAACAGTGGATGATTTTTTGGAAGCAGAAGAAATATTTTTAACAAACAGTATTACTGGTGTATGGCCAGTGATTAAAATTGAACAAAAAAGTGTAAAGGTGGGACCTGTGACACGTTCTATTCAGGCAATGTGTCATAGTTTTTTACCTAGTGCAGGGTAAGTTTTTGGCTTATCAGTTAATCAACAAAAGAGGTTAATGGTGTTATCTCGTCTTCTTAATATTATTTCAGTTCTGCTTATGATTGGTGTTTTTGGCTTAACTGTTTTTGCCTTTTTTTTAAATCATTGGATTAATAAACCACTATCCTTTAGTGAAGAGGCTATTATAAAAATTCAACCTGGTGATACCTTAGGAAAAATAAGCTATCAGTTAGCAAAAGATGGCATTTTATCTCAACCTAAGTTATTAATTTTCTATGCTAAGTTTACCGATCGTACCAAAATAGAAGTAGGCGAATATAACATTCCTCAATTTATCACTCCTGAAAATTTACTTGATTTACTGCAATCAGGGGATGTTGTTACTTATAGTGTGACTTTAGTTGAAGGTAAAACATTTAAAAACTTCCTGAATGTACTTCAGCAACAAACTAATTTAGATAGTACCTTAGAAGATAAAACACCAAACGAAATTATTGAATTGAATGGGCTAACAATCGATCATCCAGAAGGGTGGTTTTATCCTGATACCTACCAGTATGTGTCAGGCACTAGCGATAATGATATTTTAATGAGAGCCTATACTAAAATGGAGAAAGTGCTTGCAGAGGAATGGTCCCAGCGCTCAAAAGATTTGCCTTATAAAAATGCCTATGAAGCGCTGATTATGGCATCTATTATTGAAAAAGAAACCGGTGTTGCTTCAGAACGGTCTGAAATAGCAGGTGTTTTTGTTAGGCGTTTAAAGAAAGGAATGCGTCTACAAACAGACCCAACGATTATCTATGGTTTGGGTGATAGTTATAAAGGTAATATTCGCCGAAAACATCTGACTCAAGCGACGCCCTATAATACGTATGTGATTGATGGTTTACCACCAACGCCGATAGCAATGCCGGGCAGAGAGGCAATTCATGCTGCTTTGCACCCAGCAGAGGGAACAACATTATTTTTTGTGGCAAAAGGAGATGGCAGCCATCAGTTTTCCACAACCTTAGATGAGCACAATAAAGCGGTTCAAGAATATCAAATAAAAAATAGAGCCAAGCAGTATCGATCGGCACCGGAAAAAAGTAAGAATGACTAATAAAAATAATAATAGAGGAAAATTTATTACCATTGAAGGTTCAGAAGGTGTTGGTAAAAGTACCAATATTACTTTTATTAAAGATTTTTTGGCCGCCAAAGGTATCGATTTATTAATGACGCGTGAACCTGGTGGCACTCCATTGGCAGAAGAGATTAGAGCATTGTTATTGCAAAAGCGCGATGAAACAATGGATGAAACTGCTGAACTGCTATTAATGTTTGCAGCACGTTCTCAGCATCTTAAGCAAGTGATTTTACCAGCTCTTAGCGAGGGTAAATGGGTTCTATGTGATCGTTTTACTGATTCAACTTATGCTTATCAGGGTGGAGGCAGAGGGCTTGATCAGCAATTAATCCTTCAACTTGAAAAAACGGTACAGAAAGAAGTTCAGCCCGATATAACATTCTATTTGGATATTGATGTTAAATTAGGTTTGGCACGTGCTAGTCAGCGAGCAGCACTTGATCGATTTGAAAGTGAAGAAATTGATTTTTTTGAGCGTGTCAGAACTGCCTACCTTGAACGAGCTCGCTCAGGCGCAGAACGTTATAAAGTTGTTGATGCAGGGCAGACCTTAGAGTGTGTTCAAACGGATATTAAACGTTATTTAGAAGATATTGTGTAGAAGGTATTGTTCAATAATTGAAATAGTAAAGCCTGACATTAATCACTACTGTCAGGCTTTTGGGGTTATTGGTAATAATAAAAAGTTAACTTACCAATTTAAATAATTTTTCCAGACTTTCTTTAGCGTCACCAAATAGCATACGACTATTTTCTTTATAAAACAGTGGATTTTCGACACCTGCATAACCTGCTGCCATGCCACGTTTCAATACAACCGTTGTTTTTCCTAACCATGGTTCTAAAACCGGCATTCCAGCAATGGGGCTGTCAGGCACTTCTTGTGCGGCAGGGTTAACAATATCATTGGCGCCAATAACAATAGAGACATCAACATTATTGAAGTCTTCGTTAATTTCATCCATTTCAAAAACAATATCATAAGGGACTTTGGCTTCTGCAAGAAGTACATTCATATGTCCAGGCATACGACCGGCAACAGGGTGAATACCGAAACGAACATTAACGCCTTTTTTCCTTAAGGTTTTTGTAATATCACTAACCATATGTTGTGCTTGAGCGACAGCCATGCCATAGCCGGGAATAATCATGATTTCTTTTGCTGTTGATACCATATCAGCCACTTCTTCGACGGTTGTCGCCGTTACTTCACCTTCGATCTCTGTATTTTCAGAGCTGCTAGTAGAACTTGCTCCACCAAAACCGCCAGCAATAACAGAAATAAAATTACGGTTCATTGCTCGGCACATAATATAGGACAAAATAGCACCGCTACTACCAACGAGTGCACCGACAACAATCAATAAGTCATTCGATAGCATAAATCCAAGCGCTGCTGCTGCCCAGCCGGAATAACTGTTTAACATAGAAACAACGACTGGCATATCGGCACCGCCAATAGCGGCAACCATATGAATACCAAAAAGTAGAGCGATAATAGTCATCGCAGTAAGTGAAAATAAACCTCCACCTTGCGCAGCTTCGTTGACAAATTGAATACCAAAATAAATGGCGAGTAATAATAAAATAAGATTAAGCCAATGACGTGCTGGCAATAACAAAGGCTTACCACCCCATTTGCCGCTGAGTTTTAAGTAGGCAACTACGGAGCCAGAAAAGGTGAGGGCACCAATGAGGATTCCGATATAGGTTTCAATATCATGTATTGTTTTTTCAATACCAGTATATTCGACGGCGTGACTTAAAAAGTTTGCGTAACCCACAAGCACAGCTGCTAAACCGACTAAGCTATGTAAAATAGCAACAAGTTCTGGCATTTGGGTCATTTCAACTTTTTTAGCCAGTAATAAACCGACACTGCCACCAATGACTAAAGCGCCAATGAGTAGAGGGTAGTTATTTGTTACTAGACCAATAACGGTGACAGCTAGCGCTAAGCCCATACCAATAATGCCGAATAAATTACCACGGCGTGCTGTTTCTTGCTTGCTTAAGCCACCGAGTGCCAGTATAAATAATAAGGTTGCACCGATGTAAGCAACATTAATTAAACCTTGAGACATTCTTTTTCTCCATTTTTCAATTCTGAGTGCTTTCTTTTATTAAGCCTATTATTTTCTAAGCTTATTATTTTCTAAACATGTCTAGCATGCGTTGGGTAACCGCAAAACCGCCAACAATATTAATGCTGGTGATTAAGACTGCGATGCCCGCTAGCCAAATAACCCAAGGATCTGGAGAAGAAATTTGTAATAATGCGCCAATGATAATAATGCTACTGATCGCATTAGTGACACTCATTAGTGGTGTATGTAAAGAAGGTGATACATTCCAAATTACCATGTAACCAACAAAACAAGCTAATACAAATACTGTAAAGTGTGCCATAAAAGATTCTGGCGCGACTGATCCCAAGCCCCACAATGCTAAGCCACCCACAATAAATGGAACCCAAGGACGCAGTTTGCTGGGTTCTTTTTCTGCCACCGGTTCAGTTATTTTGGGTTCTGGCTTTTTAGCTGGTGCAGCTGATAATTTTGGTGGCGGGGGAGGGAAAGTAATTTCGCCTTCTTTTACCACTGTTGCACCTCTGACGACTTCATCATCAAAATCTACAATGACTTTTCCGTCTTTTTCGGGGGTCATGTCACTTAATAAATGGCGTAGATTAGTTGCGTATAATTGACTTGCTTGTGTTGGTAAGCGACTGGGTAAATCGGTGTAGCCAATAATATTAACGCCATGTTTAACAACTACTTTATCGGCTTCTGCTAATTTACAATTACCGCCCATTGCCGCTGCCAGATCGACAATGACGCTGCCTTCACGCATGGACTTAACCATGTCTTCAGTAATGAGTTCGGGGGCAGGTTTTCCTGGGATGAGTGCAGTGGTCACAATAATATCGACTTCTTTTGCCTGTTCAGCAAATAAAGCCATTTCAGCATCAATAAACTCTTGGCTCATGGTTTTGGCATAGCCACCTTCACCACTACCGTCTTCTTCGAATTCCAGCATGAGGAATTCAGCATCCATACTTTCAACCTGTTCTTTGACTTCAGGGCGTGTATCGAAAGCGCGTACAATGGCGCCCATACTTTTTGCTGTGCCAATGGCAGCAAGCCCGGCAACGCCAGCGCCGATGACAAGTACTTTTGCTGGAGGTACTTTACCCGCAGCCGTAATCTGGCCAGTAAAAAATCGGCCAAAATGTTGTGCTGCCTCAACAATCGCGCGGTAGCCACCAATGTTGGCCATTGAGCTTAAGGCATCCATTTTTTGAGAGCGTGAAAGGCGAGGGATGGTTTCCATTGCCAATGCAGTTACTTTTTTATCGGCGAGTTGTTGCAGTAATTCGGGGTTTTGTGCTGGTGCCATAAATGAAATGATGATTTGCCCAGCGCTTAAAAAATCAATCTCATGGGCTTCCGGTGCTCTGACTTTGAGAATAATATCTGAATTTTTCCACAAGTCTTCGGTAGAGCTTACAATACTAACGCCAGCGGCTTCATATTCATCATCGCGTAATTTAGCGGCTTCACCTGCTGTTGTCTCTATGGCAACAGAAAAACCGAGTTTTTGTAGTTGTTGCGCAGCTTCTGGGGTGGTCGCTACACGGCTTTCGCCTGCGAATATCTCTTTGGGTACACCAATTCGCATCGTGTTCTCCTATGATTTATTTGATTATTGTTAGATGTGTGCGTCCTGCAAAACAACATTCTAACGTTTTGTAGGCGAAAGAGTAAATTACTATGGGTAGAACAAGAAAATTAAATAGAATCATAGACTCCATATATTTTTTTAATCGCCTGACTTTGCCTGAACTATACTTTTTAGGTAGCGGCTTAAGTTAGGTGGCGGTTTAAGCAGCAGTAAGAATTCAAGTGACAGTGATTGGAGATGGGCATGCGTTTAGCAATTAATGGTTATGGTCGTATTGGACGCTGTATTTTACGTGCCATTTTTGAGAATGATCTACAAGATCAGTACGAAATCATAGCAATCAATGATTTAACTGATAATGAGCTTATGTGCCACCTCACACAGTATGACTCCACGTTAGGTGAATTCCGGCACTCCGTTGAATGCCATGATGATACGATGGAGGTTAACGGGCATGCTATTCATTTATCGTCCCATAAGGATCCCTCGGAATTGCCATGGAGGTCATTGGCTATTGACGTTTGTTTGGAATGCAGCGGCCATTTCGCGAATCGAGAGCTGGCCAGCCAGCATCTTGCGGCCGGTGCTAAGAAAGTGTTGGTAAGCCAGCCTTGTACTGGTGCTGATAAAACCATTGTTTATGGCGTTAATCATGAATTGTTAACAGCAGATGACTTGATAGTTTCTAATGCGTCTTGTACCACCAACTGTTTAGCTCCTTTATTAAAGGTACTCAATAAAACGGTAGGTGTTCAATCTGGAATGATGACAACGATTCATTCGTACACGAATGATCAAAATTTAATCGACAAAGTAGGAGGAGATTTTTATCGCTCGCGCTCGGCAACTCAATCGATGATTCCAACTAAAACTGGGGCCGCGAAAGCGGTTGGTTTAGTTTTGCCAGAATTGGAAGGCAAGTTACACGGTATGGCAATTCGTGTGCCGACAATCAATGTTTCTCTCGTTGATTTGTATATAATCCCCGAAACGATGAGTTCAATTGATACCATTCATCAACATATTCAAGCAGCAACAGAGCAAAGCGTCGAGAATGGTGGTTTACACGGTATCTTGGCTTATATGGATAAGCCTTTAGTATCCGTTGATTTTAAGTGCCATACCGCCTCCAGTATTTTTGATGCAAATCATACGGCGACAGTTGACACTCAGCTCAAATTGATGAGCTGGTATGATAATGAGTGGGCATTCTCATTGAGAATGCTCGATGTTGCGAATATGATGATGAAAGTATAATCAGACACCGTAATATACTACTAGGATGCGTTAATGGCCTCCAGGAGGGGGGTATCTGTGTACAACACATCGACTAAACCATGACTGAAGTAGCATTCGAATCATACTGTCGGACAACAATAAATGAAAATACCTGCATCAAAGCTGGTCGCTCATCGCGGGCACCAAGATCAATTTCCAGAAAATAGTTTACTTGCAATATTGGATGCGATTGCCGCTGGGGCAACAAATATTGAGTTTGATTTACAGTTAACAAAAGATAAAGAAGTGGTTTTATATCACGATATTGAGATGCTTCGTCTTAGCGGTGTTGAAAAATCTATTATAGATTTTAATAGAGATGAGCTTACAGCGTTTTTTGTTAAAGAGCCTAAACGTTTAGCCAGTCGTTTTACTTATAATCCAATTGAGTTTTTGGATGAATTGCTTCCTATTATTAAAAAACACCCGCAAATTACCTTCTTCCTCGAAATGAAAGAGGAGAGCCTAAATGCACATGGGCAGGATGCTTGTTTTCAATCCTTGCAAAAAACACTGGTTTCTATTCCTGATAATATTGTTTATATTAGTTTTGATTTGTCATCTGTAAAACGGGCGAAAGAAGAGGGCTTTCTCAAAACCGCACTTGTATTTCGTGATTGGGATAAACGTAACCACCTCTTGCAAGAAGCGAATGCTGATTATGGTTTTATTAACTATACCCGAATCCCAACGAAAGAGGCGATTGTTGCTGATAAGCCGATTATGGTTTATGAAGTCCGTTATCCACTGATTGCCAGTCAATTGTTAGAGCGAGGAGCAGCAGCTGTTGAAACCTTTCATATAAGAGCTTTGTTAAGTAATTCATGAGTAAAGTTTTGAGTTCGTCCTTGATAAAACCGTCCGTAAAATCACAGTATGACATTATTGTTATTGGTGGTGGTATACAAGGTGCTAGTACTGCATTACTGGCCAAAAAAGCGGGTTATTCCGTATTGTTAGTTGAAAAAAACACTTGGGCCTCGGGTACTTCATCTAAATCCAGCAAGCTTATTCACGGTGGTTTACGTTATTTACAAACCGGACAATTCAAACTGGTCTATGAATGTTTGAAAGAGCGTAACTGGATGCTTGAAAAAATGCCAGCATTAGTAAAACCTAATTGGTTTTACATTCCTATATATAAAGGGGGCCATTTTAAAGCGTGGCAAGTTCACTTTGGTTTATGGCTCTATAAGCTATTGTCGGGCAGGGGGAAATACAGTAGTTACAAAAAAATTACCAGAAAGGATATTTTATCTAAAAAAGAGAATTCTTTTTCAGATTTAATGTCTGAAAACCTTGAATGTATGTTTGCTTATCAAGATGCTCAAACTGATGATGAAGCTTTAACGCAATATATAGTGTCAGAGGCAAAAAAAGCAGGAGTGGATTGTTTTGAACGAACGGAATGTCTTTCTTCTAAGGTCGATGATAAAACCCCTCAGTTAACTATATCGATTGAAGGTCAGGAGCAAAGAATTAATTGCCACATAGTTGTTAATGCGACAGGCCCTTGGGTTAATGCTGTTTTAAAATGCTTAAATGTTACGGATAAGATACTGGCAGTTGATCTTGTTCAGGGTAGTCATATTATTATCTCAGCAGCAGTTAATGATAAATGTTTTTATCTTGAAGCACCGTTTGATAATAGGGTGGTTTTTTGTTTGCCTTGGAAAGGTAAAACAATGGTTGGAACAACAGAACTACTTCATAAAGGGAAGCCAGAAGCTGCAGTTGCAACTGAAGAAGAGATAACTTACCTAACTGATGTGGTGGTTCATTATTTTCCAAATCTAAAGTTTGAGGTGGAATCGAGCTTTTGTGGTCTTAGAGTATTGCCTGCATCTGAAAAGAAGGCATTTTTGCGTTCCAGAGATACTATTTTTCATAGAACAAATCATATTGTGTCTATCTATGGTGGTAAGTTAACCGCATGGCGCTCAAGCGCTAAAAAACTACTTGATATTATTGATAGTGACTTTAGGCGAAAATCAAAAATTGATATTGATAATATTATCTAATTGAATGAGGTGAGAATATGGGGATTGTTGTTACAGTATTTATGCTGTTGGGTTTATTAGTGTTGTCACCATTGCCGTTGTTAAAGGCTAAAAAAAATAATCAACTAATATACTATATTGCTTATGGTTTATTGTTGATGGGCTTGTGGAACTTTTTATGGTTTGGTCTGCGTCATCTCAGCATTTTTTGGGGAATAGCTGCGGTGGTTTCAGGCGTGTTTATGGTTCTTGCTTCAATTATCATTTTAGTAGAATCTAATGAACCTCGGTTAGCTGAAAATGCTCTGGTAAAATCACTCTACACTATGGTAAAACCCCTTAAGTTGTGGGTTGTTACTCTTTTATTAGCAAGCTTTTTACTTTACGCAATTACATTAATACAGCTTAATCTTGGTTACCCTATAATTTCTTGAGTGCTTAACTATAGGCCAGTAACTAATGGCCTCAGTTTTGTAAGCGCTTTTCCATTTGGTCTTTATAGTCTTGCAGGCGGTTAGATACTATTGCAGCTTCTTCGTTATTAGGCGTAAATCGCTGAGGTGGTTCTTTAGGTTTGTAGTGATCTATATCATTTAAATAAAAAACGACTCCACGTGCAGAGGCTTCACTGTCTTTATATCGAATGACAGATAGTTTAGCTAAATTGGCTAATGTTTGACATAGAGCATCAATTTTAGATAAACCGCCACTGATAATAATGTTATCAATCTGTGGATTGGTTTTTTTAATGTAGCCTAAATTAATGACTACGCCAAAAATGATACTCTCGATAATGGCAATCGTTTTTTGTTCATTAGTGTAAGCGACTTGACTGTCTCCAATAAACTTTGCAGGCGATTTAGCTAGCCAATAGGGTGATCCTGTTCCTGCGAGTGTATTAATAAAGAGGGGAGCTATATCATTTGTTTTTAGTAAGGTATTTAATTCATCGAATGAATAAGGGCGAGGCAATTGCTCTTGCCACCAGTCGAGTGCTGTTGCTGCAGCATTAATAGTACCTTCCTTGATTCTATTTAATTTCTTCTTAGTTTCAATTTCTGCCGCTGTTAGTAAAAGAGGGTCATTCTTGGCTTTATCTAAAGTAACCTTCGCTTGAATAAAGGCACCTGTCCCAATGTTTAGAAAAGCAGCATTTTCCATCGCACTTTTTCCATAGGCATAAGGGATAAAATTTTGATCGCCTCCTAACAACTTTATAGGTATTGATAGCTCTCCTAGCGATAAATAGCCATAGTCATACGTGGTTGGCACGATAGGAGGTAAGGTATTACTCGGAATGTTAAATAGGGTTTGTAGTTGTTCTGACCACTTCAGTTGACCATATTCAGTGAGTCCTGTCCGTGATGCGAGAATGGGGTCAGTCACAACACTGTGTTTTTGGCTATATTCTTTATCAGTTAATTGGGCTAAAAAATAAGCGCCCCAAGGAACAAAGACAAGGTCTTTTTTTTCTGCATGTTTTTGAATACGTTTATCGTGGTCCAATAGCCAACGCATTTTACTGGCTCCCGCGTGGGCGTTTAATCGCAAACCTGTTATTTCTTGGAGTAGGGTGATGTCGAAATCCTGCTCTGCTAACCATGTGTTGTTACGAGTATCTTGCCAGCTAATCATCGGGCCAATGGCGGAACCATTTTTGTTACAGGCAATAATGCTAGAGCGTTGAGCAATGATGCTGCATGCGTGTATCTTTGCTAGTTGCTTGGACTTTAATTGGCTTAATAATCGCTCTAATAGCGTTTTTGTTGATTGTATAATTGATTCTGGCGCGTATTCTATCCACCCAGTAGTGGAGGGTAGTGCATCTAAAATAGGTTCGCTGCTATAGGCAAGAGGTTGCCCTTTTTTATTAAAAACAATGGCGCGGGTACTGTGCCCGCCTTGATCAATCACTAATGTGTATTTGCCCATAAGTATAGAATAGCTTTATTGGTAGCGATTATCATTATTTACTGGAAAAATAGTTTTCTCTATTTGCTCTATTCCTATAGCATTAGCATTTGATCAATACTTACTATTGCTTTGAGAGTATTCTATGGCTAATCATTATTATCAAAGATTAGTGGAACGTTTTAGGCGTATCCACAATGTTAATCACAGCTTAACCTTTTTATCATGGGATCAGTCAGTGATGATGCCACAAAATGGTAATAGTGCTCGCAGTAACGCCATGGCTGAGCTATCAACTTTAGCACATGAATTATTAACCGCGCCTGCTGTTGCGGACTGGATAGAAGAGGCTGCAAACGAAGCGTTAAATTCCACTGAAAAAGTAAGTCTGTCAAAAATGAAGCGCAGTTGGCAACAGGCTAGCTGTTTACCCTCTGATTTTGTTCAAGCGCAAACATTAGCGGGTTCTCAATGTGAATATGCTTGGCGACAGCAACGAGTTGATAATGACTGGACTGGATTCCTTAAGAACTTTAAACCAGTATTGAAATTATCAAAAGAAGAAGCAGGGCTTCGTCAAGAGGCAAATCCAACAGCGTTTACAACTCCTTACGATGCTTTGTTAGATTTATATTGTCATGGGGATTCAAATACGTTTATTGCTGATGTTTTTGAACGGCTAAGGTCTGATTTGCCTCCTTTAATTCAACAAGTAATGGCAGTACAAAGAAATAGGCCAAAGAAGAATGTTAATGGCCATTTTGATATAGATTCTCAACACGAGCTGAATAAAGAAGCCGCGAGAATATTGGGTTTTAACTTTGATGCAGGCCGCTTAGATATCAGTACACACCCTTTCAGTACTGGTGTAAGAGGTGATCATCGTATTTGTACTCGTTATAATGAGAATGAATTCTTACAAGCATTACTGGCAACAGCCCATGAAACAGGGCATGCCAGTTATGAGGCTGGATTACCAGAAGAGTGGGATGGTTTACCCGTTGGTAGTTCTTTGAGTATGTGTATCCATGAAAGCCAAAGCCTATTATTTGAAAAGCAACTCTTTATTGCAAAACCATTTACACGGTTTTTAATCAATAAGGCGCATCAATATTTACCAGCTACAAAAGACTATTCAGCAGAGCAATTATGGCATGAATATACACGAGTAGAACCTAGTTATATTCGAGTTGATGCAGATGAAGTGACTTACCCTATGCATATTGTACTTCGTTATGAAATAGAGAGTGCATTAATTAATGGTGCAATAGACGCCACTGATATTCCCGATATGTGGAATGATAAAATGTCACAGTACCTAGGTTTAGAGACTAAAAATAATTTTAAAGATGGTTGTTTGCAAGATATACATTGGACTTATGGTGCTTTTGGTTATTTCCCTTCTTATACCATAGGTGCATTAAATGCAGCGCAGCTTTTTGCTACAATTAAAAGTATTGAGCCTGATTGGCAAGAGTTGTTGTCGAAAGGTGATGTAAGTTTTATTCGAGAGTGGTTAAGGGAAAATATTTGGCAGCATGGTAGTTTCTTTTCTTCTCAAGATTTGATTGAAAAAGCAAGTGGTGAACATACTAACCCAGAATTTTTCTTACAGCATATTAAAGATCGTTACTTGAAAGAAAGTTATTAGCTTATTTTGATTTCTTTCGATATTTCCCCTCAATATTTTTTAGTGATAAATATCAGTAACAGCTCTTGCTTGTGTTATTACTTATCTAAACTAAACTCAATATAGGGGATATTATAACTTTACTTAACATTAAGTATATTTTTGTAGATAACATTATTAGGTGTAAGCGACTCTAACTCAATGGTCATTGACCTTAGTGAGGTGCTTATGGAAATTGTAGTTGCAATATTAATAGAATGGTTAGCATTAAATACTGATGTTAACCTTAATAGCTTCCCTCGAGTTGAGGTTGTAAGGCATTCAGAGATGGTTGATATGTCGGGTATGGACGCATATGGCCTTTATAATTGGGAAGAGAAGAAAATTTATATTTCCAATAGAGTTGATTTGACTCGAATGCAAGGGATATCCATTGTCTTACATGAGCTTATTCATCACCATCAAAATGTATCTGGATTATTAGATTCCTACGACTGTAAAAGACAATCTGAAGTGTTGGCCTATGAGTTACAAAAACAGTTTTTGACGTCAATGAATGCCAGCCTTACGCTTGAGCTTGACTCTATGCATGTCACCATGAGCTCTACTTGTTTTGCTAGTGACAGCGTAGCTAGAAAGACAGGTTCTGAAAAAGAGTAATTATTGAATAAATATCCTTTATAGAGCCTGATAACGTTTATATTGTTGAATAATTGATCTTATTGGCTAATATAAGCTAGATAATTAGTTTATCTATCTACTATCATTAAGATGAATAATGCTTATTCAGCTGAGTGATTAGTCGCACATAAAAAATCAGGTAAAATAACCACAAATTTTCCCCCACTAACGATATTGTTATTAGTCTATTGCTATCAGCAAGAGGTGTTTATGAGTTTGTATGTAGAATATATGGAAGAAATTGAGAGCCGTAAGAGTGAAGGGCTGAACCCTAAGCCCATTGACACTGCTGAATTGGTAGAAGAGCTTATCGCCCAGATTAAAGATACTGAACATGAGTATCGTGAGGATTCCCTCAAATTCTTCATATATAACACCCTGCCGGGAACAACGAGTGCTGCTGGTGTAAAGGCCAAATTTTTAAAAGAAGTTATTTTGGGTGAATCTTCTGTTCAAGAAATATCACCGTCCTTTGCTTTTGAGCTTTTATCCCATATGAAAGGTGGTCCTTCAGTTGAGGTTCTTCTTGATTTGGCTTTATCTGATGATGCGTCAGTTGCTGAATCCGCTGCTGAGGTACTAAAAACACAAGTATTCTTGTATGAAGCTGATACTGGACGACTTGAAGCTGCCTACAAAGCAGGCAATGAAGTTGCTAAAGGCATTCTTGAAAGCTATGCCAAAGCTGAGTTCTTTACCAAGCTTCCTGAGATCGATGAAAAAATTGATGTGGTAACTTATATTGCGGGCGAAGGTGATATTTCAACAGATTTACTTTCTCCGGGTAATCAGGCCCACTCACGTGCAGACCGGGAATTGCACGGCCAATGTATGATCACTCCGGAAGCCCAGCAGGAAATTGTTGCGCTCCAAAAGCAGTACCCTAACGCAAAAGTCATGTTAATTGCTGAGAAAGGCACCATGGGTGTGGGTTCTTCACGTATGTCGGGTGTGAACAACGTTGCACTTTGGGCGGGTAAACAGGCCAGTCCTTATGTTCCATTTGTAAACATTGCACCTGTGGTTGCAGGGACTAACGGTATCTCGCCCATCTTCTTGACCACTGTTGGTGTAACGGGTGGTATTGGTCTTGACCTGAAAAACTGGGTTAAGAAAGTCGACGTCGAAGGTAATGTAGTTACTGATGAAAACGGCGATTCGGTGTTAGAGGAAGCCTACTCGGTAGCTACTGGCACAGTATTAACCATCGACACTAAAGAGAAAAAACTTTACAACGGAGGTAAAGAGCTTGTTGATGTAAGTTCTGCATTCACTCCGCAAAAAGTAGAATTCATGAAGGCGGGTGGTTCTTATGCTGTTGTCTTCGGGAAGAAATTACAAACGATTGCAGCAGGTATTTTGGGGGTCGATGCTCCTCAAGTCTACGCGCCATCTAAAGAAATCTCTAATGAAGGCCAAGGCCTAACGGCGGTTGAAAAAATCTTTAATCGCAATGCACTAGGTGTAAGCACACAAGAAAACCTACACGCGGGTTCTGACGTTCGCGTTAAAGTGAATATTGTTGGTTCTCAGGACACAACGGGTCCAATGACAGCGCAAGAGTTAGAAGCAATGGCTGCTTCTGTGATCTCTCCCAGTGTTGATGGCGCTTACCAATCTGGTTGTCACACTGCCTCGGTTTGGGATAAAAAAGCACAAGCAAATATTCCTAAACTAATGAGTTTTATGAATAAGTTTGGCTTGATCACTGCCCGTGATCCTAAAGGCCAATACCATGCAATGACTGACGTTATTCACAAAGTATTGAATGACATTACTGTTGATGATCGCGCAATTATTATTGGCGGCGACTCGCATACGCGTATGTCTAAAGGAGTCGCTTTTGGTGCTGACTCTGGCACGGTTGGTCTTGCACTCGCCACGGGTGAAGCGGCTATGCCTATCCCTGAGTCTGTAAAAGTGACCTTCAAAGGCAATATGAAAGGCTACATGGATTTCCGTGATGTGGTACATGCCACTCAAGCGCAAATGCTGAAGCAATTTAGAGGTGAGAATGTTTTCCAAGGCCGTGTAATCGAAGTGCATATCGGTACACTACTAGCTGACCAAGCCTTTACCTTTACTGACTGGACTGCAGAAATGAAAGCGAAGGCTTCTATCTGTATTTCTAATGATGAAACTCTGATTGGTTCTTTAGAATTGGCGAAGAGCCGAATTCAAATCATGATCGATAAAGGCATGGATAATGAAGCACAAACCCTTGCGGGTTTAGTTGCACTTGCTGATAAGCGCATTTCTGGTATCAAATCGGGTGAACAGCCTGCGCTTGCACCAGATAATAATGCAAAATATCACGCTGAAGTAGTCGTCGACCTTGATGAAATCATTGAGCCTATGATTGCTGACCCGGATGTAAACAACGATGATGTATCCAAACGTTACACACACGATGTGATTCGCCCTGTATCTTACTATGATGGCAAGTCTGTTGACCTTGGTTTTGTGGGTTCATGTATGGTGCATAAAGGTGATATGCAAATCATCGCGCAAATGTTTCGTAACCTTGAAGCAAAATATGGGGAGATTGAATTTAAAGCGCCATTGGTTGTTGCTCCACCGACTTACAATATTGTTGACGAACTAAAAGCCGAAGGCGATTGGGAAATTTTAGCTAAGTACGCTGGCTTTGAATTTGACGATGCCAAGCCAAAAGGCGAAGCACGTACCAAGTACGACAATATCCTTTATCTTGAGCGCCCAGGTTGTAACTTATGTATGGGTAACCAAGAAAAAGCAGAGCCAGGTGATACGGTCATCGCTACATCAACGCGCTTGTTCCAAGGCCGTGTTGTAGGTGACGCTGGAGAGAAAAAAGGTGAGTCACTTCTTGGTTCTACGCCGCTAGTGGTACTATCAACTATCTTGGGTCGCTTCCCCACCATTGAAGAATACCAAGAAGCTGTAGACGGCATTAACTTAACTGATTTTGTTCCACCTGCGGAAGAGTTAACTACAGAGCCAACAGCTCAACCGATTAGACTTGTTGGTTAATAACTGCACCGTAGTTTTTAATGTATCAATAAAAAAAGCCGCAAAAGTGAATTTCTTTGCGGCTTTTTTTTTGCGTCTATTTATCTAGATAAATAAATTATTGAATACTAAACAGCAACATCCTGAATTTGTACTGCCGCAATTCTTTCACCTTCTTCAGCCCCTTTTTGAAAAGACTCAATTTGATCGAAGTTCATATAACGGAATATTTCATCTGACATAGAGTCAATTTTCATCGCGTATTCCATGTATTCTTCAACGGAAGGTAAGCGTCCTAAAATACCACCGACAGCGGCAAGTTCTGCCGATGTTAGGTAAACATTAGCGCCATCTCCTAATCGATTAGGGAAGTTACGGGTAGAGGTTGATAATACCGTTACCCCGGGTTCAACCCGCGCTTGGTTGCCCATGCATAAAGAGCAGCCCGGCATTTCTGTGCGGACACCGTTACGGCCATAAATATTGTAATATCCTTCTTCCATTAATGTATGTTGATCCATCTTGGTGGGTGGGCATAACCAAAAGCGTGTTTCCAAAGGCTTAGTGTTGTTCTCTAACAGTTTACCGGTTGCTCGGAAGTGACCTATGTTTGTCATACAAGAGCCGATAAAGACTTCCTGTACACTATCACCAGCGACTTCCGATAAACGTTTGGCGTCATCTGGGTCGTTAGGGCAACAGACGATAGGCTCTGTTACTTCGGCTAAATCAATTTCAATAATTTCTTTGTATTCGGCATCGCTGTCTGCTTCCATTAACTCTGGATTTTCTAGCCAACTTTCCATATTGCGAACACGCCGTTCTATCGTACGTACATCACCGTAACCTTCGCTAATCATCCAGCGTAGCAAGGTAATGTTAGAGCGGAGATATTCAGCAATAGTTTCTTCTGAAAGCTTGATAGTACAGCCAGCAGCCGAACGCTCGGCAGAAGCATCGGATAATTCAAACGCTTGTTCAACGGTGAGGTTATCTAAGCCTTCAATTTCCAAAATACGTCCGGAGAAAATATTTCTCTTTCCTTTTTTCTCGACAGTGAGTAAGCCTTGTTTAATGGCATAGTAGGGAATAGCGTGTACCAAATCGCGCAATGTAATACCAGGTTTCATTTCGCCTTTAAAGCGAACGAGAATGGATTCAGGCATATCCAGAGGCATAACACCCGTTGCTGCAGCAAAGGCAACAAGTCCAGAGCCAGCGGGGAAGGAGATGCCCATAGGGAAACGTGTATGGGAATCTCCACCGGTTCCAACAGTATCGGGTAGTAGCATACGGTTTAGCCAAGAATGAATAATGCCATCGCCTGGGCGCAGTGAAACACCACCGCGAGTCATAATAAAATCAGGTAAATGGTGTTGTGTGTCGATATCAACTGGCTTTGGGTAAGCGGCCGTATGGCAAAATGACTGCATTGTTAGGTCGGCAGAAAAACCGAGGCACGCCAAATCTTTAAGCTCATCACGGGTCATCGGGCCAGTCGTATCCTGAGAACCCACAGTTGTCATTTTGGGCTCGCAGTAGGTGCCTGGGCGAATGCCATCCACACCACAGGCTTTACCTACCATTTTTTGCGCTAGAGTAAAGCCTTTGTCACTACTTTCGGGTGGTTCAGGCACACGGAATAGGTCACTAACAGGTAGACCGAGTGATTCGCGTGCTTTTGTCGTTAAACCTCGACCGATAATTAAATTGATGCGGCCACCGGCTTGCACTTCATCAAGTAATACATCAGATTTTAGCTCGAACTCACTGATAATATTGCCATTTTCATCTAAAATTTTGCCATCATAAGGGCGGATTTCAATAATGTCACCCATACCAATAGCATCAACAGGTGCTTCAAATACGAGAGCGCCGGCATCTTCCATTGTGTTATAGAAAATAGGAGCGACTTTACCACCGATACAAATACCACCACCGCGTTTATTAGGTACGCCTGGCATATCATCACCGAAGAACCATAGCACTGAGTTGGTTGCTGATTTACGTGAAGAACCTGTACCAACAACATCACCAACAAATGCCACTGGAATGCCTTTACTTTGAATTTCTTCAACTTTAGCCATTGGTCCGATAGCACCGTGTTCTTCAGGTGTGAGACCATCACGGGTCATTTTGTACATTGCCCGTGCATGTAGCGGGATATCGGGGCGGGACCATGCGTCTGGCGCAGGGGATAAGTCGTCGGTATTGGTTTCACCGGTGACTTTAAAGACAGCGACTTTAATGCTTTCTGCGACTTTATCGCGGCTAGTAAACCACTCTGCATTGGCCCACGATTGTATAACGGCTTTCGCATGCTCGTTGCCCGCTTTTGCTTTTTCTTCGACGTCATGGAATGCATCGAACATAAGTAAGGTATGCTTTAATTCAATGGCAGCAACGCCTGCTAAAGCCGAATCGTCCAGTAACTCAACTAGGGTGACAATATTATAACCACCATGCATATTACCAAGTAATTTAACGGCTTCTTCACGACTAATAAGAGAACAGGCTTCTTCACCCTTGGCGATCGCAGATAGATATCCTGCTTTTACATAAGCAGCTTCATCAACACCGGGAGGAACACGGCTACTGATTAGCTCAACAAGCGTTTCTTCTTCACCTACAGGTGGGTTCTTTAAGAGTTCGACCAAACCGGCTACTTGCTCAGCGTCCAATGGTTTGGGTGGAATTGACTGTGCGGCACGTTCTTCAACATGTTGGCGATAGGCTTCTAGCACTGTGTTGTCCTCTTATTTGTATAGGTAAGTAGTGGTGAAATCGATCAAAGTGCTAGAAAGAAAGGTCTAGCACGGTGTGTCCTCTTATTAGATACGTAAGTATTGGTGAAATTACTCAAAATGCTAGCAATGTCACTGTGTTAGGCGTTTATTCTACCTTTGCCGACCAGTAAACCTAAAGGTTTTAGTCAATAGCTACTATTCATTATAATTATAGCGTTACGTAAAAGTAAATTTTTCATTTATAATCAGAGCTTACTAAGCCAAAGGCTTTGAATAAGCCTTACTATTATAGAGTGGCTGTGGATGCCAACAACCATGAATGTTGATACTTTTGATCTAAATTTACTTGTTTGCTTTGATGTATTAATGCGTGAGCGTAATGTGTCTCGTGCAGCTGAAAAACTCAATATTAGTCAACCAGCCATGAGCAATAGTCTAAAACGGTTGCGTCACCATTTTGGAGACCCGTTGTTGGTGAGAACAACCCAAGGAATGGAGCCGACAGAGAAAGCGCTCGAATTAGAACCGTTGGTCCGCCAATCCTTGGGTGCTGCAGAAGAAGCGCTTTCGCCCAAAGAAAGCTTTGACCCCGCCAATAGCCAGCGTGTATTCCGTATTCTAGTGAGTGACTATGTTGAAGGTACATTAATTTCATCACTAGTGGCATATTTACAGAGCCATGCCCCGGGTTTATCTCTCGATATTTTGACATTGAGTGATGGTAGTTTTCAGGACTTGGAAAAGGGGGCGATTGACTTGGCTATTAACCGTTTTGATTCTATTCCACAATCCTTCTACAAACGGACCATATGGCAGGATAGCTTTTCTTGTTTGTTGACTGAAGGACATTCGCTTATTGATAGTAATACACTCGAAAACTATCTGGATGCTTCCCATATTTGGGTTAGTAAAACCGGCATTGGTGTTGGAACGGGTATGTCGCAGTCTAGTGATCGTGGTTGGGTAGATAATGCCTTAACGGATTTAGGTTATGAGAGGCAAATCAGTGTTTTTACTCGTCACTATCAAATTATTCCATTATTAGTACAGCAAACGAACCTTGTGGCAACTATGCCAACTCGTGCAGCTTTAGCTTATAAGGATCATCCAGGGCTTGCCATTATTGATCCTCCTTTTACCATTAACCCAATTGAAATTAATATGGTTTGGAGTCCAATATTACACCATAACAGTGCGCATCAGTGGATCAGGCAAACCCTTGTGGAATTAGCGGAAAAAATACTACTCAATAGCAGTGGCAGTCGGTAAATTATCAAGAGGTGATGTAGGTGCTTCTTCTGTAGAGTTTGGTATAGCCCCTGGATTTGTAGAGGTGTCGTTTTCAATAGCTGCCTTGGGTAAATCTTTATTAATAATAGCAATAACCTCTTTGTACCAAGCATCATCGGTCGAAGAAACTATCTCGAAAGAGCGTGGGTGATAAGGCGCATCAAGAAAAATAAGGTATTGTTCACCTTGTTTAAAGTAGCCATAAAGATTGCAATTTTCGAGTCGTTTAAAGTTACCGGTATTTGAATAAGCCCAAAATTTCAGGTCATTGTGTTTATTAAAATCAGTATTGCCATTATTTTGATCGGCAGCAAAACCAGTAAGGTCAAAATTACCTTCTTGGGAACCTTTGAGGACATCGGTTACGTAGAATTTAACCGTATGAAGCTCACCATTAACTAACTGGGGTCGAAAAGCTCTAGCAAGAACGATATTCTCGGTGCGCTTAACAAGTTGTTCATGGGAATGGGTTTGTGGAACAGGAATGCCTGTGCAGGCTGCTACTGTATTTGACAGTAAGAAAAAAACTATTGTCATCGATATGACAAAAACTCTCATAGGCATCATTTAATCATTATTATTGTGTTAAACACTTAAGAACAAGGCTAAAGCATTCATTTCCATGTAGCAAGTTTTGATGTCGCAATTTACCACATTTATTTATGAATCTTGGTATTATAGATGCCTTTGTTTATACCCAAAAAATATATATCTGACTAAAGAGGGATAAATCCATTGCAAGTAAAAGTAAAAACACCCTGTATCGGTGTTTGTTCAACAGGTATTGGTGATTCCGTTTGCCGTGGATGTAAACGTTTTTCTCATGAGGTAATTGACTGGAATGGCTATACAGAAGAGCAGAGAGCTTTGGTTGTTGAGCGTTTGGATGGTTTTTTAAAACAGGTGGTTGCGAATATTATCGATATTTTTGATGAGCAATGTTTGTTGGAGCAAATGCAATACCAGCAAATTAAATTCAATGCTGAACTCTCCAGTAGTCGCTGGGTGTATGAATTATTACGTAATGGTGCGAGTCAAATTAAATCCCCGGAAGAGTTTGGATTTAGGCTTAAGCCGCAATGGCAGCGTTTTTCTTTAGAACAAATAAAGCAGTTTTTAGAGCAGGATTTCTATACGCTTTCTTCAGCACATTATGATCGTTACATTAGACCTTAAAGAAGCTAAATAACCTGCATTATTATTTGTTCTGCTTATCGTTGACATTACGGTCCTTGGCTACAAAGGTGTTTCTATACAACGTTTTTGGTCGATATAGTCTTTTGTCTGATATAGGTCGATGACCTTACCGTTGAGCATATTTTCCAACAAACTGTGATACCCAAGGTCATCTTTAGGTTCACGAATTAAGGCCGCTATATCGTCTGGCTCTGGTATTTGATTGTGTTCGAGGGAGCGTTCGATGTTCGCAATACAAATTAAGCGTTCGTAAGTATCATTTCCTAGCTGTAACTCTTCTAATTTTTTCACCCGCTTACGCCATGTAGAAATAGTCGTTCGTGTTGCTGCACCCGCTAAAATACGGCGCTCATCGTCTGTTAGTTGCCATTTGTCCGTAATCGACAGAAATTGCTTCGCGGCTATTCGCCCTAAGTGTGCTTTTTGTTCAACCGATAACTCTTGCGTCATAGTCTGTTTTATTCATAAGAAAACGTCTCTTGAGTATAGTTCTGTACATAGTTTTTGCAAAACCCATAAAAAAATAATAGATGTAATAGCCTTGAGATAAAGGGGAAGCAGAAGAAAAGCAGAAAAAATAGAGGAAAATGAAGAGTGAAGCGAATCAGGTATAGATCTATACCTGATTCGCTAAGGATAATATTGCAGACTATATACGTTTAACTGACTTCTTTCACAGTGATATATTCTGGTTTAATTTCGGGGGTAGGGTAAATCTCTGAAAAAACCCGAGAGCGAGCGCCATGTTCGATAATGCGTACATGATGTCGACATAAATCACGGGGTTGTTTTACACCACAAGAATGAGCGATTAGGCCTATGCCGTAGGTAATTTTTTTGGCGTAGTTAGCAACTCGAATCGCTTTATCTTTGGGGACTAAACCACGTTGTAAGTCTTTATCGTGGGTTGTAATACCTGTAGGGCAAGTATTTTTGTTGCACTGTAAAGCTTGAATACAACCGAGTGCAAACATAAAGCCGCGAGCCGAAACAATAAAATCAGCACCTGCGGATAAGGCCCAAGCGGCTTTACCCGGTGTCATAAGTTTGCCCGACGAAATTATTTTTATGCGTTGGCGTAAGCCGTACATAGTAATAATATCAACAACTTCGGGTAGGCTTTCTTTGATATTCATGCCCACATAGTCCATAAGCGGTTGAGGCGCTGCCCCTGTGCCACCATCGGAGCTATCCAGCGTTATAAAGTCAGGTGCAGATTGAATGCCGCGGTCATGAATTTTTTTACACAAGTCATGGAAGAAATCTAAACTACCAACGACCATTTTAAAGCCGGTTGGTTTTTCAGTGACATCCCTAACATGGTTAATCATATCCAATAAGTCATCAACACAAGTGATATCAATATGTCCATTTGGGCTGATTGAGTCTTCACCGACATTGATGCCTCTGATATTGGCAATCTCTTTAGTGATTTTTGCACCCGGCAACATTCCTCCCTTACCGGGTTTGGCACCTTGGCTCATTTTAATTTCAAACATTTTAACTTGAGCATGTTCGGCGACTTTCTTTAGCTTTTCATTACTTAATTTGCCATTTTCATCTCGAACACCATATTTTGCAGTGCCTATTTGAAAAACAATGTCACAGCCACCCTCTAAATGATAAGGCGACAAGCCACCTTCACCGGTGTTCATCCATATTCCAGCTTGTTTGGCGCCCTTAGATAAGGCTAATACAGCGGGTTTTGATATGGCGCCGTAGCTCATGCCTGAAATATTGACCAAAGCTCTGGTTGTGTAAGGCTTTTTGGCTACGCCTTCACCAATCGTCACCGGCTGTGGCTCAAGTGCATCTTGATCAAGTGTAGGGAACGGGCAGTTAATAAAAATTGGTTCGCCTTCTTGATCAAGTGAACGTGTTGAGCCAAAGGCTATTGTTGTATCGACTTTTTTTGCGGCGCGATAAGCCCAAGAGCGTTCAGCACGGTTAAAAGGCAGCTCTTCTCTATCCATTGCAAAAAAGTATTGTCGAAAAAACTCGCCTAAGTGCTCGAAGAAATAACGAAATCGACCTACGACAGGGTAGTTACGTCTTATTGTTTGCTCAGTTTGGGTGACATCAATAATGTATAAAATAGCAATATAGAGAATCCCAAGACCTAGTACGAACAGTAAGGTTAGGGCACTCCATTGAATCACAGTGCTGGCAAGCGTTTGAAGCGCATCCATAGGTTTACCTCATTTATTATAAGTTATAAGTAGTACGGCTCTGAGAGTGGTTTTTGCTCAGTAAGTTCAGTTTATGCTAATTCCAATTAGTTTGAATAGTATATTAAAAGCATCTAGATAATGATGTTGCTTTGACGAGGTATAAATTTTAAGCAAAAAAAAGCCACCATAAAGGTGGCTAAGGCGGTAAAGCAAGCGTTTTTAATTGGCGTAAACTGTTGCAGGCAACCAAGTCACTAACGACGGCCAAACAATCACAATAACCAAACCAATCAATTGCAACATAATAAAAGGAGTAACCCCTTTATAAATATCCGTGAGTTTGACTTCAGGTGGACA
>JBOEHG010000071.1:0-18393 GCA_050633825.1 Cellvibrionaceae bacterium | reverse complement strand
CTTTTGTTGAAAAGGGCGACTGTTTTTAATAAAAATAACTATAAGTTATTAATTGGTTTTTGTATAGTGTCCCTGTTCATAGGTAATCGAACAATAAAATGACAATGGATATAGAGGACTATAGTAATGTCAGCATTCTTGCATATTGAAGGCGTTCCCGGCGAAGCTTCTGATACACATCATAAAGACTGGTTGGATATTAACCAGTGGCAATGGGGAACAACCCGTCAAATTACATCCAGTACATCGACCCAAGGTGATCGAGAAAGCTCAAACGCTGTGATTACGGATTTAGTGATTACACGCTATATGGATAAAGCCACGCCCAAAATCTTTATCGAATCCTGCTGCGGCCGCGGTAAAACCATTAAAATTTCCCAAACCAAAACCGGCACAGGTTCAGGCGCTCAGCCCTTTATTGAATATACCTTAAAAAACGCGTTGATCAGTAATTATCAAGTAAAAGCATCCAATAGAGAAGGGACGCGCCCATTAGAAACCATAAAAATCAGCTTTGTGGATATAGAGGCAAAATATACCCCTTACGACGAAGACGGTAATGCACAAGCCCCCATTGCGGTTGGTTTTAATACGGCGACTAATACTAAAAAATAAATTAAGGAGGATATATGTCAAACGCATCCACAATTGAGCTTGATGTTGAAAGCAAGCCAACTACATTTGATATTAGTGATATTCGCCCAGCGGATATTATTGTTACCCGCAATGATCATACTCAATCAAAAGTCATTCAAGTGGGCTCCTGTTCCAGTTATAGTCATGCATTACTTGCTGTTGGGAATGGAATGGGAATTGAGGCTGTAGGTGATGGAGGTATGAAAAAAGGTCGTTTAACTGATTTATTATATAACTCCAGTTATGCAGCTTTATATCGTCATAAATCTATAGATGCCAATTTTGCAGGGTGGATTTGCGAATTTGCAGAAGAGCAACAAAAAGCTGGTAAGCCTTATGACTACCTTGGCGCTTCGCGAGCAGGTGTTGTAACAGGTTGCAATGGTTCTATAGCACACACTAAACTAGGTGTATTTGTACAGTTAGCTGATGCAGTTAAAAAAAGAAGTCAGGCTGGTCATGATGAAAGTTTTTTTTGTAGCGAGCTGGTGGTAAGGGCTTATGAAAAAGCAGGCTTACCCTTAATAAATTTTCCCGCCCATGCCGCTACACCGGGTATGGTGGTGAAAAGTAACTACCTCTCTTTTATTAAGGATATAAAAACAACCGCATGATTATATCTTCATATCCCTATAGGCTACTTTGTAGCTTGTTTATTCTTTTATTCGTATCCTCTTGTTCGGCTCAAGATACTGCGCCTACAGATCAATTACTTAAAGGGCCGTTCAAGATTACAACAGAATGGCAAACTATTGTATTGGCGAGTCCCTTGGAAACAATACCACATATTCAAGAATTAGAAGTGTTACTGGATTCAGAGAAATTTGAATTCATTAATACAAAAAAACCCAGCACTTCATATAGCATTATGAGTGACCGATTAAAGCGCTTATCAGATGGAAAAATTACACAACCAGAAATAATTTTTATTGATAGTCAAGGGCGAGAATTTAGGCCTGTTTTTAAAAGTATTGCAACAACTAAAATTAAAAAAAGAAGTTACAAGGCATTAGGGTTCGGTACTAATCCCGATAAAGGTAAGTTTATTTATCCAAAGGATGTAAAATTTACGAAGCTTAAAATAAAGTCAAATACAAATATGGTAGTTAGTCATTTAAGATGGATAGCCTACCATTATTTTCAGGCGCCAAATGCTACATGGGATAAGATAGCAGCCTCTGAAATTGTTAACTTAAAATAAAAATGTCTTGGCCTACTACCTATAGGCTACTTTGTAGCCTCTTTATTCTTTTGTTTGTATCAGCTTGCTCGGCTCAAGATGCTGCGCCTACTGATCAATTAATTGAAGGGCCCTTCAATATCACAACGGAATGGCAAACAATCCCACTTGAAAAGCCATTAAAAACATTACCTCATGTACAAACGCTAGAGGTTTTATTGGATGTGGAGCAATATGAATTTATAGAAACCACAGAAGTGGGTAGTGAAAACAGTATTATGAGTGGGCGCTTTAAGCGTTTACAAGACAACATGATTACTCACCCTGACATAATATTGGTAACGGATACGGGGAGTGAATTTCAACCGGTACATAGAAGTATTGGGTTGGCATATACAAAAAAAGGGGATCTTAGATCTTTAGGATTTGGCACCAACCCTGATAAAGGAAAATTTTATTATCCACATGACGTAAAATTTGTAGCATTAAAAGTAAAGTCAAACGTAAGTATGACAATAAACCATTTTAGATGGATAGCCCGTCATTATTATCAAGCACCTAATGATAAGTGGGAAGATGTAGATAAATCCAAAATAGTTAATTTAAAGTAGTAATTTATATAAGGATATAAAAACAACAGTATGAAAATAATTCCTTATACTAATAAGCTGTTCTGCAGTCTGTTTATTCTTTTGTTTATATCGTCTTGCTCTGCACAAGATACTGCCCCTACCGATCAATTAATTGAAGGGCCATTCAATATCACAACGGAATGGCAGGTAATTCAATTAAAAAAACCTCTTAACGTTATTCCTCAAGTGATAACACTGGAAACCCTTTTTGATATTGGTAAGTATACATTTGTCGATAGCAAAGAGCAGAATACTGAGTTTAGCCTTATGAGTGATCGCTTAAAGCGTCTTTCTGATAATAAAATTATCACTCCCGAGATTATCTTGATTGATAGTCAAAAAAGAGAATTTAGACCTGTATTTATAAGTGTTGGTGTAGCATATACAGAGGTTGGTAATCTTAAAGCATTAGGTTTTGGGACTAACTCAAATATTGGCAAATTTATATATCCGAAAGGAACAGAGTTTATCGGTGTTAAAATAAAGGCAAATACAAAAATGACAATCGATCATTTTAGATGGGTAGCCCGCCATTATTTTCAAGCCCCAAATGCTAAATGGCGTGATATAGACCCCTCTGAAATTGTTAATCTAAAATAAAAATATAGTTGTATAACCTTGCTCTCAGAAGTTATCGTTATTTTTGATAAAGCCTTCAATGATGTCTTGGTCGCTTTCACTCCTTTGCTTTTCTCCGTTACAAGCTGAATTACTCAGTTAGTTCCTGTAGCTCTTCTGCAATAAAATCATACACAACGCGTATTCGCCGGCTGGTATATAACTCGCGGTGTGATACAAGCCAGACTGGGATTTCCGGGTCAAAGTGGTCAGGTAACACACAAACAAGGTCATCAAAGAGCTTGCCCGTGTCCATGGGTAAAAATCCAAAACCCAAACCTTCGCGAATTAGCTGCAACATGCAGTTGCCACTTCCTGCCAAAGCCCGGAATTGTTCGATGCGCAACTCAAGCCCTTGCGCTGCGAGGTTCTCTATCAATGATTCAATATCCTCAATGCCAATAAAGTCCCGGTTCGATAGGTCATCAAAGTTACGCGGCATACCCACTTCCTCTATCAACCTTTTGGCAGCGTAGATTCGCCCCCTTAGGGAGCCAATGCGGCGGGCCACGAGATCCGGTTGATTGGGTTGAGTATGACGGATAGCGATGTCGGCCTCCCGGCGAATCAGGTCGCGTACCAGATCAGAAGCCACAACCTCAACCACGATACCCGGAGCGTGCTCGCGCAGTTTGCGCAGCATTGGGGGCAGGTAGTACGTTGCCATCATTTCGGTGGCGGTAATGCAGACGCGCCCTTCGATGGCTTGGGACTGCCCGCTGGCTGCCATCGATATTTTGTTAGCTGCTTCTGCCATGGTGCGGGCGTGATCAAGCAGTTCAAACCCTGCAGTGGTGAGTTGTAATTTTCGGTGCCCCCGTTCGAACAATGTCACGCCCAGAGTCTCTTCCAGATTTGTCACCTGGCGGCTCAGAGTGGGCTGAGTTTGCTGCATTGCGCGGGCTGCGGCAGAAAGCGAGCCTTCTTCGGCGGCCACCAGAAATGCCCGAACCTGGTTCCAGTCGAATGCGATATTATTCCAGTTCATCTATTTTCGTATGCCAAGCCATCGTAAATAGGCATTCTATACATTATCTATGTATGGTCAAATGGAGGAATCGTTAACTCACCATCATAAGAGGCATCCAACCATGACTGTGACTCCAGCGGAATTCTGGGACCGAATCGCTCTACGCTATAGCAAGCAAGCCATTGCCGACACGGAGAGCTATGAAAAAAAGCTGGCTGCAACACAGGCGCACATGCATCAAGATATGAAAGTTTTGGAGTTGGGGTGTGGCACGGGCTCGACCGCGTTGGCGCATGCGCCCCATGTTGCTCAAATGGTGGCAACGGATCTGTCTTCCGCGATGATAGCCATTGGTCGTGAGAAGGCGAAGGATGCCGGTATCGACAACATCCGTTTTATGCAAACGTCTGTGGAGGATCTCCAGGAACCGGATGGTACTTACGATATGGTCTTGGCCTTGAACC
Source organism: Cellvibrionaceae bacterium (assembly GCA_050633825.1). Taxonomy (GTDB): domain Bacteria; phylum Pseudomonadota; class Gammaproteobacteria; order Pseudomonadales; family Cellvibrionaceae; genus CANLBN01. The sequence continues at coordinate 13,893 of JBOEHG010000071.1, read as the reverse complement.
TGCTTCACCTGATACCGAATCGTCATGCGGCGCTTTCCAAGATTTATCGCCAGCTGAAGACCGATGGTATTTTTATTTCCAGCACGGTTTGTCTTTCGGACAAGATGTGGTTCCTTCGGCCGGTGATCCCGGTTATGCAGTGGTTGGGAAAGGCGCCCTACGTGACCTTCCTGAGTGCGGCTACGATGTTGAAAGACGTCGAATCTGCTGGCTTTGAGGTGCAGGAACATTGGACCCATGGCCGTTCGAACAGTCTGTTTCTGGTGGCTAAAAAGCGTTAGTTTTATGTGGCATCGGAGCGCTTGGCCTATTTGGCTTATAAAAGCCCTAATCATTGCACTCGTGTTAGGCTATCAGCAATATATTTCTGATAATGTTTCAGTTGAGTTAAGTGAGCTGACGAGCGTTTTAGGGGCCGGGCATGTCTTGTTTTGGGGCTTATTGGTTTATGCAGTTTTACTGGCGCTACCTTACTTTCCCAGTGTTGAAATTGGTTTTGCCATTATGGTAGTTTTTGGCAAGCAGGGAGTCGCGTTCGCGTATGTAGCAACGTTAATAGGTTTTCTTCTTGCTTTCCTGGTTGGAAAGCTAATACAAAATTTCGATTTGAAAGATCATGGTTTGTACCGTGTCTGCAAATCCGATATTACGGCTAAGCTGGCCGGAAAGTCGCCGTTCTTTGCTTTGGTGATGCTTATTAATCTGCCGGGCAATATTGTGTTGGGTGGCGGTGGTGGTATCGCACTGAACTACGGTATGACGAAACAGCTCAATATCCTGATGTTTACCCTAGCTATCGCTATTGGCGTGGCGCCGCTGCCACTATTAATGGTATTGGGTTATTCATTCTAATCGATTCGTGAACGCGAAAATTAATCAGGAGTATTTATGAATATGGCGGTGGAAAGGCCACTCGGTTTAACTAAAGGAATTGTTGGCGTCATGGGTATAATTGGATAAAAATGTACAATATTGAATATTTGAACTTTAACCAAGTTGATCCGAAAGATTTGATGGCCATCGTAAACGAGGATTCTTTGCGGACACATCTGGTTAACCATCCACACTTCGATGTCGCGAGTATTCAAGCGTGGATTGAAGATAAGATAGAAACCGATGCAATGCAGGGCTGTCGAGTTCGTGTGGTTTCTATAGAAGGAGCGCTGGCGGGTTGGTGTGGAATTCAGCCGGATGATGACGGTTTTGAAATAGCTATTGTTATCTCGCAAAGATTCTGGGGTTCCGGTATACCAATTTTCAAAACTCTCATGTTGTGGGCAAGCGAGTTTGGGCATAAGGAATTGCTGTTTCATCTATTAGACACTAGGCGCGAGTATAAAGCACTGGCTAAGATGGCTACCAAAGTCCACCGTACTCAACTTTTAGGTCGCAACTTTACTACTTATCATCTATCTGTAGGGCAACAAAATGCGTAAAGTTTCAAGATCAGAGGGCCAGAGCTTTTGATTTTTAGCCTCTTCCCTTTTTCAAGAACTCTGAGCCCTTGATCCAAATTATTGGCACAATACCAAATGCGTATAATCATAAAAACTGGGAATGGTAAATTCGTATATAATATATAAACAATTAAAAATATAACAAGCTGATAGTTTTTGCTACGGCTTTTTGTGGAGAGCCGTCAGACCCTGACCCTTTGATCTAAAAATATAGCTGTATAATCTTGCTCTGCTGTACATCTCTAATTTACATACTACAAACTAAGGAAAATAGATGGAAAACAATAAAATTTTTATTTGGATTTGGAGGCTAAATGGCGTTTTGATTCTATTAGTGGTTGGGTTGTTAGCGGGTTTTCTTATATATGAACTTACTAATAATATACTTAGGCCTAAACCAGAAGAAAACCTTATAGTTAATGTTGCTGAAGATCCGAAAGGCGAAGAAAAATGGGAGTTGGGTAACCCAACGTACATAGCCGGTAATGACTATTTATTGCTTCCCTTAGTATCAGAAAATAAAGAGGTAAAAACAAAAAAAGGTGTTGCTTTGGCCAGTGTGAGCTATGAAGCGTATAGAAATGACCCTACCAAAAATATTCTTTTTTTAAATACAAAAAATAATGTCTCCTTTTGGCTCTTTAATGATACAGACAGACTTATCAAAAGTACTGAGCAGTTCCCTTATTCTTATAGGTCTGATGGAAATAGTATAAAAACTAAGGCAATATTTTATGAAGTTGTCTCTTCTGATACTAATGGTGATACATTACTAACATTCGAAGATAAACTATCGCTGACAATGTCCAGCCCAGATGGGGCTGACTATACAACGGTTTTGAGTGAATACGATAAAATAATTTCAAAAAGTCTGGTTGGCGATAATAGTATTCTTATTCTTTATCAAATAAATGGTGCCGGTATGTCACAGCTAGTACAAATTTCGCCTTTTAAGCTGATTGATTCAAAAGAGTTACCGCGCATTGAAAAGTAATAATAAAAGGCAATGGGCTACTATTGAAGAGTCAGTTGTTTAGATGAATAAGATTTTAATTTTATACATCGGCATTTTATTTATACCTCTGATTGCGTGTAGTGAAAATAATAATACTAAAATAAAATTTATTGCAAATCAGTGGGTTGGTAATGGCTTTGAAGGAGATAACCGCTGCGCCTCTATTTATCGGGAGGATGGCAATATCGTAAAAACACCGCCTACATTTTCATTGTCGCCCCTTGATGCGGTCTCTATAGCCAAAGAGACGTTGAATTTTTCATGCACTCATAAATGGGGCGCACAAATATATGCAGATAAAAAACACTATTATATCGCTAGGCTCGGATCACTTGATAATGCCATTATTATTCACGGTGTTTCAGGTGAAATAATAAGTAAAGGCTTCCATGCAAGGTAAATAATTTTTTATGTGTTATATCCAGCGACGAACTTGTTGTTTATAAAGCAAATATTCTTCCCCAAATAAAATTGTCAGTGCTTGTTCTTCAGCTTTTATTTGAAAATGGGTCATATACAAAATAAAACCAATAATTAAAATAATAGAGAACGGTGATGCCAAGTACGCTGACCAGGCAGCAAGAAATAATGCCATACCCACATACATAGGATTGCGTGATAGTTTAAATATACCGCTTTTGACAAGGGAAGAGGCTGACTCGGGTCTAATAGGGTTAACCGTAGTTTTAGCCATTTTAAATGAAATAACGGCGGCTAAATTAAATAATATTCCTAAGGCGATAAGTGTATAGGTACTACCCATACGCCACTCATCCGTTATAGTAAGCGATATGGACAGCTTGGAAGCTTGCCATACCAACAAGCCAAAAAGTAGGGCCACAAGAGGGGGAGGGATTTTATTTTTGAGGTATTTCATTGCTTAGCCATGAAAAAAATAAAAAATATTACCGTATAAATCGTGTACAGTAAATTGTCTTATCCCCCAGGGTTTATCGTCGATACTTTCAGTGATTATTGCCTTTTGACTTAATAATTCCTTATAGGTTTTATCGACATCACTGCAATAAACCCAGTTCACTGCTGGCTCAAAAGAAGATTCTTTTTTGCGAAAAAAAATAGCTGTACTGTCGTTTGAGACAGCACCTATTTCCTTACTGGGATCAATCCATTCAATTTTGCAAGCAAAGTGATCTCTGTAGTATTCCTGTGCTTGTTCGACATCGGCAACCGGTAGTTCTGGTACAGGTTGATTAAATTCCATTGTTTACTCCTTTATGTGGTGACCCCACCGCGTTCTATAAAAATATCGGCTAATTGATCATTGCAAACCTGATGGGCAAAGTCTAGTGGTGTTAATCCCTCAGTGTTTTTGATATTAATGTCCATACCCAAGCTAATTAAATAATCCACAATGTCGGTATAGTGTTGATCTTCAAGTTCACCTTCCAAAGAGAAACCAATAATATGCATTAAGGTATTACCTCTTTGAGTGCAGGTTTGTATAAGTTCAGGGTCTTTTTCTAATAAAACTTTTAGGCGGTCAATGTGTGCGCAACAAACCACTTCTATAATGTCATTAGAGCAAGCCAGAAGATAATACATCACCCTCGTTGCCCGGTTATAGATCGCATGGCCTAAAGGGTTTGATTGATGGGTGCTATCTTTAATTTCTGCATCAGCACCTAAGTCGATCAGTGTTGTTACCGCTTTTATATCATCTTCCCAGGCATAGACATGCAATAGAGTACGGCCATCGTTACTTAAACTGTTGATATCAGCCCCTAAAGATAAAAGGTGTAACACCGTGGCAAAGCCACTGCGTAAAGCGGCATGATGGATAAATACTGTATTCGATAAAAGCGCGGGCTGATCAGCAAGCATAGAATCGATACGTGCTATATCGTTACAGGCAATCGCTTGTTTAAATCTATCTTCATCTGAAAGTTCATCACTGTTCGCACCGTGTTTGAGTAAGGCTTTGGCAATAGAGGGAAAGCCCATAATCAAAGACAATGTATAGATAGATTGTTTGTCGTAATGGTCCATTGTATTTGGGTTTGCGCCGTGCTTTAGTAAAAAGTCTACACGCTCTTCAAAGCCTTGTTTGACCGCATAGGCTAGAAGAAAATCAAACATTGTTTGTTTTTGCTTATCACGGCTCCAATTGACTTCATGCTGTGCGTTTAAACCATAGGCCATTAACAATTTAAGCCAATCAATACTTTTATCAGCGAAGATCGTATTATAAAGGCCTTGAGAATCATTGGGTTTTGCGCCTGCTTTTAATAATATCTCGGCCAGTTCACGGGCATATTGATGGGGCGGTTGATGTACCACTCCACCTTCGCCTTCACCTATTGCTCCCGTTAATGCTGAAAAATGATAAGTATCATTCAACAGGACAAAACTATTAGGATCGGCACCGTATTCAAGCAATAATTTAACGATAGCGATCGCCTCGGCACTTTCTTTATGGCCTTCAATGCGCGAGTAGGTAACGTAGAGTAAAGGGGGCCAATTAAGTAGACCACCGGTATTTACTGCCAGACTTTTATCTTTATTGAGGTATTGAGTAACGGCGTTTACATTATTGCTGACAAGGGCAGTATAGAAATCATGAAAGGCTAATGCCGGGTGTGCGGCTAATAAGCGATTTGCTCTTCGGTAATTTAAAACCGAATCGTTACCCGCGTATTGAACACAGGCTAAGCGAATCAATAGCTCTGCCTGTTCCTGATTTGATGTTAGTTGGATCAGGGCCATATCAACCCCGTGACTTAATTCAGACCAATCGTTAAAGCCATAGCTACGGGCAAGTACCAGCTGGGCATCACGTAATCCACTGAAGGTTTCAGGTTTAGGGTGATATTGCTGAATAGTGACTTTGGCTTGTTGGTGTAGTGGCGCGTTAGCGCTATCCTTAAATTGTTTAAGCAGTTGTTTGGCTTGTTTTTTAAGGAGAGTTAAGTCGGGGCTTTTGGGTAGTGAACGGGTCATTGAGACCTCCTTTCTAAATGCCTGAACCCGCGAATAACAGGCTGAAAGAAGGACACATCAGCTGTTAGTAATTTTTTGGTAGGATAATCCTTTGCCGCGGGCGGGAGGCGCTCCAAATGCACACTGCGTACGATTTTGCTTAAATACAAATCGCTTGTCAAGTTACCCCATTTCTTTGAGTTTTGTTCAAACTATTAAAATGAAGACCCCGGTTGTTTTAAAAAAGCGATTTCGGCTTCTGTGGATTTTCGATTTAATATTGAATTTCTATGAGGGTAACGGCCAAATCTTTCGATAATAGTGCGGTGCTTTATTTCAAAGTCAAGACTCGATTGAATACCGTTATCTTGATATAAGGTCACGGCGAGGTCGTGGATCAGTAAAGACTCACTGTGCATAAATGGCATATATAAAAAGGACCGTTCTTTCACATTTAACTCAAGGTGTTTTTGGCGAGAAATAGCTTCCTGCGCCAATGCCAGCGCTAGAGCATCCGATGAAAATGCTTGCGGTGAATCTCTAAATATATTGCGAGAGAATTGATCTAAAATAATCACTTCAGCTAAACAACCTTTGGCGGTAGATCGCCATTTAAACAGTTCACATTGATTGGCCTGTTCATGTAGTGTGAGGAATTTGTCTTTAATCAGTGCATCAAATTCACTGTCTTTTTTCCACCACTTGGATTCATCAATTTCATTGAACCAAAAGTCTAAAACGTCATCGGGTTTCATATTTTTACCATTAAGATTAAATAGCATCTAATTAGCTATTTCAAATATTTTCCTAGCAATAGTTTTGCTCTTAAATATAAGTAAGAGCCCTAGCAGTAATTCTATACCTGTAGCCCATATATTGGCTTTAACATCAGCAGGGAAAAAACGATAAATATCGTTATAATTATCAGGAGAGTTTACAACTTGCCATAAAGTAAAATAGTAAAAAGTATCTATAAGTGCGTAAAATGTCGTAAATAACCCAATAATACTGATCGCTACAAAGAATATACTCATTTTGTCTGTTGGTTCAATATTTTGATTGATTTCAGGTTTTAGAATTGATTTTGCTACTATAACCGGAAAAAACCATAAAATTATACTAATGAAAAGTGGCATAATAATACTCAAAATAATTTGAAATATTGGAGCTTCAATCCCTTCTATGCCATCAAAAAAAATCCACTGAAAAAAATAGCTAGACTGCTTAATTGTCAATATAAATAGTGCAACAGCGAAAAGACGAACAAAAATAGCGAGATAATGATGAGGTTTCATATATTTAGCCTTATTGACTTATTTTTACTCTTCCATGATACCGGCATTTAGATTAGTATTAATAGCACTATTGATAAATAGTCTAATAATGGAGAATATATAAAATGATTACAGGGTTTTATGCTTGTGTGTTGGTAGTTTTGTATATGCAGCTTTCGTTAAAGATTGTCGGTTTAAGGCGTCGTCATAAAGTGTCTATTGGTGATGGCGATATTAAGGAATTACAACGCGCTATAGCGACGCATAGTAATGCCAGCCAATATATTCCTATCAGTTTATTGTTGTTACTTGTATGTGAACTTAATGCAGCAAATATTATCTTTCTCCATTTGGCGGGGGTCGTATTGGTTGTGGGTCGCTTTTTACATTCGCAAAGTATTGTAAAAACGAGTTTTAAAAAGCGTGTTCTGGGAATGCAGCTTACACTGTTTTCAATAGTTTCTTTGTCTGTTGTTAATTTATTTATTTTTTGTAAAAATACACTTTTCAGCTTTATCTAGTTTTTTAAAGGGTTTAGCAAAAATAAAAACACTATGAAAAAACCAGTATTTTTACGCCTAAACCTTATTAATTTTTTCGCCCTATCCCTTTTTTTTCTTTTCACTCCCTTTTTCTCTTCTTTATCTGTTGCTAATAATAAAGTTGAGACTATTTGGTGGGAAGCCGAAAACTTTGATTCTGGGTTTTTGCCTGTATCAGGGCCTTTAAGTCCAGAGAATAATCAGCAGGCGTCATTGTTGTCTAATGGCCAATGGGTCAATAGGGCTAAAGAAAAAGAAGCGATTATTTATAAGGCACGTTATAAGTTAAAAATTAAAAAATCGAATAATTATTATTTTTATATCAGAAAGCATTGGTATCACGATAAATTTCGTTATCGCTTTAACCAAGGTCCTTGGCGTTATGTTAATCGAGCCTATTTTGCTACCTTAAAAGGCAGTGTTATTTTAAAAGAAGACCTTAGGGTTGATTGGCTAAACCTGCCTGTCGAAACACTCAAAGCAGGAAATAATCTTTTTGAATTGGAATTAACCGGTACAGATAAAACAACGGCCATCGACGCTTTTGTTTTAAGTTCTCAACCTTTTGAGCCTATGGGTTTACGTAGCCCCGGTGAAAAATTGAATCGTGCCGATAAAGATTTTTGGTCTTTTGAACCCGCGAGCGATGCTTTTAGCGATACGGCTTTATGGAATTTACGGTCACTGAACGAGACCATAGCAGGTAAAAACGGTTATATAAAATTAAGTGACGATGGGAATAGTTTTACGCTTGCCAATGGCGAAGCCGTTAGGTTTTGGTCAATCAATACCAATATCGTTCGTAGCCATAGCCAACAAGAACATGAGCGCCACGCCCGTAGTTTAGCAAAACGTGGTTTTAATATGGTGCGCTTTCACGGTGCTATTAATAGTAAAACCGCAGATTTAATGCAAGCTGACGTAACAGAAATAGAAAAAAGCTGGCGTTTAGTTGCCACAATGAAAAAGCAGGGCATTTATACGACTTTATCTCCTTATTGGGGGACTCATACACCAAGGCAAAAACAGTGGATCTCTATTACCAAAGGTAATCCTAATAATTTGGCAGGCTTGGTTTTTTTTGAGCCGACAGTACAAAAGGCCTATAAAAGTTGGTTAAAACAGTGGCTAACAAGTGTTAACCCTTATACCAATATTCCATTAGCTTTAGATCCTGCTGTTGCTATGCTTCAAATACAAAATGAAGACAGTTTATTATTTTGGACTCAACGATCTATTCAGGGTGAACAACTAGCGTTATTAGAAAAACGTTTTAGCGAATGGTTGCTTAAAAAATATGGCAGCTTTGCCAATCTCAAAAAGCAATGGAAGAATAATAAAGAAACAAGAGACGATTTTAAGCGTGGCCACATTGCCATCGTTGATATCAGGGAATTAACGCAACAATTTCGTGGCGCTAAGCAGCAACGTATCAGTGACCAGTATCAATTCTTGATTGAAACTATGCGTGACTGGAACCAAGAAGTCGAACGTTTTTTACGTGAAGAGGTTGGCTACCAAGGTTTAATTAATGCGGGTAACTGGCGAACTGCGGATAATGTTCGTATGTTAGATGGAGAGCGTTGGAGCTATACCGCTAATCAGGTTATGGCTGTCAATCGCTATTATAGTGGTGGTGTTCACATTAATCCAAAGAAGCAATCGCGTACAGGCTATCGTATTACTAACGGTGATCTATTCCAAAGTCAGTCAGCTTTATTTAACCCAAGAAAACTACCCGTTAATATCAAACAGGTTGATGGCTTCCCGATGATTGTTTCAGAGTCGACATGGTCGGGACCGCAACACTATCAAAGTGAAGCACCTTTTTTAGTGTCTGCTTATAGTAGTCTGTCAGGCCTTGATAGTTACTATTGGTTTTCAACGAGTACAGAATCATTTGATACAGGACTTGTCAAATTTCCGGCCTCATCTCCTAGTTTAATGGCTAGTTATCCAGCGGCGGCACTTATGTTTCGTAAAGCTTATGTAAGAGAGGGGCAACCAGTGATTGAAGAGCATCGATCACTTCATTCAATATGGCAACGTGAAGAGCCTTTAATGAGTGAAGAGTCTGGTTTTGATCCTAATCGTGATAAAGGCCTATTAAATTTTTTAAGTGCTAACAAAAGCAATGCGAATCCCTTGGCGTTTTTGGTCGGCCCTGTTGTTAGCCACTATAATAGCGACCCTCAAAAGACAAGATTGGCTAAGCTTGACGATTATATCAATCAAGAACAAGGCCAGATAAAAAGTATTACCAATGAATTGATTTTTGATTATAAAAATGGCTTGAGTACAATCAACGCTGAAAAAGCGCAAGGCGTCACCGGTTTTTTAAACAAGAAAAAAGATATTGTATTAGATGACTTTTCTATTAAGACCACGACACCTTATGCCACGATTATGCTGGTCAGCCTTGATGAGAATGCTATAAATAAATCCAAGCGTCTTTTATTGCAAATAACAACACAGTCACAACCTTATCAATATAAAGAAGAGCCTGCGGTATTTACTAATCCTCATAAGCCTAAAGATAAGACTCGTTATACGGGTTATCGACTGATTGATCAGGGAACCGTACCAATGACGATGAGGCATCATGCTATGGAAATGGTTATCAACAATAAGTTTATTAAACGAGCGACGATGACCGATATTAATGGTTATGCATTACAAGATGTTACATTGGATACCTCAGGCAAGGCGGTAAAGCTAAGACCACCGTCGGATGCTGTTTACATTATTCTTTCAGATAAATAATGGTCTGAGGTATCTTTGGCACCTCTTTTTGCAAAATCCTATTTTTAAACCATACTCATTAAGACATCCTCTCATCCTGCGGGAGACTCTGCTGTGAGAACAATAAATTACTTGTGTTTAATGTTGGTACTTACGCTACCTTTGGTGGGGTGCGGCGTGAAAGTACAGGAAAAAGATGCCAAAGCCGTTATGGATGCGATTTATAAGGCGCGCAAGAAAGGTAGTATTGCCTCTGAATTAAAGCACTATGCGAAAAAAGACTTTAAAATCGTCCCCTTTGTTGAAGTAGAATCAAGCCTCTATAGTATTATTGGCAGTGCCGGTCGTTTAAAGTCGGTGAAACCATTAAAAGTACGAACACAAAGAAGAAACCAACTAGGGGAAGGCTTGATTACCTATATGATCCTTTCCTATGAAGCTACCTACAGTAATATGACCTTACTAGAGTCGTATTATTTTCTGGGTAGCTCAGAAAAACCTAAATTAGTGTATATGACTCTACAGTTGTAATAAACTGCCTGCCTATTTATCTGTTTGATGTAGTATTGTCTCTATAGTCTGTACTACTTACCCATTTTTCTAAATTATATATTATGGATTTTTCTCTTAGCGCGGAAGTGCTCGCACTTTTATTTTTTGTTGCCATAGCCGCTGGCTTTATTGATACATTGGCGGGTGGTGGTGGCTTGATAACTATCCCGGTATTTTTAATACTGCAAATCCCTCCTCTGGAAGCATTGGCAACAAATAAGCTCCAAGCGTCTTTTGGTTCTTTTACTGCCAGTATTACCATGCTACGCAAGCGAGTAATACGGTGGTCAAAAGTTCGTGCGGCTTTTTTTGCGAGCCTGATTGGATCGTCAGTGGGTACTGTTCTGGTTCATTTTGTTGAAGCTGAATTATTAATACAGTTAATTCCTGCCATCTTAATTGCTGTTGCTTTATATTTTGCTTTGGTTAAGCAGGTCGGCGCGGTTGAGAAAGACGCAATTATTTCTGAAAAAAAATATCATTTAGGTGTTGTGCCAGCGATCGGTTTTTATGATGGTTTTTTTGGTCCGGGGACCGGTTCATTTTTTACCTTTGCAAATGTTGCACTAATGGGTCGCACAATCATTAACGCAACGGCTAATGCAAAGTGCCTCAATTTTGCCTCTAATATCGCCTCTCTTGTTGTTTTTATTGCCAGTGGTCATATTCTTTGGCTTGTTGGTGCAGTAATGATTATCGGACAAATCATTGGTGCGCGCCTCGGTAGTCACGCAGTGCTTAACCACGGTCAAACACTGATCCGCCCATTTATTGTGATTATTTGTTTGTTGATGTGTATTAAATTATTGTTATTTTGAATAATTGCTATTAATAACAGCCTTTTATCTGCACGCCAAAATCTTTTTCAAGGTCTTCTAAAGATAAAAAATTTTGCAGAATATATTCGAGCGATTTATCGTAAACTATGTGTGCAAGCACAGGAGTGTTTCTATCAGAGTCTGTCGTATCATAAATTATATCTATTAGAGTGGTAGATTGCTCAGCAAGTGCAATCCTAACAATCCCTATATGATTACTCATAGGTGAAACATTTTCTGCGATATTTAATCGAACCTGAGCCATTAAATCAGGGGCACTCTTAAAAATTCGTGCTACTTCTTCTTTAAGAAAATCACTTCCTTTTATAAATCTACTTCCAAAGGTGAGTTTTGGCATGGGCTGTTCTATTTTTTGATAAGCTAGGAAGAGTAATTGGTATATATAGTTTACCTTTGTACATGCTTCTTGATGGAACTCATCAAAGGTTAATCGAATATCTTCATGTGCAGCAGCAATAATAAGATTAGGAATAAATGTAAAAGTGTCAATAGGCTCCCCTCTTTCAATATATGCGGGAGGCTCAGTAACTAATGCAGCTAGAGTAATATCTGGTGATGAGACCGGTGTTAAACGCCACCTCACATTTGGCCCAATATTATCATCATGTATATAAAATATATTTGTAGCGCAGTCTATAAAATCAATAGATTTATTTGATACATCGCTATTGTTTTCCCTAAAAGAAACAGCACAAATCATATGTCCAGAGGGTTGATCTTTATAGTGACCTATTATTGCAACGGGATATCCTGAACGTATAAAAGAGGAGCAAGTGCTGGAAAATTTACCTGGGGAAAAACATGTAGCGTTATTGTGACGAAGATCAGGCGAAGAAATCATAGGAACTAAGTTATGTTGATTAATTGCCTCATAAATTTGTTCTACCCTTAAACCTTTTTGCGGGAACGGTCTATAGCCACCTGAAGTTGTTAAATGTGCAGAATTGGTGATGTCAGCTGTAGTTGGAATTGCATGTCTAGCATCAAATGCGGATGAGTGAAACATGGTCCATAAGCCCACAGTTGCACATGCTGAAACACCGGTGTCTTGTTGTTGCCACGCTAAACCATAGACGCTTAATTTTAGACCAAATAAATTACATTCATATGTCCTATATGGCTCACAAATTCGTTCTCCCTCACCACTATCATGTTCATAACCCTTTAGAACGGTTCTTCCAAAAGGTGATTTAATTAAAGGCCGAATTACTATAAAACCCAGATACGATTCTTGAAAAAGGTTAACCGATTCGTCATGATTTTTCAGAGCAGATTCAAGGTTATCTCTATTTATATCAGGGCTGGAAAAAATATGTATTCTTTGACATATATTTGAATAGCCTTGGGCGCTAACGCTATAAAAAGCTGAGAATTCGGCTAGATAATCCCTATCAAAATAGTTTTGTTCAACAATTATCGTTGTTGCACTTAGTCCTCTGAGGTATGAGAGAATATAACGTTTCTGCTGGGTATCAGGAAGGGTAGTGAAGGGGGAAGTAGATGTCTCTAGGTCAAGTATTTCTAATTTTTTTGGTTTATGCATCCGCTGCCTATAACGATAAGGTTACATTAGTTAATTTATAAGTTATCCAAATTTAACCCACAAGGATACCTAAAGAAGATTCATCAAATGTTGAGTCATAAGGCGATATAAGATTATTGTCATTTATCTTTGATTCTATTACATCTTTAACTTCGTCAGCTTCTATAGAGATTTCCATCACTTGTTCAGAAATGGCGCTTTTTGATTCAAAAGTATTTGACCAAATAGACAAACGTTTTTCCTTTTTCATATATTACCCCCTAGATCTTAATATTAGGACCTATAAATGAGCAGCTTTATAATTATTATAGTCTTAAATGTCAAGCTTGCGCTGCTACATTAATCAAGTTTTCTCACTATTTCAACATTTGATTAGGGTTATCTTATGTAATTCAAGTTCAAAAACCTTTAGGTCGTTGAAAAATAAGTAAATTATTTTGTGATATTTATATATAACAATTATAGATTAAGAAGTTTTTCACCAAGTTCTAGACTGAGCATTTGGTTGAGTACGTTAATTAATTGTTTAACCCCATCCCCTTTAAGAGAAGAAAATAATTGTACGCTGACTAAGTCATCGACATTGGCTTCTCGAAGACTTCTTTCGACGGCTAGTAGGGTACTCTTGGCGGGCCCCTTTTTTAATTTATCCATTTTTGTTAGTAGAATATGGACAGGCATTTCCGCTTCGACCGCCCAATTCAACATCATTGTGTCGAACTCTTGCATAGGGCGGCGGATATCCATTAGTAAAATCAATCCGCGTAAGGACTGACGTTCCCGTAAATATTCGGAAAGGTTTTTATCCCACTCTCGTTTCATTTTCATGGGTACTTTCGCGTAGCCATAGCCGGGCAGGTCGACTAAAGAACGCTCATCATCAATTTTAAAATAGTTGATCAATTGAGTACGGCCGGGGGTTTTACTGGTACGGGCGAGTTTTCTATTGCCTGTCAGCGTATTAATTGCACTGGATTTACCGGCATTGGAGC
>JBOEHG010000070.1:0-22560 GCA_050633825.1 Cellvibrionaceae bacterium | reverse complement strand
GGTGATGATGATCAGTCCATCTATGCTTGGCGTGGGGCGCGACCGGAAAACCTATCTATATTGCAGCAAGACTTCCCCTCTTTGAACGTGATCAAACTTGAGCAAAATTATCGCTCAACTCAACGCATCCTGAAAACAGCCAACCACCTGATCGACCATAATCCCCACGAATTTACCAAAGCATTGTGGAGCGAAATGGCCTATGGCGAGCCAATTCGGGTTATCCGTAACACCAATGAAGAAACTGAAGCCGAGCGCATTGCCACCGAGATCGTTACGCAACGTTTGCAACGACAAGGCAGCTTTAAGGATTTTGCGGTGCTATATCGCAGCAATCATCAATCGCGACTGGTCGAAATGAAGCTGCAACACTATCAAATTCCTTACAATATTAGTGGAGGCACATCTTTTTTCTCCCGAACTGAGATCAAAGATATCATGGGATATTTACGGGTCATTGTTAACCCGGATGACGATAATGCCTTGTTACGGGTTATCAACACACCGCGGCGTCAAATCGGTACGAGCACCATTGAAGCACTGAGTATTTATGCCACCGAACGGGATATCAGCCTATTTGCAGCATCTCAGGAAGTGGGCTTAGAACACCGTATCCCGGCAGCCGCCTACAAGCGCGTTATTGAATTTAGTCGCTGGATTGAACATATTATTCGAGAGTGCGAATCGGACAATCCTATACCCGCGCTAAATGAAATGCTTGAAGACATGGATTATTTGGGCTGGTTACATCAACAGGCAAGCTCACCTAAAGTCGCTGAGCGTCGCATGGAGAATGTTCATTTCTTAATTAGCTCTATTCAAAAGACGCTGCAACAAAAAGCCGACGAAACACTCACCGAGCAACCGGATACCAGCCTTAAAGATGCTATTGCCAAATTAGTACTGATGGATTTATTGGAACAACAGGAAGAAGAAGACGATAGCGATCGAGTGCAATTAATGACCCTGCACGCAGCCAAAGGGCTAGAGTTTCCCCATGTGTTTATGGTGGGTGTTGAGGAAGAAATCTTACCTCACCGTAACAGTATCGAAGATAATAATATTGAAGAAGAGCGGCGACTCGCTTATGTGGGTATTACCCGCGCACAAAGGACGCTAACCCTCTCTCTAGCCGCTAAACGCAAGCAATTTGGTGAAACATCCACCACAACCCCTAGTCGCTTCTTAGATGAACTACCAGAAAGTGAAATTGAAAAAGAAGGCTTTGGCAACGCCGACCCTAAAAATAATGAAGTCAAAGGTGAAAGTGCTTTGAGCAGTTTATTAAATTTATTCGACTAAGCGCTGAGTCAGACTTTGCTCACACAGCGAAGATTATAATTTAACAATCACACGCCCACGCACTTGCCCCGCCAATAATGCTTCGGCCCGTTCAATTACATCGTTTAAGCTACACTCCATTGTCATCGCACTAAGCACTGAAACATCCATCTCTTCTGCCAGTGAGGCCCATGCCGCACGGCGTTTTTCAACCGGACAGTAAACACTATCAATACCCAATAAGGTAATACCCCGAAGAATAAAGGGGGCAACACTTGCAGGTAAATCCATCCCCTGTGCAAGACCACAAGCCGCAACGGCACCGCTATATTTGAGCGAGGCACATATATTGGCCAAGGTATGGCTACCCACCACATCCACAGCTCCGGCCCAACGTTCTTTTTGCAAGGGTTTACCCGGTGCATTTAATTGAGCACGATCAATGACATCTACTGCACCTAGTGTATTGATTAGGTAATCTTTATCAGTGGAACGGCCACTGGCAGCAACCACTCGATAACCCCGCTGAGCCAGTAAGTAAATAGCAACACTACCAACACCTCCAACAGCACCCGTGACTAAAATATCACCTTGATCAGCAGTAATACCATGATCAACCAAGGCTTGTACGCAAAGCATGGCGGTATAACCTGCTGTCCCTAGACCCATGGCATCTTTCAGTGTCAATCCATCAGGTAGAGGAAGCAACCAATCAGCCTTGACCTGTGCATACTCTGCAAGCCCTCCCCAGTGGCTTTCCCCTACGCCCCAGCCATTAAGTACGACCCTATCCCCTTCTTTATAGCGCGTATCAGCACTGCGCATTACGACTCCGGAGAAATCTATCCCAGGAACCATAGGGAATTGGCGGATGACAGGGCCCTTACCTGTAATGGCCAGAGCATCTTTATAATTGAGTGTTGAATAACTTACCTTCACGCAGACATCGCCATCCGGCAGCGCTTGTTCATCCAGCCCAACAACTGCCGCTGTATAATCCTCGTTTTTGTTGATTTGTATTGCTTTAAACACGAGATATCCCCCTTGAATAACTGATTAGAATCACTGCCTAGTACTTATCTCTACCTGAACTATTTTGCGTTCAATGGTATCGACCTGAGTCGATCTAAAAACATCTGTAAAAATAATGTCATCGGCTGACAACTACGGCTCAATTTTGCTCTCATCACCGCACCCTCCCAACCAATCCAGAAAAAGCGTGATTCTGACTGGCAGTCGACAGCAGGAGATAATTCACCTTGTTGAACGGACTGCTCTAATAACACTTCCAACTTTGCCTCCCATTCGAGTAGTACGGCTTCCACACCTTCACGTAAAGGTGGGCTCAGCGCTGTAACTTCTTGCCCCAAATTGCCGATCAAACAGCCTCGACGATAATCATAGCGCTCCATCCCCTTACAAGAATCTTCGAGGAAACCCTCCAAGCGATCTAAAGGTTTCTTTTCCTCTTGGGCAAAATGCTTATCTAGCTTGCGTCCAAAATACTCACCATACTCACCAACTACCGCTTGCAAGAAAATGTCTTTACTGGAAAAGTAATGATAAAAGGAGCCTTTCGGCACCCCTACCTTCCGTAATACCTGATCTACACCGGTTGCTGTCACTCCTTGCTCGGTCAAAATCTCTAGCCCAGATTGAATAATTGCTTGTCGTGTTTTTGCAGGTTGATGGGAGCCTGTTGGAGGACGCCCCCGACGCTTTTTTGATACTGATAATGTCATTGGCTAATATTAGACCGATCGTCTAATTAATACTATTAGACCTAGGTATGACACAAAACCAATACGGTTCACCAATCTAACAGTCCGGAAGAAAAGAGATACAACAAGGGGAAGGATAAAGGAAACAAAAGCAGCAATAATAAAAAAGGCCTCTACAATAAGAGGCCTTTTGATCAATCGAGGAAATTTCTTACTTAGAGTTTTCTACCATATAGTCAACAGTTTGCTTGATCTCATCATCGCTACAGTCCATACAAAGGCCTTTAGCTGGCATACCATTAACACCGTTGATTGCACCCGTATAAAGTACTTCAATGCCTTTACCAATACGTGGAGCCCAAGCACCTGCATCGCCCAACTTAGGCGCACCAGCCGCTCCGGTAGAATGGCATGCAACACATTTCGAATTATAGATTTCTTCGCCACTACGTGGCCCAGACGCAACAACAACAGGAGCTGCAGCACAACTTTCACCCGCCATACACATACTACCTACAGGAGAAACTCGATCAGCCATTTCATCTTTTACAGCAGCAACAGTAAACACAGACATCACTAGCGCAACAGTGGCAATCGCCACTTTTATCATAGAACTCAAAGACACGTTATTACCCCAACAGTTAAATTAATCATTTTATCGCCATCATTGACCGTATGAATACTAACATTTTACAGACCCGTAGTATTATTGACGACATAGGCTACATTATAGCGAGTATTAGTTCAGATCACACCTTTCCGCTATAATTACCTTAGAGTACGCTTAGAATTTTAAATCAGATTATTACAAACTTCACTGATCGTATTGATGCCTTTCGCCATAATCAACACTCGTTGCCTGATTTAACTTGTCTTTGATAGACAGCAAATAATTATCCATATAATGATCAGTGATACTTTCCTTACCGATATTTTTCCAAAAGTCCGTAATGGATACAGCTTCAGCACGTTTTTCACTCAACAAAACATAATACTGATCTCGCAATAAAATCAGCTCCTTGCCCAAATGTTCATAGACACCATGACGAAGATCGAGCAGGTTTTCTGGTGGCACTAACGGGACCAAATCATCTTGATCGACAATTCGAAGCAAAGGAAGAAAGTCATACTTTGCCACCCCCTCTTTATTCGTCACTTTAGGCTGACCAAAATTAATTGAATCATTGATCACAAAGCCATCATGATGTAAATACATCATAAGCAAT
Organism: Cellvibrionaceae bacterium; assembly: GCA_050633825.1. Classification (GTDB taxonomy): domain Bacteria; phylum Pseudomonadota; class Gammaproteobacteria; order Pseudomonadales; family Cellvibrionaceae; genus CANLBN01. Next base: position 18,332 of record JBOEHG010000070.1, on the reverse strand, counting down.
GTAGCAATTGCTGCACCTAATGAATGACCGGTTAAGAGCACAGGTAATGCTTTATCTAAGCGTGGCAAAAGATCTTTATAGACTGACATTGCATCTTTATCAAAGCCACTATGCACGTAAATATCGAGCCGTTCGTCTTTTGCTTTCACAAAGTCAGCATCTTCCTTTATATTTTTAAAATTGTCAGTTCCTCTTACGCTGACAAGCTGGGTATTGTCAGGAGACATTTCTACAAAATATTGCACATCAATACCATCTAATGACTTTATGTATTTAATCCCTTTCAGAGTTTTTTTAATCTGATCAGCAGAGGTGTAGGCCAGCTTTGCTCGCATTGCATACCATTGAATTTTTTTAAAATCTATTTTTTCACACACACCTGATAAATTTTTAGCCTTCATAAACGATCAATCTTTTACTGGATAAATTTCAGATTTAAAATATAAATCAACAATGGGAATTTCATATAAAAATATGACAATATTTTTTTGCAAGATTTCGTAGAAAATATCATCTAGATTAGGCATAAAAATTCTTCTTATAAAGGCCTTTCAATGAAAAAACATTTTAAACATATTTTGATACCTATGGATTTTTCTTCTAATTCTACTTTAGCCATAGAAACCGCCCTCGATTCATTTGGCAAAAAAGCCGAAATCATTACAATGCTAACCGTTTTTGAAGGCACTCAGGTAAATAACACAGACTTTTCTGTTAACAATGAAGTCGATTCCATGATAGAAAAAGCATCCAAAGATGAACTTGAAAATTATAGACGCCGCTACTCAGAGCGACATCAGGATATACGCACGCTTGCCACCAAAGGTAACCCAGCCTCAAGAATTATTTCGATGTCAAAAGAGCTGGATGTGGATCTTATCGTTATGGGCTCTCAAGGAAGAAACTCTCTGGCAAGAGCATTTTTTGGCGGCACTACATATCAAGTTTCTCGAAAGGCACACTGTTCTATTTTAGTTGTACGCCCAGAGAACAAGTAATTTTTAATATTACTAATCCAATACTCAGATATACCGGGTTAATAACCCAATAAATTAATGCAGGTTTGTTCCAGTTTTCCCACATCCGGAATGACGGCTTCTTCACCAGCAACAAACACATGCATTTGATCGTATTCATTTAAGACTGACTGAGTATTTTGAGAAATTTCGTTAACCGCCACCCGACTTAACCGAGGAATCCCTTGGGTTGGAAGGCATAAAAAGGGAAGCTGCTCACTTACGCCAGTGTTATTGAGAATGATCACCTGACTTTCCGGACGAATCTCAGCGAGATGTCCGTCATTTAACATTTCATAGGATATCATTGGCACCATAACACCGCGCCATGACAAACTCCCTAGATACCAATCAGGAATTGCTTCAGCGGTCACTGGCTGGTGAGCTTGAGGGGCCTGATAGGGTGTCATTTCTGCAACACTTACCGTCGGCAACACTAATTTATTGCCTGCCATGGGAATTAGCAAACTAGGAATTTCACTCATATTGTTGTCACTACTACTCACAACAGGGGAATTCATTTGAAACCTCTTACTCTGTCTATACCAATATTGAATGTCTTATTTATTAAATTGCACATTCATTTTATCCAATTAAGGCCGTCTCTTTAAGGCCCCTAACCGCATGCATTAAATAATCGGAAAGTTGTTCCGGTGAACCCGTTGCGGTTACACAACCAGTACGGCTTACTGCAAGCGGCATAGAATCCGATGCACATGTCGGCGGTGCTTGTATCCATACACGACCCGCACGTCGCGCCATTAAACGAGCCCCTGTGACACCATCATCACCCATACCTGAAAAAAAGATAGCGCCACCGCGAGAACCATAACGATCAGCTACCGTGGCAACGACCTGATCAATCGATGGTTTATATTCTCCGCGCCATGCTTGCTCACGCACAATCAATGTCCCGTCAGACAAAACATCCAACTCTTGCTTCGCTGGCACAATAGTGACGGTATCTGCGCAAAGTGTATCGCCATGATTAGCCACCCGCCCATGATATTGGCTATCGCGGGTGACACTCGTTGCCAAGCTACGATTCTGTCTTGCTTCAATATGTTGCGTATAAAGAAAAGCGATGCCTAAGCCAGCAGGTAACAAGTCGAGGAATTTCTTTACGGCCTCTGGACCGCCAGTAGACGCCGCCAATACCCACACAAATTCCGCTTGTTGCTGTTGCTGTTGCTGTTGATCCAAGTAAAGCTGGCCCGAAACACTTAATAGTTTACTGGTTAACTGACGTATCCAAGAACTAAAACCCTCTTCGGTTGCATTATAGGTATTACCTTCACCAAAAATTACGGGAGTTTTTAAATCAAATAGCCAACGTTCAAATAATAACGCTTTTTTAGTTTGATTCAGGCTAAAAGTATCAACATCGACTAACCAAACATCAATAGCTTCTGTATTTTTCAGCAACGCTAAATCATCGATTAATTGGTTAATAAGCCAAGCCACTTCAACTTCATAGCCACACTCTTCTACAATATGACGCAGATGATGCTGTTGCACCAAGGTTTGACTAATAATGCCAACCTTAAGAATAGCCATTAGGCATCAGAGTGCTCTGCTGCACTAATTAAGTCACGAATACTTTCAAGCAACTGTTCTTCTTGATAGGGTTTACCCATATACATGTTCGCACCCGACTCTAAACCTCGCTGCCGATGCTTTTCACCGGTACGAGAGGTAATCATAATAATTGGCAAATTTTTCAATACATCATTTGAGCGCACATTTTTTGCTACTTCAAAACCATCCATACGTGGCATTTCAATATCCAACAACATGATATCCGGCGTATGATCCTGTAGTGTTGTCATTGCATCAACACCATCTTTTGCCGTAACCACATCATAGCCTTCACGTTCCAACAGACGAGTCGTTACCTTACGTACGGTCACCGAATCATCGACAACCATAACGATCGGGTTTCTATGAACAGGCTGTTCACTTGCTCCCGCACTTTCAAGCTCAAGATAAGACAAGCTGCGTGCGATATTACTACGGATCAATGCGTTGAGATCTAAAATCACAACCACGTGACCATCACCCATAATGGTTGCGCCAGATAAACCTTGCACTGAACGGAACTGAGGTCCCAAACTTTTTACCACAATCTCACGGCTACCTTGCAAGTGATCCACCTGCAAAGCCACTGAATGATCGGCACTGCGGACTAATAACACCGGCAAAGGCAGCGTATGTCCATGCAGCCTTGGTTTCACATTATGATCCAATAGATTGCCAAGATATTTTAATTGATAGTTCTGACCAGCATATTCAAAAGGCTCATCCGGATTAGCGTAATAGTGCTCTAACTCAAAAGGACTGATACGAACAATACCCTCAATAGTATTCAGAGGAATGGCATAACGGTCATCGCCCATGCTTACCATTAATGCGCGGTTAACCGACACAGTAAAGGGTACGCGGATGGTAAAGGCAGTACCTTCACCGGATCGTGAATCAATAGCAACGCTACCACCCATTTGACGAATTTCGCTATTTACCACATCCATACCGACACCACGGCCGGATATTTGTGTGATCGTTTCGGCAGTAGAAAAACCTGCGTGTAAAATAAATTGTAATATTTCTTGATCCGCTAGCTGCGCATCGGGATTCATTAAATTACGTTCAATTGCCTTTTCACGCACTCTATCAACATCGATACCCTGACCATCATCAGCCACATGAATCAATACATCACCACCATCACGATCGAGTGTAATAACAATACGACCAGTGGCAGGCTTACCAACTTGAGCCCGAGTATTAGAGTCTTCGATACCATGGTCGATCGCATTCCGTAACATATGTTCCAGTGGAGCTACCATTCGCTCCATCATGCTTCGATCCAATTCACCTTCAATATTACCTAATTCAAGATTCACATCTTTATTAACTTCTGTCGCAATCTGTCGAACAATACGACGCAAGCGCGGCACGATACGCGAGAAAGGCACCATACGTGAACGCATTAACCCTTCTTGTAGATCCGTATTAATACGAGATTGCTGTAAAAGAACTGTTTCCGCATCTCGTGTTTTATCAGTGAGCGTTCCTTTTAAATCCATCAAGTCAGATGCCGATTCAATCAGTGAACGAGAAAGCTGCTGCAATTGTGAATAGCGATCCATTTCCAATGGATCGAAATCTTCCGCCTCAGACATCTGCTCCTGACGGAATAATATTTGCGCTTCTGTTTCAATATCCAAACGACGCAGCTGTTCTTGAAGGCGTTGTACCGTTGAACCCATTTCATCCAGTGAATAACCCAACTCACTGATCTGCTCTTCCATTCGACCCCGGCTGATGGATGTCTCACCTGCCAAATTAACCAACTCTTCCATTAAATCTGCAGAAACTTTAACAACTTCTTGTGGTTGATTACGTCTCGCCGTTGCTGTATTGCTACGGTTATTCGGTTGCGAAGGTTGTGGCACTTCTTTTAATACGGTTAGACCCGATTGCTTATTTGTATTACCTGTAAAAGGAACAACATTACCACTGGTTGCAGCAGGCAGTGCTTGCAATGGTTTCTCATCGCTATTCGCTGTTTCTGATGACTGAATAGCATCAAGGGCTATTTTTTCTTCTAACTCAGGTTGATCATCTGGTGAATTATCAATAGCGCTATCATTTACCGTCCCGTCAACTACTGTTGTTTCTTCTGGTGTATCGATGGATACATCTAGGGAGGAATCTTCTGACTGAAGATCTTCTATTATGGGTGTTTCAGTCGATGCATCTTGTACTGCTTCTGCATCGGGATTCATTTTTCTGCCTACATCATCGATTTGATCAATTAACTGATCTTGATAATGATGAATTTGTTCAAAAATATCCTGCGCCTGCTCACCTTTACTGTTGCTAATTAAATAGGCTTCAAAGTTATGAGCCAGATCGCCTAAAGATACTAAACCGGATAGCCGAGCTCCCCCTTTAAATGTATGCAATGCACGCTGCATACCTTCATTACTTTGTTTATCATCTGCACCATTTTCCCATTCATGAATAGTTTCATCCAATTCTTCTAGTAACTCATGTGCTTCTTCAAGGAAAATTTCAACGGTTTCTTCATCAATATCATCATCAGATAAGTTGAACTCAGACGAGGAAACTTCTACAGGGACTTCATCAATAGGATCGGGGATAAACGGTTGAGAAAAAGGCTCAGCATCTTCTTGCTCTTGACTATCTTTTGTTGAATCTTCATTACTGATAGAAAAATCTTGATTTTCCCAAGTATTTGATTCGCTTAAGTTGTCATTACTCTCTAAAGAATCATCATTAAGATCATGGGATAAAATCTCAGGCTCTATATAGTGTTCAATTTCAGACGCTGCTTCAGATGGATTTTCATTAAGACCATCTGGTACTGCTTCATCAATGGGCGGAGTAAAGTCACCGACAATATCAACGCTATTGTTTCCATAAGGGTTGTTTGTATCAAACTCCGTAGGCAAGTTTTGTTCTAATGTACCAAGCTGCCCTAATAATTCTGTATTTTCTAACGGTATATCTTGTCCTGCCGCAATAGCATCAACAATATCCATTAACTGATTATGCCCTCTTAGCATAACAGCATAATTATTTTGACTCGGCGCCAATTGACCATCAATCAATTGCGCATAGGCATTTTGCAAGACTCGACTTAGATTTGCCATTGAAGGAAGATTCGCCCTTTCTGCCCCATGACTTAAATTAGATAATTCATTGTGTAGCGATTGCCATTCTTCTGCTGTCGCAGGTCGCTGCTGCCATTCTTCCAACATAAGATCCGCGTCTAACAGAAGGTTCATTCCTTCAGTCATTAGCATTTCTAAAATAGCCGGATCAACTTTTTGTTGAGCCTTCTCTGCTTCTTTTTGACGAATTAATGGGCCAACTGAGCGCTCTCGTAGCTCTTCAACACGCGCATGGAATTGTTCGAGCTTTGGAATAATAGGATAGGTATGTTGTTCTATTTGTGATAGTGCTTCTTGTGTATAAGTAACACCATCTTTTAATAATTGTAATATGTCATCATCAATAATAACTTGATAACTGCGTAATTCTTTTGCAAATTTTTCAAGCGGCGTTACTAACTCAGCAATAGGCGTTAATTCTGCCATATGCGCGCTACCCTTTAAGGTATGCAAAGCTCGCTGCATAGCATCACTCGGCGGCTCATAAAAAGGTCGAACCGAATCCATGTGTGAAACATATTCATTTACAACGACTAAATGCGTTTCTGCTTCTGATTGAAAAATTTCCCATAATTGAACATCTATTTCATCAGTTTGTTCAGTAGTTTCATCACCACTATCATCAACAGTAACCTCATCTTGAGTGAGTAGTGCTTGCAACATTTCCGGTGTTTGTTCATTGCGTGATAACTGATGCCCCCAAGCCATATACTGCTCGGTTAACTCTTTATGGGGGTTCGCTGAACGCTTTTCATAAGCAGTGACCATATCCGGCAATATGACCAACACTTTTTCAATCAGAGCAGCTTGTGCTGCTGACGCAGGAATAGTGTTATCCATAACACGGTTTAACATATTCTCAACCGACCAAGCTAACTCACCAACGTCCGTTGCTTTTACCATACGCCCACTACCTTTTAAGGTATGAAAGGCACGACGAGTTTCAACTAATGCTTCTTCTGCATCGAAGTTATTAGCCCACTGAGGAAAAAACTCATCTAATCGCTCTCGAATTTCACCGACTTCCTCAATAAAAATCTCAGCAACTTCGGCATCAATAATATCGTCTTCTTCATCTTCTGCGACAAGAGCTTCGGCGGGTTCTGCAACAACATCCTCCACTGTATCAACAACAAGCTCTTCCACTTCTGGTTCAGGCGCTTTAGCACTCGCAATAGATTCAACTTTTGCCTTTGCCACACCTAATTGACCGAGACTTTCTTCTGCCTTATCTAAAATCGTTAGGTCATTTTCGCGTGCAACAGACATAAATTCTAAATAGTAATCGACACTTGCAATCACATCGGCAAGGCTATCTAACTGCTGCCATTTCGGTTTAATTTCTTGATCAATCAAGTGCGATTCAATGTAAAGAATACAACCTGATAAAATATCAGCTGCCTGCTGCAAAGAAAGTATTGATAAATTTCCACGCACCTCACGAAGAAATTGAGGAACGGGCTGTAAGCGTTCTACATCCCATTGTGTTGCAATATAATCAACAATAGCATCCTTCGCTTTTTCCAAGCCATTACGACATTCTTCAACAGATGCTGTTTGCGCCTCGTCTAAATGATAAGTATTGGCTGAAGTTGCACCAGTGGAAGACAATGCTGCATCAAGCTTCACTTCAACGTCTGCAATACTATTGGCAATCGTTAGCAATTGTTCACCCGTAACAGGCTCTTCTTGGTGACGCATTGCAGCAATAGCAATTACCGAGTCATTCACTTCATGACGCAGTTCACCAACACCCAAAATAGCCAGAGTATCATTCACTCTTTGTAAAGCATTTTGAATAAAATCTAAATTTTCTTCAGTATCATCACCTTGGAGGCTATTATCAAGACGGGTTTTAATTTGTGAAAATTCTTCGCGGATAGCTGTCGCAACAGCGCCTAACGTTTGACTATCAACAGGACGAATATCAGGATCTTCAGTGGCCACTTTTGCCAAAGGCATCAACTGATTAAGTTCATAAAGCTTTTTAATTTCTTCTATCGCAGGAGACTGAGAACTGGTAGAACCAATATAATAAAGTAGGTTTTTAACAAGGTCATCGGAAGGAAATTGCTCTAAAGTAGCGACGCCATTTTTTTCCAGCAACTTTAATTCTGAATCCAATTCACGCAATAGGTTTTTTACTGCTGCTGATGGATCAATTATTTTTCGATTAAGGCCATCAACAACGGCGCTGGCAAGTTCCCATACCGCATAATGTTTCGTACCGTGGAGTAATTTTTGTAAACGCTCCACCGCCTTATTTAAATAAGATAAATTTTCATCGACTTTAATTTGGTGCAAAACACCCGCTGCTGCATATTGATACATCTGCCGCAACTTGCCAATAATGGTTTGCAATTGTTGATCATTTTGCGTGAGGGGATGTGCCTGACCTTTTACTTGATGAGCATGGTCTAACTTGGGTGTAAATAAGGTCGATTCGCTTAAAAGACTAGCACCACGAACAGCACGGATATCGTTGAGCAGCGATAAAACAATGGCAGGGTAATCGCGTTTAGTATGCTGAACCTGCTCCAAATAATCCGGCAATTGTAAAATTGCACGCATTAACACTTCTAAAGCTTCTTCTTGATCGCTAACACTATTATCTAACAATGATTGCGCTAGAGCTTCCATTTCTTCAGCTAACATAGCCGCTCCATGGAAACCAACCATGTGCAAGCTACCATAGACTTGGTGGATCAGAGTTTGGCAAAAGCGTAACTGCGTAACATCCTGCGGATCACTGGCATAATGCTCCAATACACGCTGCGATTCCTGAAGCGTTTCTTTGATCTCTTTTATAACCCATTCAAGAGCTGTGTATTGGCGATTATCTGCCATAGTATTTCTCGCTTTATAACGTCGTATGTTTTAACACTTCACATACGCTTGTGATTCTTCATGGGCAATACGCTGCATATCAGGGTGCTCCCAATCTGTGACTTCCCCAAGACCAATCACTAAAATGCCACCTGGCTTAAGATGCTTGACCAATTCATTTAAAATTTCTCGTCGACGCCAGCGTCGAAAATAAATCAAAACGTTTTGACAAAAAATAACATCCATTGGCTGAAAAGGTTTGTTCTTCAAATACAGTAAGTTTAACTGTGAGAAACAAACTCGTTTTTTTATTTGTTCAATAACTTGGTATTTACCTTCTTTATAAGGCTTAAGATAACGTTTAATTTCTGCTTCACTAAGCAAACTCACACTGCGGCGCCCATAAACGCCTTCTCTTGCTATAGACAATGCTGGCAAACTGATATCAACGGCTGTCACACCAAAATAAGGCGACATTTCACGCTCATAGAAACAGTCATTAGCAATGGCGGCTAATGCATAAGGCTCTTCACCAGTTGAACAACCCACGCTCCATATTTCAATGCTATCTTTTATTTCATTACTTGCTTTTGCTTCATTACTAGAAAGTCGGTTGCGTAAAAATTTTTTTACCAAACCTAATGAAGGACGATGCCGAAAGAAAGTGGTTTCTTTAACAACCAAGCGATCAACTAGCACCTGCCACTCGGCAATACCTTTGGCGTCATCTTTTACATAATCAAAATATTGATCATAACTATCAATACCCAACTCACGCATACGTATTGACACTTGTGTTTGCAATAAAATATGTTGCGGTTGTGCAAGTTGCACACCTGTGCGTTTCTCCAACAGGTTTTCCCAAAGGAAAAACTGTTGTTGCGGCAAACTATCAGGCTTCTTAAAGGACCAAATCATAATTTTTTCAGTGGATTACATAATGCGCTATTTTAACTGGCCGTTTTCCCATCTTCTGGAAATTCAATATCAGATAGATCCACGTCAAATTCAGAAAGCAAGTCATCGTCATCACCACCATCGCCTGCAAGCAATTCAAAGAAATCACCTGCCTGCTCCATATCCTCTTCACTAACTTCCAACTCCGATAACAGATCGTCCATACTGCCATCATCACTCGCAGCACCCAGATCAATACTGTCATCCAATGTTGGTGGCATGGCAGGCTCTGCAGCACTGGCAATTTCTTGTTGCTCAAGGTCAGCAACCATTTCTGGCGGCAAGGTGAAGCCAGCCACTGATTCACGCAACTCAAGTGCCATATTGGCTAACTCACCAATCGACTCTGCCGTGGCATTCGTACCAGAAGACGTTTGGGAAGTAATTTCCTGAATAACATTCATCGTATTTGAAATGTGACCTGCTGATGAGGCCTGTTGACGAGCAGCGTTCGAAATGTTCTGAATCAATTCAGCAAGGTTAGCCGATACGCCCTCAATTTCTTCCAGTGCAACACCCGCATCCTGAGCAAGTCGAGCACCTGTTACCACTTCTGATGTCGTTTGTTCCATCGAGATTACCGCTTCGTTGGTATCCGTCTGAATCGTTTTTACGATCGTCTCAATCTGTTTGGTTGCAGCAGCTGAACGTTCCGCAAGCCGCTGTACCTCATCCGCTACCACCGCGAAGCCTCGACCGGCGTCACCCGCCATCGATGCCTGAATAGCGGCGTTAAGTGCAAGAATGTTTGTTTGGTCAGCAATATCGTTAATCAAACTTACGATATCACCAATTTCCTGTGATGATTCACCGAGACGTTTAATCCGCTTAGACGTATCTTGAATCTGCTCACGAATCGTATCCATCCCGTGAATCGTGTTTTGCACCAGTTTCGCACCATTATTTGCAATGGATACCGACTTACCCGCAACCAGTGCTGATTCAGAGGCGTTAGCCGATACTTGGTCAATAGTGACGGCCATTTCGTTAATCGCCGCAGAGGCACCTGCAATTTCTTGAGCCTGATGGTCAGATGCTTCAGCAAGATGTAATGCCGTTTGCTGAGTACCCTGAGCAGCGTGGGATACTTCCACCGCCGTTGAGTTAATCCGCGATACTAACTGACGCAGCTGGTCAATCGTAAAGTTAATGGAGTCAGCAATAGCACCCGTGAAATCCTCAGATACTGTTGCCGAGATGGTTAAGTCACCATCAGCGAGGTCAACCAGCTCATCAAGTAAACGCAAAATAGCGCCCTGTGTTCGCTGACCCTCTTCCTGCTCTTTCTCTAACTCTTGTTTCGAAACGACTTTTTGGTAAAAGATCAAGGCAACGACACACGCCAATAAACCAAGAGCTGTCATAATGACATGAATCAAACTAGGGAAACGATCACTACTTTCACGCTGAATAGCCGAGCTCATGTTACCGAGGGAGAATTGTAAATCTTCGAAGTTTGAGGCGATACGCTGTTGGGCATCACGGGCAAGCAATAATCTTTCAACAGCTGATAAAACATAAGTATCAGCCTTACGAATACCATCAACTAAATTACTAACTTGCTCTGTGTTGACTCTAACGCGGGCATTGGTAATGGGGCGCAATCGATTGTTAACATCACCATTCATCAAGACCGCATAGTTTGCTTCGAATGCTCTTAAGTTTGCCTGATAATTATCAAAACCCTGTCGATTGGATTTTTCTTCTTGAATAAAGCGAGAGAGGTTATCAGCCATTTGTCGAAGCAATATGGACTGGCGACTAACACCCGTAAGCTGTGCTCTAGGGGCATTCTCTGCTGACAGCACTTCTACACTCTCTAATGTTAATTTTTCTGCCGTGGCAGCAGCGGCATTGACGCGTTCATTAACCGCATTAACAAGATTGATAGCATATTCAACCTCTGTCAGTACATCAGAGTTATCTTTAATACTGCGCCATAGGTTAATTGACTTTTCATATTCAGCTGAGAGGGCTTCACCAGTGAATCCACCTGACTGCTGCAGTTCATTCACAGTATTGTCCATTACCTCAATCGAGGTCGAAAACGGATCAAGTGCCGCAGCATCACCCGTCACTGATTTTTGCGCAAAGAAAACCGCGTTAGCAGATGAAGCCTGCAATTCACGAAGTCGCTGAATATTTTCGATATCGCTACGGGAGTTTTGCCAAATCAGATAACCAAAATAGACTGTAAGAACCAGAAACACTAGTGTTCCCAGAATCAAACCGGGCTGCCAGTAACGCCCCCGAAAGAATTGACCGTCTAACTTCATATCACTACTCCCACGCACAACGAATCGTTGGTTCGTTTATTTTATATAATTTTTAAATTGTCAGAAGCAACATGCAACAATGCACATATCAAGTCTAACCCACCCCTGTTCTATATCACTTTTAATTGACACTATCGATAGATAACAATCAATTAATAGCGACATCCAAGAACTGCTCTTGCTCCAATAATCTTAACGGATGAAAAACCGTCCAAGTACGATCTTCAAGTTCAAAACAGCCATCAACAAATGGCCTCAATGATTCTGGCAACTCATCCGGTAAAACACTATTACGTGTATCAACAGGAAAATACTGCATCCCAAATACTTGATCGACCCAAAGACCAGAATAAACTTGATCTCTATCTATGACCAAAAGACGTTGCTGCTTTTTACCACCTGATAGATTGCCACCAAAATAGGCAGCAAGATCAAAAACTGGAAGCAGACGGCCACGCACATTGGCGACGCCTTTCACCCACGGCTCAACACCAGGCAATTTGGTATAGGAAGGCACTTCTAACATTTCATTGAGATCACCCATGGATACAACAAAATACTGACCAAACAGCGAAAAGCCTACGCCACTCCACTGTGGCACCGCATCGATTTGAGCAGGCAACTGTTGAGCTGACTGCAAGCTTTTATTCGCTAAGGCTCTCAATGTCTGATATGCGGTTTGGTCGTCGGCCATTAAGAACTACTCTCTTATTATTATCAAACGTCGATCACTGCATCAGCCCGCCAAAGCGTCTGACACAGCTTTTAGTAACTGGTTTTCAGAGACTGGCTTCACTAGATAGGCACGAGCCCCCTGACGCATACCCCACACTTTATCGGTATCCTGATCTTTTGTGGAGACAATTATGACAGGGATATCCTTTGTTGCCGCATTTCGGCTTAATTGACGTGTTGCCTGAAAGCCATTAACGCCAGGCATAACGACATCCATTAAGATAAGATCGGGCGGTGTTGCCTGAGCTGATTTCAAGCCCTCCTCACCGCTACTAGCAACCTGTACTGCATACTTATGCTTCTCCAGTATTGTTGTTAGCTTGTACACTTCCGTTGGGGAGTCATCAATGATCAGGATATTAACCATAATATTTTGTGGACCTTAAATGTTCGTTGGCAATTTATATAGTATGCATATAGCTGATGAAGCATCAGGCAATATGCATTTCAATTGAATTCAGCAGTTCTGTCTTACTGAAAGGCTTGGTCAAATATTGGTCAGAGCCCACAATTCGCCCTTTTGCCTTATCAAACAGGCCATCCTTACTGGATAGCATAATAACCGGTGTACTTTTAAACTCGCTGTTATTTTTGATCAGTGCACATGTTTGATAGCCATCTAAACGCGGCATCATGATATCGACAAAAATAATATCCGGGCGAGAATCGGCAATCTTGGCAAGCGCGTCAAAACCATCCGTAGCGGTGACAACTTCACAGCCCGCCTTGGTCAGCAACGTCTCTGCGGTGCGCCTGATGGTTTTACTATCATCAATGACCATCACTTTAAGGCTATCCAGAGTTACGCTCATACAACCTGTTTCCTCTATTTATCACTATTATTAGTTACTGGTAGCTTACCCTAAATCAGGGGAATCTAACATCATTCGCTCTGCGAGAAGAATGCCCATCTGCTATTGAGGCTAGAATAAAAAATAATGTCTAAACAACAATATCATTTAAGGATAGCCAGTATTTCGTCTTTTGCAGACATGCCCTTTTTATCAAGGAGGTAATTTTTAACACAGAAGCCGTGATTTATCTATAAAGACCATGAAAAATTCAGACATTTTCTCAAGAAACCTGCGTATGTCACTCAATTAACTGATAAAACTCATTATCTATTGTAGACTTCGCCCATATAAGCCTCACAACTTTTACAGGTTTTTAGATGCAGATCACACTCGGCGTTGTTATGGATCCTATTCATAGCATCAAAGCATACAAAGATACTACTTTAGCGTTACTTTTAGCTGCACAAAACGCGGGCTGGCAACTCCGCTATATGGAATTACAAGATCTCTATCTCGATAAAGAAATCGCTATGGGGCGTATGCGCGCACTGGAAGTATACGACGACAACGATAACTGGTTTAGCTTAGATACCGAAACCAACGCCCCTCTGGGAGAACTAGACGTTATCTTAATGCGCAAAGACCCCCCTTTTGATAGCGCGTTTCTTCATAGCACTTATATTCTGGAAGCTGCGAACCAGCAAGGCTGTCTCGTTGTTAATGACCCCAAAAGCCTTAGAGACTGTAATGAGAAGCTCTTTGCAACACAATTCCCCCAGTGCTGCACACCGCTTCGAGTCAGCAACAATAGTGAACTGTTAAGGGAGTTTTATGAAGAGCATCAAGACGTGATCTTCAAACCCCTCGACGGAATGGGTGGCACAGGTATTTTTAGGTGCAAGCCTGGTGATGCCAATATTGGTGTTATTTTGGAAACACTCACTGAGAATGGCAAAAACTACATTATGGGCCAACGCTTTATCCCGGACATTACCAAGGGAGATAAGCGCATATTGGTGGTTAATGGTGAGGCCATACCCTACGCACTGGCACGAGTGCCGGCAAAAGGAGAAACTCGAGGTAATCTTGCAGCAGGTGGCACAGGCAGACCCCAAGCATTATCAGAGCACGATCATTGGATTGTCTCTCAAGTAGCACCTACACTACGCAAAATGAATTTATTTTTTGTAGGTCTCGATGTCATTGGTGATTACCTAACCGAAATTAATGTCACCAGTCCAACCTGCGCCCGTGAAATTGATAATGCTTTTGACACCAATATCGGCTCTCGCTTAATTACGGCCATAGAGCATCAATTGAAAGCACGTTAACTATGGCAACAACCGTTACTCCCGCTCCTCAACCCACTCAAACAGCCGATGTTTCCAGCAGTGACCGCTTAAGCTTCACGGTTTTCCTCGCCATTGCACTGCATGGACTCATTATTTTCGGCATTGCTTTTGAACTGAGTTTGCCCGATGAAAGCGCTCCCAGTGTTACCGTCACTTTAGCCACCCACGAATCTAAAGAGGCACCAGAAGAGGCAGATTTTGTAGCCCAAGCCAACCAAATTGGTAGCGGTACGCTGGAAGAAGCCAAACAAATCACTACTGATCAACTATCTCCGTTTAGTAGTGAGACGATTGAGCAGACACAATTACTGAATGAGACACGAGCAGCAACCCGAGCAGATGCCAATAACGATGTTATCACCACCACCGAATCCGATACCGTTATTGCCTCAAAGCCGACGGACATAGAAGCAATGGAGAGCAAGGAAGGTAAAGATACCCGAGACATTCAAAATTTAACCCAGGAAATAGCCAGTCTTAACGCCAAGCTGGATAAGCAGCGCCAACAATACGCAAAAAGACCGCGTGAGCGAGTACTCACTTCGGTTTCAACAAAGACCTCGCGGGATGCTGCCTACCTGAACGACTGGACTCGCAAGGTAGAAGTTGTTGGTAACGAAAACTTTCCAAGAGAAGCCATTAGCCAACGAATTACTGGCGAATTGCGCCTACAGAGTGTTATCAGGTGGGATGGCGCACTCATCAAAGCGGAGATTCTTGATTCTTCGGGCCATAGAATCCTAGATGATGCAGCCTTACAAATTATCCATCGAGCCGCTCCCTTTCTGCCCTTTCCTCCCGATATCCGCAAAGATACGGATCAACTCGTTATTATCCGTACGTGGCACTTTGAAATTAACGGGCTCTCAACATCACAATAGTGATGATTATTAACAATGGGGCTTTTTTAAGCATTGCGTTTTTATAAAATCCTTGCATACTGACATAACAAACATCACTAAAGCGTTTATGTCATTTACATCATTTAAAAACCACTTCCTAATCGCAATGCCTGGCTTGCCAGACCCTAATTTCCAACAAGCGGTTACCTATATTTGTGAGCATCACGAGAATGGCGCAATGGGGATCGTTATTAACCATCCTATTAGTCTGACCATGAAAGAGCTATTTACTCATCTTGATTTGGACATCCATGAGTCAATTGATGAAAAAGACCCTCTCTTCTATGGCGGCCCGGTTCAAAAAGAACGTGGATTTGTTTTACACTCCAGCGATAAGAGCTGGGAGAGCACGATGCCAATTGCTAAAGGCATCAGCTTAACCGGATCAAAAGACATCCTCGAGGATATCGCCAGTGATAACGGACCAGAACATGCCATTATTGCCTTAGGCTATGCGGGATGGGATGCAGGCCAATTAGAAGCCGAGATCAGCGCTAATAGCTGGCTGACTGTCCCCGCCGACAAACAAATTATCTTTGAAATAGACTGTGATCAACGTTGGTCATCAGCTGCGCGCAAACTCGGCATCGACGTTAATTTGGTCTCCAATCAAACCAACCAAAAACCCCATTAGAACCTGTCTCAATGCAAACACTGACCGCTCTGGCCTTTGATTATGGTTTACGCAGTATTGGCGTTGCCTATGGGCAATCACTCACTGGCACCGCAAGGCCCTTACAAGCGTTAAAAGCCAAAGACGGCATTCCCGACTGGACCATTATTGAAGCCTTAATTAAAGAGTGGAAACCCAATTTATTGGTTATTGGCTTACCCTTAAATATGGATGACTCTGAAAGCGAACTCAGTAAACGCGCACGCAAATTTGGCAATCGCCTTCATGGGCGTTTTAATATAAAAATAGCGTTTATGGATGAACGCCTCAGCAGCTTTGAGGCAAAACAAGACGCAAAAGAAAAGGGTCACAAAGGCGATTACAAAAAAGACCCCATTGATTCTTTTGCTGCACAAATTATTTTAGAGGGTTGGTTTAGAACACAAGCATAATCTTTACAATTGATTTATACCAACAACTCAACACTTATTCATTAAAAAATAAACCGGCTCGGAATATATGAAATTATTAATACGCAACTTAGATCGATCAACTACGGAAGAAGAACTGAAAGATTTATTTCAAAAATTTGGAGCGGTTCAATCTTGCAACTTAGTCATGGACCAAGATACCGGAACATCAAAAGGTTTTGGATTTATTGATATGCCAAAATCCGGCGACGCAAAAACGGCAATGAAAAGCTTAAACAATCAAACTATCGGCAACGCTAAAATACGCGTCAAAAAAGCTGAAGATAAAAAAACATAACGCATTTTTATTGCCCGAAAAAGTTTCCCTTTCCTTTATCATCATCTTCAATCGCCAATTCATCGGCAGCATGTGCTAGGTATTCTGCATCAGATTCGGATGCTAATTTAATTAACAAGCGTAGGTCATTAGCCGAATCTGCATGGGCCAGCGCATCTTCATAAGTGATTTCACCAGCATCGTACAATTCATATAGAGCCTGATCGAATGTTTGCATACCCATTTCAGTTGATTTTTTCATTAATTCTTTTAGATCACTGATCGCGCCTTTACGAATTAAATCAGCGGCCAGAGGTGTATTCAGTAAAATTTCTAAACAAGCACGACGGCCGTTGCCATCAGGGGTTGGAATTAATTGTTGAGCAACCATGGCTTTTAAATTTAATGACAAATCCATCCATAATTGTTGATGGCGATCAGCGGGGAAAAAATGTGCAATACGATCTAAAGCTTGGTTAGCATTGTTAGCGTGCAAGGTACATAAACATAAATGACCTGTTTCTGCGAAAGTAATCGCATTTTCCATTGTCTCACGAGTCCGCACCTCACCAATTAAAATAACATCAGGGGCTTGCCGTAAAGTATTTTTCAAGGCAACCTCAAAAGATTCTGTATCTAAACCCACTTCACGCTGCGTAACAATACAGCCTTGATGCTGATGAATAAATTCGATCGGATCTTCGATAGAAATAATATGGCCTTTACTATTACGATTACGATGGCCAATCATAGATGCTAGTGATGTCGATTTACCGGTACCGGTTGCACCCACAAAAACAATCAAGCCGCGTTTTGTCATGGCGAGCTCTTTAATAATTTCTGGCAAACCCAAACCGTCAACTGTGGGGATTTGTGTTTCAATTCGACGCAATACCATGCCGGCCAGATTTCGTTGATAAAAAGCACTGCAACGAAAACGGCCTATACCACGAGCACTGATCGCAAAATTAAGTTCTTTGGTTTCAAGAAATTCGGCCCGCTGATTTTCATTCATCACCCCCATAACTAACTCACGGGATTTTTCAGGGGTCAATGGTGTGGTTGACAATGGAACAACCCGGCCATGCTGCTTTATAGAAGGAGGGATGCCTGCCGTCACAAATAAATCTGACGCCCCTTTTTCTACCATGGCTTTTAATAAGCGATCAAATTCCATTAACAATTCCTCACTGACTTCATACTATTTTTATTGGTCTATTAAACAATTAATTGCTCTCGAATAATTATTGTAAAAATAGAATTAAAAATTCTCAGGCATCTTGGCTTTTTCACGCGCAACATCACGATTAATCACATGACGCGCAACTAAATCACCCAAACACTGATCCATGGTCTGCATGCCAATTGATCCACCTGTCTGGATCGCCGAATACATTTGTGCCACTTTATCTTC
>JBOEHG010000069.1:5735-11529 GCA_050633825.1 Cellvibrionaceae bacterium | reverse complement strand
GGCATACAGGGAATGTAGGGGCCATCACCAGAGTGGGCGACAAGTTCAAACAGTATAGATTTTTTACTTCTATTTTCGCCTTCACCCGATAACTCCATATAGAAACCACTGCTGGATGTACCCATCCAATCAAATAAAAAAGACAAACGCAGTAATAAAGGCGCTGACTTTCTCAGGTTATCAATTAGGCCAATACGCACAAACCAAGATAATATCCACAGTATTAAATGGATAAATTTAATTTCCAAGCCTGCATAAAAACGTAGTGTTTTAATGGTGGGATAGCGTTCTGGAAATAGGGCTAAATCAGGTATATCGCAATGCCCTAACAACCTAAAACCCAATTGGTGAAATTTACGGGCTTTTAACCCTTGCCAACCATAAATATCTGTTGACGTTCCATTAATCAGAGTGCGGAAAATTTTACCTGTATACCCTAAGATCGCTGCTGTTGTGGCTAACCCCCGCGTAGTTTTTTGAGCCGTTGTAATACCGTAATCCAAGCTTTCCAGTGTAGTAAATTCATTAATATACTGGTCAACAATTGCTGAAGTTAAACAAGGGACTGAGCTGGCCCCACTGATAATGGTGACTCCCGCTTGTTTTGCTTTTTCATTCAATGCGGTAATACTCGCAACAAACTCGCGGCCGTCGGCAAGATCAATATAGTCGGCACCACAATCAATACAGGCATTGGCAACATCGTAGCTTTGGGCTTGAAATGGACCAGAGGTATGAATGACTATATCGGGCTTTATTTGTTGTAAAGCGTTGGGGAAATTCTTATGGATATCGACTTGAGCCGCTTCTGGTTGATGGTAAGCCTCTATTTCATTTTCAATCAACCGATTAGCTTTCTCTAGTGAACGCCCTGCGATAATCAATTGAATATGTTTATCCTTGGCTAATTCTTTAGCAATAAAGCTGCCGAAATTTCCGTAACCTCCAATGACAAGAACACGTTTCACTATCAATCCTCTACAACCACAAACTGCCCTTTATATTCATAGAGCTTACCCCACCACGGATGAGTGATATGCGTTATCATTGAAAAGGTCTTATCATCTATCGGCATTTCTTCAGCATACCCTTTACCCATTAATAGAGTTAGAGGGATAGAAATAAAATGCCCAAATAAACTGAGGGCATAACCATCATGTTCTAATATCACTTTTTCACCATCCCAGTTATAACGCATTTTCCAGCCTAGACCGAAGCGCATAATCTCAATCACTTGATTATCGTTAAGTTGCAGCATACGAGAATGAAACAGGTAGGGTTTCTGGCCTTTAAATCGAAAGATGCGATTAAAGTGAAAGGACTTGGTATTTTCATCACTCTCAAAATAAACGGTAACAGGCACTGCGTTTTCATTACGGGTAGGAATTTGCCCCATGATTTTCATCAGTGGCGAGAGATAGGTTAAAGGCGGTTTACACATGACATCAAGGGAACCTTCAACTCGTGTAACATTATTGGTGTAAGGATGGTTGGCATAATGCTTTTTCATCACAATCGGCAAATCATCCCAAGAATCACCAAAAATAGATTTAAAGATAGGCTCGTTTTTAAGGGCTAAATTATCAATACGCCCTACCTTTTTAAAACGCAGTAGTGCATTACGTACACCACGCAACCACGGGTAAACTACCTTGGAAAGTGTATTTGACCAAAACAGTGCCTTATTCGCGACATTAAATACACCACGATTATCACCATAACGTGCCATAAATCGCAAAGCGTCTTTGCCATAAAAGAACTCGTTACCATCGTAGATGATCATCCCTTCATCCAAATCAAGGGCACGTTTATTAATCTCAGCAATAAGATAGTGATCTTTTTCCTCTCTGGCATTTAATAAATTCAGAGAGCCGTAATCTTCCTTAATACGTAAGGCTAAAGCAGCGTTTTTACACAATGGACATTCACCATCATAGACAAACCAGATTTCCTTGTGCCGAGATTCATGTGTCATACAGGTTTCATCACCATTAAGAAAAAGATAACAACCAATCCAATAAACGCAGGCCATCCTAACAAAAACCAGAGCTTAAAAAGTTTATAGTAACGTTCAGGTAGTTCAGACTGTTGTTCTATGCTGTTAATAATCAGTTTTTTAAGTTGAATTTGTATCCATACAACTGGTATCCAACATAAGCCCGCAACAGCATAAATACTATAAGTCGCTACCAACCAAAAATCTGCCCAATTGTATCCAACCCTTGCCACTAGCCATATACCCGTAAGAGGCTGAATAATGACTGCTGGAAAGGTAAAACAATAGTCAGCCAGTACAGTATTGCGTGCCGCATAGAGTTTTTCATGGAGATTATCGGTAAAGTAAGAACGGAACATAAAGAAAGCGATGCCTATCCCTGTTCCAAAGAGTATAGTTGAACTTAAAATATGAAGTGTTTTGATAATAAAATAGATATCCATTGTATAACTATCCTACTGGGTATCTTTATCAATCATTTAAATACACACTCACTTTCCCCTCAAGTTCCTCTATCAACTCTTGATCCATATAGTGATATTCGTCGGGAATATCTAAGATATGAATGAGTTTATGATCGAGCATTCTGCTAAATTCAGCGATCAACCTATTTTTATGTTTCTTTTCCATAACAAAAATAATGTCAGCCCAGCGGACATCCGCTGAACTGACAGTCTTTTTTGCTTTAGAGCTTGTACCAGCAGATTTAACATTGTAATTTGGACTTTTCCTCCAAATTTCCTCCGCTGTTGGACTACGCCACTGGTTTCGGCTACAAATAAAAAGCAGGTTTTTCCTGTATTGGCTTATATAAAATGTATCTTTATTAATAATTAGTCCCTATTTATCTACATCCAGCAAATCATCCACACTCACTTTAAAAGCCTTTGCCAGTTTATAAATCTGCCAAAGCGATACTATCGTAGTTGGGTCTTGTTCCATTCGCTGATATTGTCTAAATGATAATTCAAAGTCGGTCATATCCTCTTGGGTATAACCATGTTCTTCCCTTAGCCGCTTGATCTTATTACACAATTTCTATTGAAATCGCACGAAACCTTTATAGTGTGCTGAACTAGACACTGTTCGTCCATACAATTAAAAAATATACACAGCCAAGCTTGGCGTGGTTAAGGTTCTATAAACATATTAAGCTAACTATATTACCAATAACCGTTAAGAATTACCAAAACCTACAAAAACAGCCCGGAGGATATTATGGAAAAGGCTATCGCTAAAAATACATTGGTTGGCTTAACCACTGACGATACATTAACTAATATTAATGGTTTAATAGGTCTACTTCGCTACTTGAATTTTGAGGGTGATATAAACGAGACAGGCGAGTATGGATTATTTGTTTTGCATACCCTGATTAGGGATTCACTGGATTACGAAATTGACAGAATAAAAAGAGGTGGTTTTGAATAATAACTATGTATTTAGTAGACATAAAAAACCAATACCCATAAGTTTACACTATTACTTTGGTGAACTTAAGAAAAGTATTTAATCATCTTTGTCGTCTATTTTGACATTGCTATAAATTATTTAAAAATAGTGGCTGCTATGTGTTACCAGGCTGCATTTTCTTATTTTTACTGTGATATATTCGATTTTTCTAATACTAAAATATATACAAACTTTAATTATGTCTTAACCACATTCAGGAAATGGATTTATGAACAGTGAAAAACTTTACCTTGTAAAAGAAGATTTATACAGATTGGGAAACTCTATATCATCACGATTACCAAGAGTCCGCCCAAGTGAAATTACAACAATGGATATGAACGGAGTAAAAACTATCATCACCAATAACAACGACGTAAGTGTATTTACTAAAGATGGGTTAAACGAAAGTCCGCTAACCGGCTGGGCTTGGGAAATAAAACAAGGTGCTGTGTTTCCTGCTGGCTTAAAGCTAGTCAAAAGAGGCTCCAAGGGTCACCATATGATAGTGCCAATCCGAAATATGCCACTAAACCAATATGTAGGGTTACTTGAGCAAGTAGCAATACACTGTAAGAAAGTATACAAAAAACAAGCATAGAGGCAAAAATGCAAGCACTTGAATTAAAAGTTGATAGAAGCACGTTTAACTTATTATGGAAATCCTTACATGCAAGAGAGAGTATTTTATTAAAAACCGTTGAAGAGTACGGTGAAGATTCAGATGAAGGTGCCGATACCCTTAATGATATTGTGGCATTACGGCTATACCAAAAAGAGCTAAAAGAACAAGCTGAAAAAGTTTTCGATGAAAATGCTTTTATAGTCCATGATGAGTCTTACGAAAATTAGAAAAATATAGAGAGAGCTATAAGCCTCAAAGCAATTATCTCATAAAGAATACACTGTAATGGCTAATAATATTAAGCGGCTTGCCGAGGCTCGGCAAAAAAAGGGATGGACACAACTAGAAATAGAAGAGTTTGCCAAACGTAGAAGTAAAGAGCTTAAGAGAATTTCACAAGAGATTGAAGAGCCAGATTATCTGGCTTCTGGAACTCAAAAAACTATTGAGGAGATTTGCAAGGATGAAAAAGACGATGAATAGCTACCCCGCGAATGATTCAGAAATTCAATAAGTAAAAATAATGCCCCCGCCATTCAGCGGGGAATTCTTTATTCTATGAAACGTTCTTTGTAGAATAGAATTTTTTAATCCTTGATAAGTTGTCCTATGCAGCAGGACAACTTGACGAATATACAACTCCAACTACTTCCCCGCGTCATTCGAGCGAAAAATGCTCCTAGCTATTTGGGCATGAGCCGCGATGTATTTAATCAAACCGTTCGACCTTATTTAATTGAGACACTTATTGGTCAACAGGGTATTGGCTTCGATCGGCTTGATTTGGATGCGTGGTGGGCGCATTATAAACGTGGCAATGGGCGTTCTGCTAAGTATCACTTAGGAGAAACGCTATGGGAAAACGAAAACCCTTGCCAGGACTCCGGCTTCGGCATGGAATCTGGCACATTGATAAACGCTACAAGTACTTCTCAGGAGGCCGCCTTCAACAAAGCACTGGCTTTGGCGAAAAAGACCTCGAAAAAGCCGAAGCCTACTTAGTTCATCAAATGGAAACAGCACGCTTGGCGGCGCAGGATGGCAAACGGCCAGATAGGACGTTTCAGCAAGCGGCTACCAAGTATTTACTGGAAAATACCCATAAAGCCAGTATTGGTGTAGATGGATATCATCTGGAACAACTAATGCCTTTTATCGGGCAATTAGCCCTTAAGCAAGTTTATGATGGTACTTTGGCTGGGTTCATAAAGAACCGAAAACAACAGGGGGTTAAGCAAAAGAGTATTAATAATGCCTTGGGTGTAGTTCGGCGAATTTTGAATTTAGCCTCTCGTTCTTGGCGGGACGAATACGGTTTAACTTGGCTGGAAACACCGCCTTTGTTAACCCTGCACAGTGTCAGGGACGCAGCAAAGCCCTACCCTTTGAGTTGGGATGAGCAACGGCAGCTATTTTCTCGACTGCCCAAGCACTTGGCTGAAATGGCCTTGTTTAAAGTGAATACGGGTCTTAGAGATCAGGAAGTTTGCCAGTTACAGTGGCAATGGGAAGTGGCTGTACCGGAATTAAAGACCAGTGTCTTTTTAATTCCAGCGTTTATCGAAACGGACGAAGGAAAACAGGGATTAGTGAAAAATCGAGAGAAACGTTTAGTCGTATTAAACAACACCGCAAAATCTGTTGTAGATGCAAGACGAGGGTGTCACCCGCAATATGTATTTACCTACAAGTGTAAACCCATATTAAGGATGCACAACAAC
>JBOEHG010000069.1:0-5707 GCA_050633825.1 Cellvibrionaceae bacterium | reverse complement strand
ATACTGGATTGACCAATGCTTTATGAAGGATCTAATAAGTCACGCCAATCTCACGTCAGCTAATTACAGGCAAAAAAAAATCGCTTAAGATTTCACCTAAGCAATTGATATTAAAAGAAAAAATTGAAATTAGGTTGACAGGGGGTTCCGGAAGGGAGGCAAGTGGTTCGTTACATTATTTTTGGGCGTTCACTGACGGATCTATTTGCACTGAATAACAACCTCCTCACAACAGTGTTATACACAAAAAAATAAAGGGGCGGAGGATATAAAGAATATATCCACGCCCCTTTAGCGATATTGTTGTTTCACATTTATTTTTAAAAAACCGTGTTAACAAAAACATGTGACTAGACATAGTGTTTTGTCAGTCGTATGTCACGCCTTCAATATTACCGTCATCCGCAATACTTATGCATGCTCTTACAAAACTGTTTGGCGACCGTAACGAATAATCAAGTCCACTAGGATGCCTTATTATTGCAGACCTGCTTGTAACATTTTCATTGTCAGTGCGGTTTTGACCATATTGAAAGCAAGTAGTAGACCCGTAATACATAGAAAAACTTTCGATTATTACTGCACTAACTCCATGGTCATAACGATCTCTATAATGAGGATCATCAAAATTCATTCGAGTAGAACAGTAGCCGCGATTTGTATTACATCTCAGCTCATATTCGAGCGTCACATACTCTTCTTCAGTCCCACAATTTACTATCACTTCTGTATCAGTACGAAATTTACGGTCACCCGTTATAACGACTTTCATATACTGACCGTCATCGGGTTCATACTCAAATGTTTTAGTTATAACTCTGGTTCTATGCTCAGGATCAATCACATCAAGCACTCCATAAATTGACAAGCTAAACACGGCTTGGGCATATTGACGATCCTCGCTTCTACCTTGAATGCTGTATGTTATGAGCTCTGCCTTGCTAGACATTTCCACATACAGCGTCCTAACTTGATCCTTCCCTAAGCGATTTACATGGATGCGATCGCCGCATTGATAGATTTGGCCATCTGTCGGCGCTTCTTCTATCACCGGACTATCCACTAGATCTTCTATCTCTGGATAAGCTAGCTGATCCAATACACCCAACGCAAGACGAATATCATTAGATGTCTTCCCGTAACCGTTAGATTCCTCGCTTAAAATAACTGAGGCTGCTCTCGCTAGATCTGCCTCGGTAAAAATACCTCTATATAGGAAGGGCGTATTTAACATATAACTAGCCCCTTGAACCTGTAATTCTAAGTTATTGCTATTGAGTAATCTTAACGGCCCCTGAACAGTGCTATAACTTGCTGTCCACACTGCATCAGTCTGCACGGATAGTTGTGGGTTCAAATTTGGAGATTGGTAATTTGCTACGGGAGAACTAGGCCCATCTATCCCTACAGTCAAGCCTGTAACAGCCGTATCGAGCTCAGAAACATCATCAAGAACGGATGCAGCAATTGCAGCAGCACCAGCTAAATCGGCAGCTGTATCTAAATTAGCATCCGATAGCACCTCTATTGCATCGGCCATCGTCGCTTCAAAATCAACATCTGGGTCAGTATGATCATAATGGATTGTGACACTAGCATTAGTACCAGGAATCGAACCAGTGAGATCAATATTATCTGAACTGTAATTCTCATTAGTAATTGAACCAGAACCACCGATACTAAAAGAAGGGTCTATTAAGCCGTGTATATTTTTAATTGTTGCACCGTCTGCCAGTATAGTATCTATGCTGCCGTTAACATTCACTTGCCCTAAAGTATTAATACCAACTTCTACTTTTATACCACCATATTCGATATGGCCTTGAGCATAAGCAATGATATTTGGCTGGCCTTGACTATTAGTATTAATCGAATTGACAACATTGTTGATCGCCGTCACGTAATCTTGACTAGCAGTAGGGCCTGAAAAAGATGAGCCTGATGGGCTAACAAACCCTACTTGCGAATAGGATAACTGGGCAAACAATAAAACATAACAGCTTACCCATAAACGACTACGTATTATGTTTACAATAACAAAAGAAAAATAGAGTGCTATATTTTTTAAATTGATCATTGCAAATCACTCCCTGAAGTTAACCGTAATTCAGGCTGATATGAAGAGTCATACGTTGACTCAACAACACCTAAGCTTTGAATATTAATGGTATCGCCAAAACGCATCGCATCAACGACGGGAATGGCTATTTCAAAAAACCGGCTGCTTCGATCAATTTCATATAGCGGTGGAGCAACTTCCACCACTTCGCCATTGCGCTTAAAGTAATAGAACTGCATGTCGTATTCTGAAAGAATAACCATCATTTCAGATCCTTGCACTTTTCCTTTACTACCCGTTTCATCATCACTATCAAATGATAACCACATCACATGACGTAAATCATTCGGCCTTGAGTAAGGGATAAAGATACTAATATCGCCCACAGATATGGGGATAATAGATGAATGTTGAAAGCTTGAGGCGATATATAAGGTACGGCCATCAGAGGACAGCTTAGCTTTAGCATTCGAAAACACTCCAGCTCCCCACTCATTATTCACCCCATCAATCACCGGCGCAGCACTCTGTGCGTAAGTCATTGAACAACACAATAAGATGGTGAGTGACACCAAGCATGATATTGACATTTTTTTCATAACAGTTCCTTTATCTACCATTCGTGCTCAGGGAATCACGATCAGTATTCTTTTGTTTCTCAAAGAGAGGGTTTACCAATAAAAGCGAAGCGAACATAGCCATTAATCTGCTTGATCAAAAAATGCACCTTCGTTTACGTCGTTCTACATAAAATCTCCGATAGGGAGAAAGTTATAACGCCGTTGTAACCTGTGCGGTTTGTGAAGTGGGGTTTTTCGGTAAAGTGGTAAAACCACCGCAAAACGGAACGCAGCAAATTGCATCAGGTTAACGACCTTGTTATATTTAGTTTACGCTTACAACTCTATCTGCTATGCCGACAGTCCCGCTGCAGCTTTGAATAGCAAAACGAATATTTTTACCCTGAGCTTCGTAAGCTAGCAATGCGGAATAAATTCTTTGAAAACCTACCGCAGTATTATCAAAACCTATACGGTTTGAACCACATTCATGATTAGTTTCAGTAAAAACAGATATACCTCCATTTAAATAGGTATGGATGGTAGCTATTTGAGCTTCGTGCCAACCGGCATTGGCTAAAACTGGAAACAAAAAAGATAGAGATAAAAGTCCAAGTTTAATTAATTTCATATTAATTCTCCTAATGAAATATAACGCCTGTAGCACCGGAAAAATTTGTGTAACGGATATTTGTGTTGAAAATAGCCATAGATCATACACAAATAGGAGCGAAGCAAAATTTTTCCGAGTGCCTACACTTGTTATAAATTAGTTTGATCTAACCCAATTAATGAGTTCCCACGATTTACTACTAGATGATTGGGATACACAACCAATAGTGCCTATAGTGACTGACTGCCCCCTTGCTTGAGCCGACAACAAATGTGATGTCAAAATTTTACCCCACTCTGTGCCTGCATCTAAAAGCAATCTGTTACCAGTACCGCAACTACTGTCAATATCAGGAATGGGGTCTAATGTGACCATTATGTAAGTATCACTAGAAATCTGGATTGTTGGTTTATGGCCTGATTGGATAATTGTGATTTTTCCAGTATAAGTACCATCGGCATAGCTTACTGATGAAAACAGCAAGAACACTCCCAGGATGATAAATTTCATTTTTTTCTCCTTAAGGTTTATAGCGCTGCCAGTACCAGATTGGTAAAGTTGGCGGCTTGTTTGCGTTTTTTTGGCAAGCAAGGTGGCAGTTTTACCAAATCCGGATAGCTGGTCTTGTTAGCACCAGCTATTAAATTGTTATTAGTTGACACTATATTATAGTTAAGCAAACGCACCGAAAATAATACCGATATTAAATTTGTAGGCTTTTGCTTATTGCCTGCAAACTAAGAACTCCACCATTGACCGATGCCATTTAAACAGGCTACCTATAAAAATTTAAAAGAAGATATAGGTCCTTGTCTGCTGCTTAGTCTCTCAAAGTAAGACAAGAAAACCAAGAGACAGAAATACACTTCAGTGTGCATTTTCACACATACATTTAAGCCATTTTTTTAATGTGTATCAATTTCTGCTTTTGACCTGCTAACAGTTTTGGCTTTAGAAATTTTGAGAATTATCGATTAAGAGTCTTGGCCCATTGTGGCTGGGACGGGATTATCAACCGAGTGCGATAAATGCCTATCCCCCGTTTATTGAGTAGAGCCAAGCTTTCTTAGAGTAAAAGGTAGGTTCAACATAAAACAAAATTAAGAATTTTCACTCTCAATTCTATAAAACAACTCTGATTTTTTGGCTTCAATTATTCTTTTCTATGTCACATATCTCATTCTTTGCATTTACTAGACTTTTGTTATTTATTAGCCTCTTCTCTATGGCAAATTATTATACATTACGTACTCTACATCAACGACGTGATAATTCCATACAATAACTAAGATATATTTGAGTAACGCCTTGCTATAAAAAAATCTTTTCTCTAAAATGCGCCGCCATGAAAAACGTGGTCATTTTAATCTGGCACATCGTCGCTACCCTCGTACAACTATTTAAGACAAATGGTACTCGTACCATTATTGCCGAAAATATTGCACTTAAGCACCAGCTAATAGTGATGAGCCGATCTCAAAAACGCTCTCCTCGACTTAATCACTCTGATCGATTTATTCTCGGACTATGCAGTCTTTGGCTTACACCGAGTCGCAGGCTCAAAACTACCATTATTGTAAAACCATCGACGCTACTCAACTTTCACAAAGCGCTTGTAAAGAAAAAATATAAAACACTATTTTCTTCAAACCATATGAGAAAAACTGGCCCCAAAGGCCCATCACAAGAACTCATTAACGCGATTGTTGAGATGAAGCAACGCAACCCTCGCTTCGGCTGCCCGCGTATAACCCAACAAATCAATCTCGCTTTTGGCCTCGACATTAATAAAGATACCGTGAGGCGAATTCTCGATAAGTATTACAAACCAACATCAGATAATAGCGGTCCTTCATGGCTTACCTTTTTAGGTCATACCAAAGATAGTTTATGGAGTGTCGACTTTTTTCGATGTGAATCCATTAACCTAAAAAGCTACTGGGTGATGGTCGTTATGGATCAATTCTCTCGGCGCATTATTGGCTTTGCAGTACATGCTGGAGATCTTGATGGAACAGCAGCTTGCCGAATGTTTAACGAGATTGCCTCTAAACAGTTGCTACCAACAAGGTTAAGTTCTGATAATGACCGGCTCTTTGAATTTCACCGTTGGAAAGCCAACCTTCGCATACGGGAGATAGAGGAAGTAAAAAGCATACCAGGTACACCAACCTCTCATCCTTTTGTGGAACGTCTTATTGGTACGGTTAGGCGTGAATTGCTAGACCAAACTTTCTTCTGGAATCAGTCTGATTTAGAAAGAAAACTCGACCTTTTTAAGGATTATTTTAATCAGAATCGTGTACATACTAGCCGGGACGGTAAAACGCCTATCAATCAATGCAAAAGCCATCTCAAGCTTAATAAATTTGGATGGCAAAGGCATTGCCGTGGGCTATTTCAACTACCTTTTTTAGCTTAAATTAAGAATTCGCCATAGACAGCCCGCAAGGCTTTGCAAGAAGTGTATTTTGC
>JBOEHG010000068.1:0-34462 GCA_050633825.1 Cellvibrionaceae bacterium | reverse complement strand
TCGTGTGGTTTGTGATGCTGGTAGCGATTACCTTGCAGACATCCTTCCTGACACCGCCGGTGGGTTTTGCGTTGTTCTACTTAAAAGGCGTCTGTCCACCTGAGGTCAAACTCACGGATATTTACAAAGGGGTTACCCCTTTTATTATGCTGCAATTGATTGGTTTGGTTATTGTGATTGTTTGGCCGTCGTTAGTGACTTGGTTGCCTGCTGCGGTTTATGGTAATTGATCATTAAATTTTAAGGGGTAGGGTAGTATCGGCTAATTGGCGCTATCCTATTCCTTTTATTTTTATGTCTTTAAGTTGGATCACTTTGGTCCCAAAGTTTCGCACGAATCAAGCGTTGTTCTTCCCGTTCAATTTCCAGCATGCGATCACGTATATTACGAATATGTTCGACGGCGACTTTTTTAGCCGATTCTGGTTTGCGATCAATAATCGCGTTATAAATTTGTCGGTGATGTTTGTCAATTTGTTGCTTTTGTCTATCGCGGTGATACAAATTACTGACAGAAGCCATCACGCTGTTGAGCATCAGTTGCATTAAACTTTGTAGAGTATGTACTAATATTGGGTTATGTGAGGCTTCGTAAATTGAGCGGTGAAAAGCATGGTCGAGCCGAGCGGCATCGGCTAAGTCAGTATGATGGCTCTCGGGCTGATTCATTTCATTGTAAGCTTTGGTGATTTTATAAAAATCCTTTTCTGTGCCTCGTTCTGCTGCCATTTGTGCCGCCTGACCTTCGAGTAATTCTCTCACTTCAAGCAGGTCGTAAAGTAAGCGAGGGTGGCTTTCATAAAGGCGAGAAAGGGCATTGTCTTCTTCAATATTTTTGAGCATGCCAATCACAAAGGAGCCTTTTCCGTGGCGTGTTTCAATAACGCCACGGCCACGCAATTCTTTTAATGCTTCTCTTATAAGGGGGCGTGAAACTTTTAGGCGTTGGGACAGCTGTCGTTCGGAGGGAACCTTGTCTCCCGGTTGAAGGGTGCCATCAATAATTAATTCTTCGAGACGGCGTGATATTGCCATTGAGCGTGTTTTGGTTATTTCTTCTGTTTCCATGACCCTAACCTCGAATGTTACTAATTTAACTTTGCATCTAACTGGTTTTACCAGTTGTAAAGATATACTTTACAGTTTGTTAATTAAAGCTCTAATACCATTTAAAATCAATGACTTAATATATGGTGCTATTTAAATACTGGTATGACCAGTTGAATATTGGATAGACAAATAAGAGGCTGACTCGTAATCTAAAGCCATACAGATAACCCATTACAGGAAATCACCATGACTGCATATATTGAGAAAAGCGGATTGCGTGTAGCAGCGGCTTTAGATGAGTTAATGACAAACGATATTATCCCAGGCCTTGATATTGATTCAGAAAAAGTCTGGCAAGGTTTCAGTGAATTAGTCCATGAACTTGCCCCTAAAAATGCAGACTTGCTTAAGAAGCGCGATGCGATACAGCGTCAGCTGGATGAGTGGCACCGTAGTAATCCAGAGCTTATTAATGATATGGCTGCCTATAAAAAATTTCTAGCAGAGATTGGCTACCTTGTGCCAGAGGGTGAAGATTTTTCTGTAACAACGGAAAATGTTGATGAAGAAATAGCACAAATAGCCGGTCCACAATTAGTGGTTCCAGTGAATAATGCACGTTTCTCTCTCAATGCGGCCAATGCCCGTTGGGGGAGTTTATATGATGCACTGTATGGAACAGATACGATTCCTGAAGATGCAGGTTATGAGCGTGGTAACAGTTTTAATGAGCGTCGAGGTGTTCGTGTTATCGCAAAAGCCGCGGGCTTTTTAGATACCGCCATTCCTTTAAGTGGTGGTCATAGCCATTCGGATGTTGCTGAATATCAGTTATCGCAATCTGCTCCTGTTAAGCTAACAGCAAAGTTAATTAATGGCGAAGAAGCAACATTAGCAACAGCAGAGCAGTTCGTTGCCTATGTTGGAGAGGTTGATGCACCTACGACTCTCTTGTTTAAAAATAACGGTTTACATATTGAGGTGCATATTAATCGTGACCACCCCATCGGTAAAAACAGCCCCTCCGGTGTAAAGGATGTTGTTATTGAGTCCGCTATTAGTACGATTCAGGATTGTGAAGATTCAGTCGCTGCTGTTGATGCTGAAGATAAGGCCTTAGTGTATAAAAACTGGTTAGGTTTAATGAAGGGAACCTTATCAGAAACGTTTGTTAAAAGTGGTAAGAATCTCACTCGCAAGCTGAATGCTGATCGTCACTATACCGGTGTTAATGGCGATGATGTTAAGCTTCATGGGCGCAGTTTATTATTGGTTCGTAATGTTGGTCACTTGATGACGACCAATGCCATTTTGGACAAAGATGGAAATAATATTCCAGAAGGCTTTATGGATGCCTTATTTACCACTTTATGTGCAATGCATGATTTTAAAGAAAATACTTCTTCAAGCGATCAGCAACTACACAATAGCCGAACAAAAAGTATTTATATTGTTAAACCTAAAATGCACGGCCCTGAAGAAGTGGCTTTTACGAATGAATTATTTGCTCGTATTGAGGATGTTTTAGGCTTGCCTCGCCATACGATGAAAGTCGGTGTGATGGATGAAGAACGTAGGACGACGGTTAATCTAAAAGAGTGTATTCGAGCAGCAAAAGAGCGCTTGGTCTTTATTAACACTGGCTTCCTTGATCGTACTGGCGATGAAATGCATACCTCTATGGAAGCAGGTCCCATGTTGCCAAAAGAAATTATTAAGCAGCAAGCCTGGATTGGTGCTTATGAAAACTGGAATGTTGATATTGGTTTGGAGTGTGGGCTTCCCGGTCATGCACAAATTGGTAAAGGTATGTGGCCTAAACCCGATGAAATGTCACAAATGATGGCGGCGAAAATAGCCCATCCCGAAGCCGGTGCTAATTGTGCTTGGGTTCCTTCACCAACGGCAGCGACTTTACATGCAATGCATTATCACCATATTGATGTAAAAGTTCAGCAAGCAACATTACGTAGTCGAACGCGTGCAAATATTGATGATATTTTAACGCCACCGCTACTCGGTGATCGACGCTTGACCAGCGATGAAATTCAAGAAGAGCTTGATAATAACGCCCAAGGTATTTTGGGCTACGTTGTTCGCTGGATTGATCAGGGTGTTGGTTGTTCGAAAGTGCCGGATATCAATAACGTTGGCTTAATGGAAGATCGTGCCACGCTACGTATTTCTAGCCAACATATTGCCAATTGGTTGCGCCATGGTATCTGTACTAAAAATCAAGTAATGGAAACTATGAAACGTATGGCCAGAATTGTTGATGAGCAAAATGCGGGTGATGCAGCCTATCAGGCAATGGCTCCTTCATTTGGCGGTGTTGCTTTTGAATCTGCCTGTGCCTTAGTTTTTGAAGGTTGTGCACAACCCAGTGGTTACACTGAGCCTTTGCTACATGCGTATCGAGAAAAAGCAAAAACTGAAAAATCACCCTTACAAAAAACTGCCTAAACAGGACATAAAAAATTATGATCACAGTAAAACGATTAAGTGTTAGTGACGCCCGTTTATTAATTGAAGGCGCGCGGCAAAAGGCAGAAGAGATTACCGTGCCAATGTGTATTGCAGTGGTTGATGAGTCTGGTAACTTAATTGCGTTTGAGCGTATGGATGGCGGTAAAGCGCACAGTATTATTGTTGCGCAAGATAAAGCTTTTACCGCTGGTTCCGCTCGTAAAGCGACTCATGAATACAACGCCGTCAATACGCCAGGCAGTTTGGCTTTTGGTATTCACACAGAAGCCGGTGGACGGATGAGTACAGTGGGTGGTGGTTTGCCGGTACAGGTCGATGGCGATTTTGTAGGTGGTATTGGTGTGAGCTCAGGTACGCCTCAACAAGATATGGATTGTGCGCAAGCGGGGATTGATTTCTTTTTAGCAAATCAGTAACTCACTTAAGTAAGAACAAAAGATCCGGAGATAGCAATGTCCGATATAACGCAAACAGCATTAGCAGAAACCTTAAAAACATTTATTGATCCCGAGTATGTGATTGATGATGCAGAAACACAAAAAGTCTACGAGTGTGATGGCTTGTCGGCTTATTGTGAAATGCCAATGCTGGTTGTATTGCCGGAAACGGTTGAGCAAGTGCAAAAAGCGATGATGTTATTTCATCAGCATAATATCCCTGTTGTTGCCCGCGGTGCAGGTACTAGCCTTTCTGCCGGTGCGACACCTCACAAGGAAGGCGTGGTTTTATCTTTAGCCAAGTTTAAAAATACGATTGATATTGACCCTTTAGCACGCACCGCACGTGTACAGCCGGGTGTACGTAATTTGGCGATTAGTGAGGCGGCCGCAGATTATAGTCTTTACTATGCTCCCGACCCTTCTTCGCAAATTGCCTGTACGATTGGTGGCAATGTTGCGGAAAATGCCGGTGGTGTCCACTGTCTCAAATACGGCTTAACTGTTCATAACGTAATTAAAGTTGAAATGATTACTGTAGAAGGCGAGCGTGTTGTTCTCGGTAATGAAGGTCTGGATAGTTACGGTGTTGATTTGCTCGCGCTAATGAATGGTTCTGAAGGTATGTTAGGAGTGATTACTGAAATTACCGTGAAGTTATTACCTATGCCTGAAAAAGCACAAGTAATTTTAGCAGGCTTCGATTCAGTGCAAGTAGCAGGTGACTCTGTGGGGGAAATTATTGCGCGCGGTATTATCCCTGGCGGTTTGGAGATGATGGACAGCTACGCGATTCAGGCTTCAGAAGACTTTGCGAATGCGGGTTACCCTGTTGATGCAAAAGCATTATTGCTGTGTGAAGTTGATGGTACTGTAGAAGAAGTAGAAGAATATGTAAAAAATGTGTCTGCTTTATTTAAAAATCTGGGGGCAACCAGTGTGCGTGTCTCCAAAGATGAGGCAGAACGTGCTTTGTTATGGAAGGGGCGTAAGTCTGCTTTCCCGGCGGTAGGTCGTTTATCGCCAGACTACTATTGTATGGATGGCACCATTCCTCGTGGAAAATTGGCTGAAGTCTTATTAAAGATTGAAGAGTTGTCACAGCATTACCAGCTGCGTGTAGCCAATGTATTCCATGCCGGTGATGGTAATCTTCATCCGCTCATTTTATTTGATGCTAATAATCCGGGTGAATTTGATAAGACAGAAGAATTCGGCGGCAAGATTCTTGAGGCTTGTGTAGAAGCGGGCGGTTGTATTACGGGCGAACATGGTGTTGGCCTGGAAAAAATCCGACAAATGGCGGTGCAATTCAATGATCAAGAAATTGCGCAATTTCACGAGATTAAAGCTGCCTTTGATCCCGAAGCCACATTAAACCCCGGTAAAGGTATTCCAACGTTAAGACGTTGCCAGGAATATCGAGGTTTGCCCGATAAAGAGGGTTATGTGGTGAGTGCTTGTCATCACGATCATGATGATCATAGTGGCTGTGGACACCAGCACGGTCATCAGCATGTGCATGATAAAAAAGAGGATGATGCAGCATGAGTGATATTAGTCAGCAATTAATTGATCAAGTGCGTGAGGCGCTTGATAAAAAACAAGCGCTTCATGTCCAAGGCAATAATACCAAAGCGTTTATGGGGCGACAGTCGAAACCAGCATCAGCAAAAGTAATCAGTGTTGCCGAGCACAGCGGCATTTTAAAATATGAGCCAGTTGAATTAGTGATGACTGCTCGTGCAGGCACAACCCTTGCGGAAATTGATGCTGCACTTGAAGAAAATCAGCAAATGTTAGCCTCTGATCCTGCCCGATTTAGTGGTCAAGCAACAATTGGCGGATCTTTAGCGGCCAATCAATCTGGTCCAGCACGCCCCTGGATAGGCTCGTTACGCGACCATGTATTAGGGGTGAGCTTGATTAATGGAAAAGCAGAGCACTTACGTTTTGGTGGTCAGGTGATGAAAAATGTTGCTGGCTATGATGTATCACGTTTACAAGCGGGTGCCATGGGTACATTAGGTGTGATGACTGAATTAAGTTTTAAAGTTTTACCTAAGCCAGCGGCATCAATGACACAAACCTTATCTATTTCTGCAGATGATGCTATTGAGCTTATGAATCAATTGGCGGGCACACCCAAACCCATTAATGGGGCTGCCTGGGTGAATGAAACTTTATATGTTCGCTTATCGGGATCGCTTACTTCAGTTGAAAGCAGTGCGAGCGAATGGCAACAAAAATGGAATTTTAATGCACTACCTGAAGGTGAAGCCGATTCGTTTTGGAAAACGCTGCGTGACCAGGAATTAGATTACTTTTCTGGTGATGATATGTTGTGGCGTTTTTCTATTAAATCCACCAGTAAAGTCAGTCAGCTCGATGTGCCAAGTGCATCATGGGCGATCGATTGGTGTGGTGCCCAGCGTTGGTTGAAAGGCAAATATTCACATACTGACCTGCAAGAATGGGCATTGGAGAATGGTGGTGAAGTAGTCCTTTATCGAGGTGCAAAAAACGAAGTTGATGTTTATTGTCAGCCCACTCCTGCCTTTTTGCGTCTACAGAAAAATATTAAGCAGGCACTTGATCCGGAAAACATTTTTAATCTTGGCCGTTTGTATCCGCAGACATAAAAACAGTATTCATTAACCGGTTATATTTATGCAAACAAGTATTCATCCCGAAATGGCAGCCTTGCCAAATGTATCTGAAGCTGAAGATATTCTTCGTGCCTGTGTCCATTGTGGTTTTTGTACCGCAACATGCCCCACATATCAGCATTTTGGTGATGAGCGTGATGGCCCCCGCGGGCGTATTTATTTAATTAAACAATTGCTTGAAACCAATGAAGTCACAGAAAAAACACAAGGGCATTTGGATCGTTGCTTAACGTGTCGCAGTTGTGAAACCACATGTCCTTCAGGTGTGCAATACGGTCGCTTGGTGGATATTGGCCGTGGCATTGTAGAAGAAAAAGTAGAGCGCAAACCCATTGACCGTTTTACACGCTGGGCTTTGCGAACCATTTTGCCTTACCCTAAACGTTTTGGTTTCTTATTATTTTGGGGACAATTATTTCGACCACTTATGTTTGGTGCTTTAAAGGCAAAAGTGCCACCAAAGAAACAAGCATCGCCATGGCCTGCCAGCAGCCATGAACGAAAAATGATTGCTTTAGCCGGCTGTGCTCAATCCATTACTACACCGAATACTAATGCCGCGACGGCACGCGTATTAGATAAATTAGGCGTGACTTTAGTTGAAGCACCGGAAGCCGGTTGTTGTGGAGCGGTTGATTATCATTTAGCTGCTCATGACGATGGTTTGAATGCTATGCGTAAAAATATTGATGCATGGTGGCCTGCCATTGAAGCAGGCGCAGAAGCGATTGTAATGACGGCTTCTGGTTGTGGTGCCATGGTGAAAGAATACGGTGAATTATTAGCTGATGATCCAAAGTATGCAGAAAAAGCTCAGCGTGTTACCGGGTTAACAAAAGATATCAGTGAGGTATTATCAGGCGAAGATTTAGGTGTGCTGAATATTAATGAAAAGAAGGCGACAGCTTACCATTGCCCCTGTACATTACAGCATGGGCAGCAACTTAAGGGCGGTGTTGAAGCCATTCTTGAAAAAGCCGGTGTGCCGTTAACCAAAACCAAAGATAAGCATTTGTGTTGTGGTTCTGCCGGGACATATTCGATATTACAGGCAAAAACCAGCCAACAATTGCTGAATAATAAATTGGATGCCTTAACAATAGATAATCCTGAACAAATTGTTACGGCCAATGTGGGCTGTCAGATGCATTTGGAGACAAAAGCCGATGTGCCAGTAAAACATTGGGTTGAATTACTGGATCAGTAGAATATGATAGTGGTGTTAATCAACATCACTAGTAGATACCGCAATGAAGTTATTTTGGACATGGAAAACCTTTGAACAAATTACCGCCTTGGAAATGCATGATATTTTATCATTAAGGCAGTCTGTTTTTATTGTAGAGCAAAATAGTCCCTATCAGGATGCAGATGAGTTAGATAAATTCGCTTGGCATTTTATTGGACGTGACCCTAATGATGCCATTGTTGGTTATGGGCGTATTGTTTTTCCCAGAGAAGGTCATAATTATCCGTCTATTGGTCGATTGCTAGTTGCTGCTGAATACCGTCGTTGTGGTTTAGGCTCAAGCATTTTGCGTCACTGTATTAATAAGTGCAACGAAGAATATTCAGACAAAAATGTGTGTATTGCCGCCCAGTCTCATCTGGTAGATTTTTATACTCGCTTTGGTTTCGAAAAAATCAGCACCCCTTATGATGATGCCGGAGTTAAGCATGTGGATATGCTGATACAAAGAAAATCATAATATGGTTATGGAGATCAAAACAATATCTTGGCAAGACGCTATTCCTGTTCGTCATCGCGTACTCTGGCCCAACAAATCGTCTGATTTTTGTCATGTTACAGGTGACAAAGAAGCGCTTCATTTTGGCGTCTATATGGATAAAAAATTAGTGAGTGTAGCTTCTTTGTATATCGATTCGACAGAAGCAAGACTCAGGAAGTTTGCAACCGTGGAATCATATCAAGGCAAAGGCATTGGCAGTGCTTTATTAAAGCATATGTTGTTAGCAGCAAAAGAAAAAGGTTTACGCTATTTTTGGTGCGATGCGCGAGAAAGTGCTAAAGCCTTTTATCAACGCTTTGGTCTTGAGGTTGAAGGTGATCGATTTTATAAATCAGGCGTGCCTTATTATAAGATGTGTTGCCTTTTGTAAGTATTAATTATTCTACCCCTATTAAGTTAAGATTGATTTGAAACGAAGAGATATTGATTATGAAAATTTGGACAATCTATTTGTCAGGTGAAATTCACACAGATTGGCGAGAGCAAATTATGCAGGGAGCAGAAGCATTAAAATTACCGGTTGAATTTACTTCAGCCGTAACAAATCATGATAGCAGTGACGCAGCAGGTGATGTGTTAGGTAGCGAAGAGAAACAATTTTGGCGTGATCATAAATCATCTAAAATTAATGCGATTCGCATTAAAAACTTAATAGAAGAGTGTGATTTGGCCATTATTCGCTTTGGCGACAAATATAAACAGTGGAATGCTGCTTTTGATGCAGGTTATTGTGCCGCTCTGGATACCCCGTATATAACATTACATGGTGAAGATATTATCCATCCTTTAAAAGAAGTTGACGGTGCTGCCATGGGATGGGCGCAAACGCCTCAGCAAGTCGTCGACATTCTCAACTATATTACGACGGCCTAAGCTATTATTGTTCAGCACTGATAATGATTTCAATAAGGTTAGGTCTGTTGGAGTCTATCGCTTTTCTTACTGAAGATTTTATATCAGCGGCTTCAGTAATACGTTGTGCTTCCATCCCCATGGATTGAGCCAACGCTAAAAAATCGATAGCGGGTTTGTTGATATCCATTGCAATAAATTCGCCTGTCTGTGCCGAGGTATAATGGGGTTGCGAACGCATAAAATTTTTCAACACATTGTATTCCCGATTGTTCATCACAATAAAAGTGATTGGTAAATTTTCGTGTACTGCACTCCAAAGCGCCTGCGGTGAATACATTGCCGCACCATCACCCACCAACGACACTACTGGCTTTTTATCAATTCCCAGCGAAAAACCAACAGCCGCGGGCATGCCCCAGCCTAATGCGCCTCCGCGTAAAAAAGAATACTGTCGAGTTGAGTTATTATTTAAAAACTTACGCAAATGAGCGGCAGTCGCAATGGCTTCATCAACAATAGGCACAGGGCCGATACCCTCCGCTAATTCTCTTGCGGCCACTAAGGGGTGAATGACTTCTTCTTCGGTAAATTTTTCTGCTTCTCTAAATAGTGTCTGTCGTCGTTCAAGAAATGATTTCTTGGCTACTTGTCGTGTATTTTCATAATCTGTTTGGCTATCGGATACTTTTGGTTTTAGCAGTTGGTTAAGTTCCTTTAATGAGAATTGAATATCACCAACAACGGATAACTTGGACGGGTAGGTTCTGCCAAGGTCGCGCCCATCAACAGAAAGTTGAAAGAGCTCGCAGCCTTCAGGCAGTGCTGAAGCTTCAGAGTAAAGGATTGTAATAAATGATTTTCCGCCTAAAGCAAATACACAATCAAAGTCTTGCATTTGCTCAGCGATATCAACAGCCTTGGTCGGTAAATTACCTTGCCATAAATAATGGCTGGTTGGATAAGGTATATGAGCAGGCCATGATGAGCCAAAAACAGGCGCGGCTAAAATTTCTGCCAGTTCTACCACTTCTTTATACGCGTCATTAAATGAGATTTCGTCACCAGCGATGATAGCGACTTTGCCCGGCGCAATAGCAGCCAGCTCTTCTGCTAATTCAGGCAATGAACTTGCAACGGGGCGCCTGTCTACATGAGAAACATCTGGCATATCCACATCGCTAGTCGCTTCCATCACGTCCATAGGTAAGGATAAGAAAACAGGGCCGGAGGGTGTTGCTTTACTGTCTTGAAATGCGCGATGAACAAGTATGGGGATCTGTTCTGGTGTGGTCACTTCAGCGGCCCACTTTGTTGAAGGTGTTGCGATTGATACCAAATCACCTTGTAGCAGCGGGTCTGTTATCGCATGGCGAGAATCCTGTTGGCCAGCAGTAACAACCAAGGGTGTGCCTGAAGTGTAAGCATTCAGCAGGTTTCCGAGTCCATGCCCGAGTCCACCCGCAGTATGTAAATTTATAAAGCCGGGCTTTCCCGAAGCCTGAGCATAACCATCTGCCATGGCAACCACACTGGCTTCTTGCAGTCCCCACACATAATGAATATTGGGCTTGCTAATCAAGGCGTCCATAAGGGGTAACTCGGTGGTCCCCGGATTGCCAAAGATATAATCGACTCCCTCACTTTCTAATGCTTCCAGAAGAATATTGGCGCCATTACGTTGAGTGGAGTTCATCTGAAATACCTCATTTATGATTTTTAAGAATAATAGTTTAAAATAGGCAGTTTTTTATTCTTAAATTAGACTTTTTTAAGTAATATGAAGGTTGTTTTCCTGTATTTTCTATTAATTGCAGTGTTTTTTTCTTTTTTTTGCGGGGCGTATTAATAATGGATAAAACAGATCAAAAAATATTGGCTATTTTGCATCGTAATGCCAGAGTGACGAACCCTGAATTAGCCGACAAAGTTGGCTTGTCCACTAGCCCTTGCTGGTCGAGAGTGCGTCGTTTAGAGAAAGAGGGGGTTATCCAGCAGTATGTAACGGTGATCAATCAGGAGAAGATCGGCCTCCCGGATACAGCCATTATCGAAATTATGTTTGAACGCCATGATGCAACGATTTTTAGTGATTTTGAAAAAACCATTGCAGCGATGCCTGAAGTTATAGAAGCCTATATGCTGACAGGGGAATACGATTGTTTTATGAAAGTGGCTGTTGCAGGCACCAAGGGGTATGAAGATTTTCTTGTGCACAAACTATATAAAATTCGCGGCATTAAAAATACTCGTTCCAGCTTAACCTTACGTTGTTTTAAGCAGGTTTACTCTCCTATTCCCTGATTAATTATTTGACATATAAAACTTGTAAAGTACGGCCGACAAAAATGCCTTTACATAGCCCGATGACAGCAGAGAAAATAAGAATATAGGATGTTAAGATTTTTAAATCTGGTGCAGTTGCTGTTATGGCACCATCAATAAAGTTAGAAAAGAAAATTATCATAAGGGTGATTAACGTTACCCATTCACCCTTGATAACCGCTCTGACTTTATCAACTCTTCTTATAGTTAAGCTCTGTTGCCAGCGATACCCTGAATAACACCCAACTAAAAAGAATAGACCGCAACTTATCCACGCAACTGTCGGATTGGGGATATCAAACATGCCTTTTAAGGCAAGTATTCCTGTCAACGGTAGCAAGCAATAGAGCGGTATATAAGTAACTC
Source organism: Cellvibrionaceae bacterium (assembly GCA_050633825.1). Lineage (GTDB taxonomy): Bacteria > Pseudomonadota > Gammaproteobacteria > Pseudomonadales > Cellvibrionaceae > CANLBN01. Next base: position 22,525 of record JBOEHG010000068.1, on the reverse strand, counting down.
TAGTACGAGTTGAGTGTAAGCCAATCATAATCAGTGCTAACAGTAATGGCCATATCCATAAGGGTGCATTAGTGATAATTCCAGAAACGATTTGATTAATCATAAGGCTTCCTTGCTGGATTGTTTTTTACGGATTTTGATATTCCAATAAACAATATAAGGTGTAATTAGCACAGTGGGTGCTAGCCATAAAATATAAACGGGGTTAGATGTAAAATTGGTTACTACAAAAGCGGTAATGGTCGCAATAGTTCCTGCCAGCATCATAGTGGCATGTAGTGCAATACGGTTTTTACCCTGAAAGTGTCCTGCTTGAAAATTATGTCCGTTACGTAAGGCATTCGCTCCGCCAATGATACCGAATGCAGCCAGCGTAATGCCATTACCATCTTGTTCTAACAAGTATATCATCAGGCCGTAAAAGAGCATGGCGATACAAATAACTAGCATAATGACCACCGCTATCCAATCTTGAGGTTTTGGCTTGCCTGTTCTGTTAATAGCGTACCGCCAACCTGTATAAGCGAAATAAAATGTGAATAGTGAGATCAATAATAAAAATATATTTTCTGTTATCAATGATAGAGGCACTGCGGTTAGGAAAATACCTGACATTCCGTAGAAAAAGCATCTTCCGAAGCGTTGGTGCCAGTGATGTTTCCAGCTCATCTGCTTGACTATGCTGGCTCCCAACCCACTAAGCAAAGCAATCGCACCTGCAGTGATATGAATGATAAGTAAAGTGCTCGATAGGGTCATTGAGATCTCCTGAAAATATTATATGCAATAAGTTGCATAATAGACTTTTAAGAATATATATGCAATAGTTTGCATATGTCTCTTAAACACGCAATTCTTAGTATGGTGATCTCAGGTCCAAAAACGGGCTATGCTATTGCCAAGGAGTTTGATGGTAGTGTCAATTACTATTGGCAAGCGAGCCATCAACAAATTTACAAAACCCTCGCTGATCTAGAAGCGCAAAAATGGCTTTGTTGTACAAAGGTTAAGCAAGTGAGTAAGCCGGATAAAAAAGAGTATGGCATTACTCAGATAGGCGAGAAGGAATTACAATGTTGGGTTGAGTTGCCTATTAAAGCTCAGCCAGTAAAAAATGCCTTGTTAATCAAACTGTTGTCAATTGAGCTTGTAGGCGTTTTACCGTTGATTAAGCAGTTAGAAGAAACTAAGGTAGCTATGTCGCAAAAATTATCTGTTTTTCAAAACATCAAACAGCAATATTATTCATGCGATCCCGCCAAGATAGATTCTCTTTATTTAACTGCTAAGTATTTAACGCTAACAAAAGGTATCTCTTGGGTTTGCAGCGAGCTAGAGTGGCTGGATGATAGTATTGGTTTATTGAAAAAGAAGTTGGTTATTTAAGTGAGTCTATATTCGGCTATTTCTTCTTTTGCATTTATAGGTGTAGATAGTATGATTAGGGTCATGAATCAATCATCATCTTGCATGGGTATTGAATATTGCCCAGAGTCAAGGCCTGATAATCTTTCAGTAATACTTGATTTTTCTAAACTTGATAAGCTTATTGATTCATTGGCAGGATAGAATATATATCCGCTTTTAGGTCGGTCAAATTTTATCTTTCCCAGAATGTCACCGTTACCATTAATGCAATCAAGTTCTTGTTGTACGGGCAAAAATAGCACCATCTAAAATCTCTCTTTTAAAAAACTATGGTATTAATTTTTATAGACGATTAGTCTCTAAGCGTCAGTCCTTTCCCCAATGATTGTCGATAGGCAATAGCCGCAGGAATGGCAGCAAGTACTATGGCGATCCCTAAGATTATAAGGCTATAGATGCCTGTTGATATTGTAAAAGGATTGGTTGTTAAAAATAAACCATAGTGGTCAGCAATGATGGGTTGGCTGATAATCATGCTTAACCAGAGTGTGCCAACACCCAGTATAATACCTGCCAGTGCAATAAAAATAACTTCCAATTCAATCAGGCAAAAAATAAACCATGTGGGTGCGCCTATCGTACGCAGAATAATAATTTCCCGCTGACGTTGTTTTAGCGTTGATAGCATCATTGTAATCATGCCTAGCATGGAAGCAAAGCCGACCAGTGCTGCGATTAAGGCTAATATTTTTTCCACCATATTCATTGTTTGCCAAAGTTCACTGAGTGCTACTCCGGGTAAAATAGCCATTAAAGGCTCATTGCGATAATCATTAATTTTTCGCTGAATGCGAAAAGTGAGAATTTTATTGTTAAGCCCTAAATAGGCTGCGGTGATAGTTTTTGGTGTTAAGTCTTTTTTAAGCGCTTCTTCAGCACTAACTTTTAATCCGGGTATGGGTGCCCCATTTTTCCAGTCAACATGAATGGCCTCCATTCCTGCCAAGCTTATATGTAAAGTTTGATCAACAGGAGTGCCGGTGGGTTCTAAAATACCGACAATGGTGAAGGGTTTGTCATCATGTAGTGTAAAACTGACATCAGTAATGCCATGGGATAAAACAATTTTCTGTCCGACTTGGTAATTTAATTTTTTAGCAACTTCAGCCCCCAAGACAACATCATAAACATGATTAAATACTTCGCCTTCTTTAAATTTTAGCGCTTGTTTTTTTCCATATTTATAATGTGAAAAATAGTCGTCAGTCGTTCCTAAAACGCGGTAGCCTTTATGTGAATCACCTAGTGATATTGGTATTGCCCAGCGAATACCTTGTTGTTGGCTAATAAGTTGGTAGCTTTTCCAGCTAATATTATTCGTGGCATTGCCTATACGAAAAACAGAATAGAGTAATAAATTGATGCGGCCAGAGCGTGCACCAACAATTAGGTCGGTTCCTGAAATTGTGCGTGTAAAGCTGCTTTTTGCTTCTTGGCGAATATGCTCAACACTTAAAATAATGGCAACACTGATGGCTATGGAAAATACCGTTAATAGAACGGTTGTTTTTCTATGGATTAGACTGGATAGAGCAATTTTAAATAGCATGATCAACAGCTCCTGACTGATTCAGGTCTTGTAAGTCAATAGAGTGATCAAAATGTTTTTGCAGGCTTTTATCATGACTGACAAAAAGTATCGTGCTGTTGTTGGTTTGTGCCTGTTCTAATAAGAGCTTTATAAATTCGTCACGGGTTTCGGCATCCAGCGCCGAGGTGGGTTCATCGGCAATAATAATTTCTGGCTGATGATAAAGCGCTCTTGCAACCGCAACTCGCTGTTGCTGGCCAACGCTTAATTGGCTGGCCTTTTGGTTTAAATAGGAATCATCTAGCCCAAGTTGGTTGAGCAACATGGATACCCTGCTTTTGTCTGGATGGGTTTGGGCAAAATATTGGCTGAGCTGAATATTCTCACTCACACTCATATAAGGGATAAGATTGAATTGCTGGAAAATGACACCGATGTGCTGAGCCCGGAAGCGATCCTTTTGTTGTTGGCTCATTTGAACTAAATCTTTGCCTAAAATGTCTACAGAACCATGTTCGGGCTGCAAAATGCCTGCTAATATATTAAGTAGAGTGGATTTTCCTGAGCCTGAGCGGCCATAGAGGAAAATGCTTTGTCCCTTATCAATATGCCATTCAGCAACACTAATAGTGGGTGCTGCTTGAGCCGACCAACGAAAACTAAGGTCGTTTAGGGTGATTATAGGACTACTCATTTGTTTCTCATGGTGTTAAGTTAACATTAAAATTTATTGCGCAAGCTGAGGTTCTTCCAATGATAAGTGTAAATCCTACCAAATTTCCTGGTATCAGGTATGGCTTATTATTGCTCCTGTGTTTAAGTATCAGTTTTTCCTTTGTTGCCAAAAGCGCTGCTAAAGAAATGGATACTATTCAATGGGTTGACTTGATCCCTCAGGCAGATCTTGATGTCTTGCTTAATCCCCCTAAAAGTATCATGTCCATTCCCGACGGTGCTCCACAGGATGTATTGGGTGACTCACTTGCTGATTCTGTGCAAAAAGCGATTGGCGATAGTCTTACGGTGCCTTCTCCCGAAGAGCAAGCTTATTATGCCGCTTTAGAATCTACCAATATTAAAACAGAATTTGATAAAAAAACGGTTCGTATAGCCGGTTTTGTAGTGCCTATTGAATATGATGAAAAGCAAGTCATTACCGAATTTTTTCTTGTACCTTACTTCGGTGCTTGTATCCATGTACCACCGCCACCGCCAAATCAAATCATCCATGTAAAATATCCTGATGGCTTAACATTGGAAGCACTTTATGACCCTTTTTGGATTGAGGGTGAGTTAAAAACTGAAATCGTTGAAAATGACTTGGCCGTTTCTGCTTATGCGCTAGCGGCAGATGCGGTGAAACCTTACGAAAAATATAACCAATAAAATATTTTTAGCATTTTCAATCACTTGGCGTGATTGAAAATGCACGCAAATACCGTTTTACTGAATCTTTGCTACCGCTTTTGATCCTGTCATAACCTGTGAACCTTGCCCTTTTGGTGTTACCCAATTCACTTGAATTTTTTCAAAATTTGGGAATTGTTCAAACGCAGTCACTTGTATATTCTTGATTTGCTCGGTACTTTCGCATGTTAGCGTATAGCTTATGTGAAATTCTGAATGGCCTTCTTCGTGCTCTTTCTCTTCTTTTTCGTGTCCGTGATCATGGTGGTCATCTTTCTTGGCTTTCTCATGCCCATGGTCGTGGTGATCATGTTTTTCTTCTTTTTCGTGTTCGTGGTGATCCTCATGCGCTTCTTTAAAGGGTGATTCGACATCAGCATCAACTTGTTTACAGCCACCTTCTTTAATATTTATCAGCGTAGAGTAAGTTTGTAGCTTCATAATCGCCTTTTCCAATATCTTCTTTTGTTGGGTATTGGACGGTTTATGCTCAAAGCCAATAAGGTTATCAGCAGGAGACTCCATTTCTATTAAGAGTTGATTGCCCTCCAGAGCAAGGAATAGCTCGGCTTCTCCGTGTACGTGTTTGCCGGCAGCATTAACGACCAGAGGCGTTGATATAAGGGTTATAGGCAGCAGATGTTTGAGTTTCATAACGATTACCTTTGTTTTTTTGTTATGTTATAACATTATTTTGCTTCAATCTATAGACTTTTGAGTGTTAGCCGGAATAGAATAGTTGTTATGTTATAACATTTTATTTGAATGATTTACTTAAAGGTTCGATTATGAAGTTTATTTTATATGTGATGATTGGTGCGGCTCCTTTGTTGTCGTTTGCGGTTGCTGCAAAGGGTAAGATCTCAGGCAATGAGTTTAACCCGGCGGTTAGTTTGATACTGGATGGTCGTTACACCAGTGTTGATGAAGAAGAGTTGTCATTAGCCGGTTTTCAATTAGGTGGCGAAGCTGAGTTGCCGGAAGATGGGTTTAGCACTGGCCATAATGAGTTAGCCATAAGCGCCAATATTGATGATAAATTGTATGGTAGCGTCACCATCCCTATTGTGTACGAAAATGGGGAAACCGAAGTTGAGCTTGAAGAAGCCTTCATTGAAACGTTGGGTCTTGGTAAGGGATTTACAATTAAGGCAGGTAAGTTCTTCTCTGGAGTAGGTTATTTGAATAGTGTTCATGACCATGCTCATGATTTTGCTGACCGACCGCTAGTTTATGATGCCTTAGTGGGAGGGCATTTAACGGATACTGGTGTGCAGGCACGCTGGATTGCACCAACGGATTTTTATTTAAGCTTTGGTGCTGAAGTATTGCGTGGTGATGGTTTTCCTGGTGGTGAAAACGAAGATAACGATGTCGGTAGATCCTTTTTTATTAAAACCGGCGGCGATATTAGCGATAGCTCCAGTTGGCAGTTAGGCTTATCTCACTACAGTAGTGAATTCGATGTACGTGAAGGTGGTGGTCATGCGCACGGTGGCGAAGAAGAGGGTGCCGATAATGAATTGCTCAATGGTGAAGTTGATATAGCCGGTGTTGATTTTGTGTATAAATGGGCACCGGGCGGTAATTCAAAGCAGCGCAACTTTAAATTACAGTTTGAATATTTTGTGCGTGATGAGAACGGCGATGCAGAATTTGCAGAAGGTAGTGATTCTGCAGAAGCAGCGTATGACGGTGAGCAAAAAGGCTACTACGTTCAAGCCATTTACCAATTTATGCCGAAGTGGCGAGTAGGCTTACGTTACGATCATTTAGAGGCTGACAATACATTAACTGATTTTGTTAATAATGGTATTGATCAAGATGAGTTTGAAGAAGAGTCAGGCTTTGGTGTCGCCAATGATCCTGAGCGTAGTACGATTATGCTTGATTATTCACCGAGCCATTTTAGTCGAGTTCGTTTGCAGTACAGCGATTTTGATAATGGTCGTGAGACCGATGAAATTATTACGCTGCAATATATTGTCAGCTTAGGTTCTCATGGAGCGCATTCGTTCTAAATAAAATGAAAATGATCAAACCTTTTAAATTGTTAATGGGAGTTGTCAGCCTGTTGGCATCCTCTCATTCTTTCGCAGCGCTCAATATATTAGCTTGTGAACCTGAATGGAAGGCGCTGGCAGAAGAAATTGGTGGGCAACATGTTGTTGCCCATTCAGCAACGACTGCTTTTCAGGATCCGCATCATATTGAAGCTAGGCCTTCCTTGATCGCTAAAGCGCGTAAGGCTGATATGGTATTTTGTGCTGGGTCAGAATTGGAAATTGGTTGGTTGCCCTTACTGCTTCGGCAGTCAGGTAATCCCAGCATTCAGACGGATGAGCCCGGTTATTTGATGGCTTCTGATCATGTTAAGCGCTTGGATATTCCAACCGTTTTAGATCGCAGTCAAGGTGATATTCATGCGGCTGGTAATCCTCATGTACACTTGGACCCTTACCGTTTACTGGCTATTGCAGATGTGCTCTACACGCGCCTAAAAGAAGTCGATCAAAAGAATGCGGATACTTACCTTAACAATCTCAATGATTTTAAGCAGCGCTGGAAAAAATCTATTCAGGTTTGGGAAGTAAAGACGAAAGGGTTAAAAGGCAAAGAGATGGTGGTATACCATAAAAATTGGACTTACCTGTTTGATTGGCTGGGTGTTCAAGCGGTGGGTGATTTGGAGCCTAAACCCGGTTTACCTCCGACCAGTAAGCATTTATCAGCTTTGCTCAGTCAGCTTAAGCAACGTCCGGCTGATGCTATTTTATATGCCTCTTATCAGCCATCTAAGTCGGCCGTTTGGTTAAGTAAGCGTAGTGGTGTTTCAGCGATTGAGTTGCCTTTTACTGTTGGCGCAAGTAAACAAATTAAGACGCTTTTTGATTTGATGGATTCAATTGTTGACCAGCTAAGTCTTGCAGTGACGCCATAGCGTGGATTTTTTGCTTGATCAGATATCCATATTAATACCCGCTTTTTTGGCGGGTATTATTGTATTGTCAACTCATGTTCCTTTAGGGCAGGAAGTGATCAAGCGGGGTATTATTTTCTTAGATTTGGCGATCGCCCAGATTGCCTCATTTGGTGTTGTTCTAGCACAGTTGCTGTCTAATTTTTTATTTCATAATGATCATGAAGGAATTGAAGATGGTAATAAGTTATTTGTTCAAGTCGTAGCAATTGTTACCGCGGTGTTAGGTGCGACCATTTTATACGGCTTGCGGAATGCAAGTGCAAAAGTACAAGAATGTTTAATTGGTGTTTTCTTTATATTGGCTGCAACGGGCAGTATCCTGTTATTGTCTAAAGACCCTTACGCCAGTGATCATTTAAGGGACATTTTGGTCGGCCAAATTCTTTGGGTGGAATACCAGCAACTTATTGTTGTTGCTATTATCTATAGCGCAATTCTATTTTTATGGTTTTTTCATCGTTCCAAATTAGGTGGTTTTGGATTTTATCCATTATTTGCAATTGCGATTACTTTTTCCACTCAGCTTGTCGGTATCTACTTAGTTTTTGCGAGTTTAATTATCCCAGCGCTAGTTTCAATAAACTTCAAACAAGCCTATCGCTATGCGTATATCGTCGGCTTGTTAGGCTACGGTGTCGGGTTGATCCTATCTGCGATAGTTGATTTGCCCAGCGGAGCCATGATTGTATGGTCATTAGCAATCATAGGGGGTATGACCTTCTGGTTCACCAGAGCAATTAATCAGCATTAATTATTTATTGTTGAGGGATCAGTCTATAGTTGCCGTGGATGTGCAATATTTTGCAATTATGAACCTATATAATTGCCACTCTTTGTAGCCAATACTAAAGCGTAGTTTCTGTTGATTTACAGCATATTAATAATAAAACTTTCTTAGAGTCATCATAATAACCTAATCCCATACTATCACTCTCCATAAGTAGCATTTTAGCGCTTCTCTTAAGCTCTATGTTTTAGGCTTGCTATGATCAGGAGTTTCTGATTGACTAATAATTAAACTGATGTTGTAATTATAATGTAATATTATTATGGTAATGGGGCCCAAATGATGATGTCCCATATCTTAATGTTGTTACTGTTCTGGTTGTTTTAAAAGGTGTGTGCTTTGAAGTTTAAAATAAATTATAAAAATATTCCTATAGTGTTATTGGGTATTGTTGCTTTTCTTCTAGTAGCTAATATTATAGGTATTGTTTGTAAGCATTGTTTGGAAATGGGTGACTCTGTCGGGTTAATAAAATTATTTGATTTTGATACGGAGAGTAATATTCCAACTTACTACTCTATATTTGCTCTTCTTTTTTCTAGTGCTTTGTTAGTTTATATTGCTTGGGTGCATCGATTACAACAACAGTCTTATCTTTACTGGGCCTTTCTAGCACTTATCTTTTTGTTTTTAGCGATTGATGAGCGGCTCGCTTTGCACGAACGTTTGATTCTGCCCGTTGAGGCTGCAATAGGGACATCAGGAATATTCTATTTTGCTTGGGTTGTGCCTTATATTGTGGGGTTGTCTGTTTTCGTAATATTGTATTTGAAGTTTTTAATGCGATTACCTAAAAAAATAATGGTGTTATTTGTTCTTTCTGGTTTTGTCTTTGTTGTTGGTGCAATAGGCTTTGAGATGATTGGTGGTAATCATGCGGAGACTTTCGGTAAAAAAACCTTAACCTATTCTGTTCTTTATACCTTTGAAGAACTTTTGGAGATGCTTGGAATAGTTATGTTTATCTATACATTGTTATTGTATATGACAGACGAGTTTAAAAAGATAAAACTATCCTTTGTTATCAAGTAGAGTGAGTCTTTCTCTGTGCTTTTTTGATTGTGCTTGTTGGTAATAGATAGGTCATGATCATGTTAAAAAATACACCTTTCGTTGGTTTCAGGTGTGCTGCCTTTTGAATCAATGAAATTCCATAGGCTTTTTGAGACTCCTGTATGCAAGAATTAATTACTTCTATAAAGCAGGTAATGAGTCAAAAGGCAGTATTACCTTTTTCAGTGTATTCGTCTTTTCAGGAACAAAATCTTTTTAATGTTCCTATTATTAAGCCGCTATTAATTTTCGTACTCGATGGTAGTAAAAAACTGGGTAAGGACAATGAGCTTAATTGCCCGTCGGGAAGTTTTATTTTTTTATCTAATAGCCCCACCGTGGATATGCGTAATATCCCTCATGATAAAGAATATTTTGCGTTATTAATTGAATTTGAGTATACCGACTTTGACTGCTTTTTACGGAAGCCTAAAAAAACTCAACAATATCTTCAAGGTGAAATAGACTCTATTCTCGCGAATACATTGCAGCAGTTTGTTGAGTGGTCAGCCTTTGCGCCTGCTACGATGTGGCCTATTCGCAGACAAGAAATTCTACAACTGATATATCAGCTCGGTTACGAGCAAGTCAGTGCTATTATTGAACCCCCAAGCTTGAGTCATAAGTTGCATGGCATTATCAGTGCGGATATTTCCGCAGAGCTGACAGCAGACGATTTATCCTCACGTTTGGCAATGAGCCCTTCAACCCTGCGTCGAAAGCTAAGCGCTGAAGGCATTAACCTTCAAGCAATCAAAGACCGAGTAAAGCTGGGTTATGGTCTGCATTTGGTACAGACTAGCTCAGAGCCAATTGGTGTGATTGCTGAAAAGTGTGGTTACTATTCCCAATCCCGTTTTACTGATAGATTCAAACAATTATTTGGTTTGACGCCAACAGAACTTAGAAAAACAAGATTGCGCGATTAGGGCGAAGAGTTGATCGCTTTTCGGCTAATTTATTATCTGAATAATTATTACTATAGCTTCCACCATTTATTTTCTCGGAGGCTCTATGAAACACTTTTCTCATCAACTGGCTTTATTGCTGTCTTTTTTTCTCTCTACCTTTCTATCAAATACCGTGTTGGCTGATGCATTATCGTTATCAAGCAAGGATATTGCCCATGGCGTTTTTATGGGCAAGGCTCAGGAGTTTCAGGGTTTTGGCTGTGCTGGCGGTAATACGTCGCCACAACTTTCTTGGTCTGGTGTTCCTAAAGGTACGGAAGCTTTTGCGGTATTCGCATATGATCCTGATGCACCAACAGGTAGCGGCTGGTGGCACTGGCAGATTGTTAATATTCCTAACACAGTGACAAGCTTGCCCGCCGGTGTCGGTGATGCCAGTAAGGGCCTTGCCCCCAAAGGCAGTTTACACATTAAAAATGATTATGGGGTCAGCGGCTTTGGCGGCGCTTGTCCTCCTGAAGGTCATGGTGCGCATCGCTATCAATTTACGGTACATGCCTTATCCAAAAAGCTTGAATTACCGGCAGACCCTTCTGGTGCACTTGTTGGGTACATGGTTAATGCACATTCTTTAGGCTCAGCTACCATTGAATCACTCTATAAGCGAGATAAGTAATCTGACCAGCTGGCGGCGTAGTTAAGCGACTGCCAGCAGCTAACCTCTTCTCATTCGTCCCATCAGGGGCTGTCATAATTAAGCTGTATTAATTCTTTACATATTCCTATATGGGAATGTATTATTGTTGCATGCCACGTACTGAAAATACTTACGACACTTTTACTGCCATTGCTGAGCCTAAGAGAAGAGAGCTTATCGAGGGTTTGATTGGCAAGGAAATGAGCGTTAACCAGTTGGTTGCGATGACAGAGTGGAATCAACCCATGGTGTCAAAACATTTGGGGGTGCTTAAAGCAGCGGGTTTAGTGTCAGAAAGAAAAGAAGGGCGTCAGCGCTTTTATCGTGTGAATGCTAAAGAGCTTAAGCCTATACAGCTATGGGTTCGGCAGTTTGAGAAGCACTGGAATGCACAGTTTGATCATCTCGACGACTACCTAGTGCAATTACAGGCTAGTGAAATTACAAAAAAAAGGGGAGATAAATGACTGAGATTACGGTAGAGCCATCAATATTAACACGGGATTTTAACGCGCCCATGAAGTTGGTCTATGAGGCGTGGACGCAGGAGCAGCACCTGTGCCGGTGGCAGGTGCCTAACCCGGATATCCAATGTGAATACAAATTTGCTGATATTAAATCGGGTGGTTCTGCCTTGCATAAGATGCTGATGCCCAATGGAAACGAAATGTGGTTATTGACGCAATACCATGAGTTAACACCGCATCACACCATTATTTTTACGCAATATTCATCAAATGAGCAGGGTGATATCTTGCCGCCACCCATGCCCAATTGGCCTAAAGAAATCAGAGCAACAATAAAATTTAGTGAAGCAAATGGCGTAACCAATATGCAATTTATTTGGCAGCCAATTAACCCTACGCCTGAAGAGGCTGAAGCTTGGGAGGCTTCACGTTCTCAGCATGGTAAAGGTTGGGGTGGTAGTTTTGAAGTACTTGCAGCTTATCTTGCAGTATCTTAGTGGAAATTTGATGGTAGTACTTTTTACAGGCAAGCAAAGAAATTTGCTCGCCTGTAAAACACATTCAAAGTGGATATTTTAACAATGGGCTGTTTTAGTAAGCAGCCTGATAAATTGCTAGCGCATCCGCTTCACTCACTTCGCGCGGATTATTAATCAGCAAACGCTGTTGCTTCATTCCATCGCTGGCAAGCATAGGTAAATCACCTTCAGGAACATCCATCGCTTTAAGTGTATTGGGCAGTTTTAAGTCCACGATCAGTTGTTCTATATGCTCAATTAAGGCATTAGTAACTGTTTCGGCATCGCCGTCGACGGTTTTATTCATAATGATCGGTGCTAATTCTGCGTATAACTCTTTGGCTTCAGGTGCATTAAAACGCATGACGTGTGGTAAAACCAATGAGTTACTTAGGCCATGAGGAATATGGTAGTGACCACCCAAAGGATAAGCTAAAGCATGTACGGCAGCTACAGGTGAATTGGCAAAGGCTTGTCCTGCTAAGCAAGCGCCTAGCAACATGGCTTGGCGAGCTTCCACATCGCTTCCTTGGTGGGTTGCCGTCATAATGTTTGCGCTTAACAAGCGGAGCGCTTCTTTAGCCAGCATATCGGCATAACCATTTTTTAAGCGTGCGCTAGTGTAGGCTTCAATGGCATGGACCATTGCATCAACACCTGTTGCGGCTGTGATATGAGCCGGTAGGCCAACGGTTAGCTCGGCATCCAATAATGCAACATCAGGGTAGAGTTGGTTGGCAACGACACCGGCTTTAGTTGTTTCGCCTGTGGTCACGATGGCAACGGCTGTGACTTCTGATCCTGTTCCAGCAGTTGTGGGGATGAGGATTAATGGCAGACGTTGGCCTTTGGCAACACCTACGCCGTAGATGTCATCGAGCTTGGCGCCGGTATTGGCCATAAGTGCAATCAGTTTCGCGGTATCCATAGATGAGCCACCACCAAAACCAATCACACCATCGTTACCGCCATCTTTTAATACGCCTAATGCGGCATACACTACCGATTCAGGTGGATCAGCAATAACATCATCAAAGCTGCTGTATTGCATATCGCCTTTTTTGAGTGCCTCCTCAAGCTTTGCCATAAGGCCAACTTTCACAATCCCTTGATCGGTGACAATAAGAGGCTTGCTGATATGTTGTTCGCGACAAATATCGGCAATTCTCTGAAGAGCGCCAGATTCATTAATAATGGATTTTGTGGTGTTGAAAACAAAAGGTTTCATAGAGTGGGGAGCCTCAATAAGGAATTTCTCCTACTATACGAAATCGTCCTTCAAATATAAATACATAGCGACACCCTCTGTGGATTATTATTGATTTAGATCATATGCTGCACTGTAATAGGGCTTTTTTGTTATTTTAGGCGCCATTTGCTCTAGTGCTTGCGGTGAAGATAGCGTTGTAAGCTTTGTTTGATTATGAATTGCTCCAACAATGGATGTTAATCACTTATGGTGCTCTATTTGTTTGGAAAATGTTCATTGTGGGCGTTGAGTTTGTTGTTCAAATACCCTACAATGCGCGCCCTCATTTTAGTTGAGGGATACTAACGACTGTTTTTAGCTGGTGTTTATAATGCCCTGATAACGGTTATTTCCTTGCTTCACCGGCAATGTTTGCAAAAAACATTGGATTGGGAAGCGTAACCCGTAAGGAACAGATTATGCGTCATTACGAAATTGTATTCCTGGTTCACCCAGATCAAAGTGAACAGGTTCCCGGTATGGTCGAGCGCTATACCAAAGCGATCAAAGACGATGGTGGTCAAGTCCATCGTATGGAAGACTGGGGTCGTCGCCAGTTAGCTTATTCCATTAATAAAATTCATAAAGCACACTACATTATGCTCAATGTTGAGTGTACTGATGCTGCTTTAGAAGAGCTTACAACTAACTTCCGTTATAACGATGCTGTATTGCGTCACTTAGTTATTCGTGAAGATAAGGCGATTATCGATGAGTCACCGATAATGAAAGCTGAGAAAGACAATCGTGAGCGTAAAGCGCGCCGTGATGAAGAAACACCAGCGCCTGAAGCTAATACTACTGAAGAAGAGTCTGCAGAAGAACCTGCCGGCGAACAGGAGGAGAAATAATCATGTCTCGTTTTTTCCGTCGTCGTAAGTACTGCCGTTTTACTGCTGAAGGTGTTGATCGTATCGATTATAAAGATCTCGATACCCTAAAAGCTTATATCACTGAAACCGGTAAAATTGTACCTAGCCGTATTACCGGTACTAATGCTAAATACCAGCGCCAGTTGGCAACTGCTATTAAACGCGCTCGCTTTTTAGCTTTATTGCCGTATACGGATAATCACGACCACTAAGGCATTGTTGTCTTTACTATAGGTTATTGATTATGTTTACTGCCCTTGCAAAATTTATCATGCGGGGGCGATTGCAAGCAGCGGTACTCGTACTCTTAAGTATTCCAGTACTGAGTCATGCGGTGATTAGTTTAGTTTGCCTTCGCCGAGGTATTCGTGAAGGTCTGCTTATGGTGTTGATTGGCCTATCCCCGGTGTTATTATACTGGGTACTAGGACACTCAAATGAGCAAGCACTGTTGGCTAAGTTGTTTGTCTTAGCGGCTGTTTTACTGCCCGCTATGTGTTTAAGAGCAACGGTGTCATGGTCGTTTACCTTGATTGCCTGCGTTACTTTTACTGTTGCTGGAGTGTTGTTAATTGCTTCCATGGCGGAAGGTTTATTAGCGGGCTTTGGTGAGGCAATAGCGGAATTTGTTGAGCGTTTTCAAACAACAAACCCAGAGGCAACAGATAAACTACCAGATTCGACTAGCTTTGCCGCGATGTCAGGTTTTCTTGCCTTGAGTGTACTTATCAGTAGCTTAACGGGATTAGTTGCAGGGCGTTGGTTGCAATCATTGTTATACAACCCTGAAGGGTTTGGTAAAGAATTTCGAGAGTTGCGTTTAGGCTTTTTGCCTTCGGTAATTTGCTTGATTTTTAGTGTAATGTTTTTATTGCAGGGACCTGATTATGGTTTTTGGGCCATTGTGTTTACCCTGCCTTTACTGCTAGTTGCTGTATCTCTTGCTCATTACCTTGCGCAAGGTAGAGAGTTGGGTCTAGCATCGCTAATAGTATTTTATGTGCTGATTTTTAGTCCAGTGTTGTTAGTCTTGGCTTTTATCGGTTTTATTGATTCATGGTTAAATATACGCAATCATTTCTCTGCACCAAATAAGCGGTAGTGATTGTGCTCAACATAAGAGGGTAAGCGAGATGGAAGTTATTCTGCTCGAAAAAGTAGGTAAATTAGGTAATGTTGGTGATAAGGTTGCTGTCAAAGCGGGCTTCGGTCGTAACTTTTTGATCCCTCAAGGAAAAGCACTTCCGGCAACAGAAGGTAATCTATCAGAATTTGAAACGCGTCGAGCTGAACTTGAAGCAGCAGCAGCCGAAAAGAAATCTACTGCTGAAGCACGTGCACAGAAACTCGCTGAATTGACAGTGACGATCGCTGCAAACGCTGGTGATGAAGGTAAACTATTTGGTTCAATTGGTACTCGTGATATTGCTGATGCAATTACCGCTGCAGGTGTTGAAGTATCAAAATCTGAGGTACGTTTGCCTGAAGGCGCATTGCGTGAAATCGGTGAATATGACGTTGATGTTCAGGTTCACAGTGAAGTCACTCAATCAGTTAAGTTGGTTATTGAAGCAGAATAATCACCACTGATTATTGAATACCTTAAAAGCCGGGTTGTTTGAATACAGTCCGGCTTTTTGTTGCCTGTCATTTCTACTGATAGCCTTCACTGTCTCTGTTATCATGTCCCCTCTGTTTTATAACATGATTAAAATCAATAATTAACATACTATGATGTCTCAGGCTGAACCCCTACCATTAGATGATATTCCCGATACGGTTTACGATGATACTGGCGTAGAGGGACAATCACTTCCTCATTCCCCTGAGGCGGAGCAGGCTGTCTTGGGTGGCCTGATGTTGGCTAATAATAGTTTTGACTCTGTGGCTGAAATCCTACAGCCTGAAGACTTTTATAAAGACGCTCACCGTCAGATCTTCCAGGCAATGGCCATTTTGTCTGAGGCGGAAAAACCCTTTGATATTGTTACCTTGGCGGAGGAGTTATCTCGCCGAGATGAATTAGCCAGAGTGGGCGGAATGGAAAGGTTATCTGCTATTGTCGGTACGACCCCCAGTGCTGCTAATACCGTCGCCTATTCTCGTATCGTGCGAGAGCATGCAACAGTCCGCCAACTTATTCATGTCGCCAATGATATTTCTCGTTCTAGCTATAACCCTTCAGGTCTTGATGCAGACGATTTATTGCAGTTAGCGGAAAAGCGCCTCTTAGAAATTGCCGAGGGCCGCCCTAAAGAAGGGGGGCTAGAAGGTATGGATGGCCTGCTCAAAAATACCATTGAGCGCATCGATGCCTTATTTCGTTCAAAAAGTGATATTACCGGTTTGAGTTCAGGGCTAGCTGATCTTGATCAGCGCACGGCCGGTTGGCAAAACGGAGAGCTTATTATTTTGGCTGCTCGCCCCTCTATGGGTAAAACGGCTCTAGCATTGAACTTTGTTGAGGCAGCCATTTTTACCCAGAAAAAGCCTGTCTTGGTTTTCAGTATGGAGATGCCCTCTGAATCATTGATTATGCGGATGCTCTCATCGACTGGGCGTATTGATCAGGGCAAGATTCGTAATGGTCAATTAACCGAAGAAGATTGGCCCAAATTAACAGCAGCAGTTCAAAAGCTTAAAGGTGCGCCGCTGTTTATTGATGATACTGCTGCCTTATCGCCGCAAGATATGCGTGCCCGTATTCGGCGCACGGCCCGTGAACATGGTGAACCCGGTTTGATTATGGTGGATTACTTACAGTTGATGCAGACTGTGGGAGCAAGTGAAGGGCGTACTCAAGAAATTTCTGAGATTTCTCGCTCGTTAAAAGCCATGGCCAAAGAATATAACTGTCCGGTTATTGCTTTGTCTCAGTTAAATCGTGGCGTGGAGCAACGCCCAAACAAGCGCCCGATGAACTCTGATTTGAGGGAATCTGGTGCAATTGAGCAGGATGCTGATGTGATTTTGTTTATCTATCGTGATGACTATTACAATGAAGACAGTCCCGAAAAAGGCGTAGCAGAATTAATTATCGGTAAGCAGCGTAATGGTGAAATTGGAACTTGCCGTGCTGCCTTTATGGGTAAATATACCCGCTTTGAGAATTTAGCGCCTGACTATATGGCAAATAATTAATAATAAAGAGTAAAGGAGTTTTTATGGAATTGGATTTTATTTACGCGACGTTAATAAATTTATCCATCAATCTAATTTATACTGTTATTGCATTGTATGTCAGTGTGGTTGCACTGTTGATTGTTGATAGAAAATTATTAAAAAATATCAGTATCGAAGAAGAAATGAAAAAAGGTAATCTGGCGGTTTCTATTTTTGCATCGACCATTTTATTATTTGTTGCTTTGATAGTGACCTTTGGTTTTAAAGGTTGAGCACTTGTTGTCTCGATTAAGAGGAATTTTCTCACTCTTGCCCGTGATTAGCGTATTGGGTGTATTCTATTTTTTACATTCAACGTATTATGCTGAACATCCCTTTCCAGCCGCCTTTTTATCCGATCAATATACTGTTGGCGCACTTTACTATGGAACTAAAAAGCTGCCCGATATTGTTGTTTCAGATGAAGAGATTAATAGTCGACCTCATTTTGGTTCTGTCACCGTATTAGAGTTACAGCGAACGATTAGCCAAAAAATATTACGGCAGCACATGGATAGCTATAAGGGAAAAGATGGTTTTTTGGTATGGTCGTCTCCCAAAAGCTCTGATTATACGGCATCAGCACCGGGACTTGATGATACTCAGTATATTGTTAATGGCTTTTTACAGGGTTACATGCCCTATCAAGTCGATAATGTTTTTATCCCTTTGTATGTGCTGTCAAAAAAGAAGCGTTATCAGTATGATCATATCGTACACAAAGGTAAGCAAGAGCGTTGGCAGACCAGTCAACAAGCCTTTCATTATCCGCGAGGCGATTGTGAAGACCATGCGATTGCATTGGCGGATTGGCTAATAGAGCTGGGACATGATGCCAGAGTTGTTCTGGGTGATTTTGACGGTGTTGGGCATGCATGGGTTGTTTTATTTAAAGAGGGTAAGGAGTATTTGTTGGAAGCAACCGATAAATCCTATGGTCGGAGAAAGCAGCGCTACCCTTTAGCGAAGTATGAACCAAAATATCACCCACAATGGATGTTTAATCAAACCGATTTTTGGAGTAATTCCGGTAGTAAATTTACCACGAGCTACTCTTCGGATAAGTGGATTAAAAAAAGCCATTACAATCGAATTTAGCATGAATGTTTTTGTTAAAAAGACACATCCCTGTGTAAGGCCTGCTTCCTTTATTTTCTCCCCTTTAATTAACCATATTTGGCCATTAGCTTTGTCTCAGCAATAATATGTTTTTTCATCGCTTTTTTGACTTTACGTAGCGATCGCTTCTTTTTTAGATCCAGTACAGTGTCTAATGCATACAGTTTAAAAAAGTAACGATGCTGTCCATCCGGTGGACAAGCGCCACCATACTTTGCTTCAGACCAACTATTTCTTCCCTGCATAGTGCCATCATCCCATGTGTGTTGTGTAGGCGCATTTTCAGGTATTTCAGTGGTTGTGCCCGGCAGGTTGTAAACAACCCAGTGTATCCAGGTGCCATCAGGTGCGTCAGGGTCATCCATAATAAGAACAAAGCTCTGCGTACCTTCAGGAGCGCCGCTAATCGTTAATGGGGGTGATATATCATCACCGTTACAGCTATACTTTTTAGGTAGCTCACCCTTGTGCTCAAAAGCACTACTGGTCAGAGTTAATGTTTGTTCGGCATAACTACTTATTGTAAATAGGGTTAAAAAGAAAAATATGATCCCCAGTGAGGATACTCTGATGACGTTCATAAACACTCCTTAGTCATGTTAGTTATTTTTTGCTGTGGCTGATTACCACCATTTCTATTATTATTATCGCCAAATAACTCACAACACGATTTTCGCCATTTGTCGGTCGTAATTCGTGATTACCGTTGATAGTGCATGAGTGCCATTCGTTTTATGAACATAAAACCCATACAGAAAATTTTGTCTTCTCCTTTTGGTTTATATTTTGTCTTATTACTTACCTTCGCATTTAATTTAAGCTCACATACCTTTGCCTATTGGCCTGGGGATAGCTGGTGGCTGCGAAGCGCCTATTGGATGCTTTATTTATCTTTAGCGTTGAGCTTTATCTTTGGTATTTATTTTTTACTTGAGAAGGTTCGTACAGGGTGGCCTGAGCAGGTTCTCTTTATTATCGCGATAGTGGTGAGTTGGTTACCCTTTGGTTTGGCGATATCCATGGTTGATATTGCAACTAGTCGACCGGCAACGTCCTATGCTATTCGAGAATTACAAAGTACTGGTTTTTTACCGACATTGATGACGACTATGGCAGTGAATATATTGCCTCGTCATCTTATGTTTGGTGTCTTGATTTATATTATCCGTTTTTACGTTTCTGTGGGGCATACGAACAGAGCAGCAGAGGGTCAGGGAGCGTCAACGAATGTGGAAGATCACCGCAATAGTCCAGTTGATTTATCTGCATTGGTGATGACGGCTGGCTTTATTGGCAAGCTCTCAGAAAATATAAAATCAGAGCCGCAGTTATTGCAAGCACAAGAACACTATTTAAGTGTCACTACCAAACAAGGCCAAGAGCTAATATTGTATAAATTTGGCCAAGCAATGAGAGAGATCCCCGATGACTATGGCATACAAATACATCGTTCTTTCTGGGTGGCTAAAGATAATATTCGGGGTTGGTCTGTAACGGATGGTGGGGTCAAAATCATCCTGCACCATGGTGAGCAGGCACCTGTAAGTCGGCGATTTGAGCATTATATTAAGCAACATTTTTCGGAGTTAAACGAGTGAAGCACATTTTTTTATTTTTATTTTTTAGTTTGCCTTTTTTTAGTGTGCAAGCAGAGAAAACGCTCTCTGCTGCTGAACGCTTACATCAGCACGCTTGTGCCATAAAACCTTATGTCCATGATAATCCATGGCATATCGCTAATTTGTATGATTGCACAACGAGAGAATTATATGTTCCTTATCAATTGTGGAGTGGGGCAGAGTGGAATGGAGATAAGCAGGGCCCTTGCATGCATGCAGTGGATCATCGCAGTGTTTTATCACAGCCGTCAGATCAATATTCCTCGGGTGAAATTATCAGAAAAGGCCCGATATCATGGCATGATAAACACACAGGTGAAACCTTAAAGGTCTGGGAGCGTATTCGGCCTAGTATCAATTCTCGTAAATATTATACTTGTCATCCCCGGGGTATAGGCATTATTCATAATCTCTCTAGGCCTAATGAAAAGTATATTAGAGGTTTATGTCGTGCACCGGCTGGTTTTGGCTGGAAAATAGGAAAAAGGAGAGTCTGTATCAAAACTACAGTCGAAATAGACGAGTTAGTTTTAGATAAAAATAATTTGCTAGAAAGCTTATATGTTAAATATTGGTTTAGGGATAAATTAAAATACCGTTATCTTTACAAACCGAATCAGGGGACAACAGAGATTTTTTTGTATAAAAAGTAGATGCTCCATTGCTTATAATGTTATTTTTTCTAGGGTATAGTTTATATAAAATTATACCGCTTAAAATATCTGATGTTATCTATTGTTGTGAATAGCGAGATAAATTATCTCACTCGATCAGGTGTTCATTAGTCATATAATAGTCAGAGCTATATTCAACCGATAAGCTAAAAAAGCAGCTTTGCGATAGTGCTTTTTTAACTTCCTTTTCCAAATCAATCATCAATGCTTGAGTAAAGGCCTTATTCCGATGAGGTTGCGTTAATAAAGATACGGTTATTTTTAGGTGTGTATGATGATAAGTTGATGCTGGGTAGGCGCGCCCCTTACATTCGAGTGCATTGGCATCATGAGCATTGATAATCGTTTCTACGGTGGCCAGTATAGCTTTGGCATCGATATTAAGGTTATCGCTAAAATGAAGTTCGCAATGGGGCATATAATATTCCCGTGTAGTATCAATTAAGTAAAAAAAGTGCGATAGCAATTTTTTACGAGTCCTTGGAGAGCTTCGCGCAACAATTTATATTAACTGGTTTGTTATAAGTTGTGCTCATTTTTAATGCGAGCTTTTTCGAGAACCAAAGTTAAAACCTTATAGCCACCCCATGCCATTATCGTCACGCCCATTACCAACATACCATTAACTACATTAGGGTTGTTTAATAATGGAAGAAATGCATTACCGTTTGCCGCAAATTTCGCATAAAGCCCCAAACCCACCATGATAGTGCCCGGCGCATCAAAGAATTGTTGAAGGAATATTTTCTTGTCTATTTCCTTTAAGCGTTCTTCTGAGGTCACAACATCTTCCTATTTTTACTTCTCTAAAGACTTATAACACCCAGTTAAAGGGCGCAGTGATAGATATGCCCAGCGGAACGAAGTGGAACAGCCTTTGAACCGCTTGTTATATGTGTTTTGGGATGACATATTCACCAGACCAACTTCGTCCATCCTCAACGCTACTAAAATCCCAATCAATTAAGCTGTCTATATATTCAATGAATTTTTCATTTGTTGGAAAAATCTCATCTACGTTAGTATCTAGTTGATAAACCATTAAGTCTTTTTCAGTGGTTAGAATGAACTTTTCTTGAGTTAAATTTTCAGAAGAGATATGAAATGGTTTTCCATTTATATATTTATAGAATCTATGTTTCTTTAGGTCGTACTGTTTTTGTTCCTTCATTTCTTTAAATGCTATTTTTGTAAAATCTTCTTTAAGTTCCGTATTACCTAATACATTTGAGCGAACATTTTTTGATAGCCACAGATTAAAGTAATATTCATACCCTAAATTTTTGAATTGACACCCACTTGTTCTTCCTGCACCTATCAAAAACTCCTTAAATTCACCTTTGACTTCTATGTCATATAGATTCTCTAGAAAAACAATTTCTTCCTCTAAATACCCCTTTATTCCATAAGAGCTCTTGCTCTGGATTTTGTCTAGTAATTCTTTAGCTTTCATTTGTCACCGACCCCTTAATGTTATACTTACTTTTGTGAAGCATTTGCTAAAATTAAACCAGAGGCGATAAAAGCCGAACCAAAAACTTTACCTAAAAAACTTGATGCTTTTGTGGCCACTTTGCTTTTACCCAAATTTCTCGCCANNAATAATGCCATGGTAAATGTAATTGCTTTAGGGTTGCTTAAAGCGATAAATAAGCCTTGGACATATAAGGTTGTGATTGAAATAGCTTTATTGTTGGTTAATTCTGTATTTGCTTCACTTTTACTGGCAAAGCCAAAGCGCCATAATTTTATACCAAGATAAATAAGATAGGCGGCTCCCACAAACTTAATAGCTATAAAAATTGTAGTGGAATATAAAAGGATTGTGCTCAGGCCTGCCACAGATAGTGCTGACATGATAAGTAGACCTGATACATTTCCCAAAATAGTAATTACTGCTTTCTTTAAACCGTATGCCGCACTATGTGTTGAAACGAGAAGTATGGCAGGTCCTGGGGTTACAGTTGCTATGAATGCAATTGATGAAAATATTAACCAGCTTTCAAAACTCATTTCTTACTCCTTTACTACATGTAAAGCATAACGCC
>JBOEHG010000067.1:0-5514 GCA_050633825.1 Cellvibrionaceae bacterium | reverse complement strand
CAGTTACAACTACGCTTTTTATCGGTATAACCAATACCCGGGTTAAAAGTGTTGGTTGGATCAAGCTCATTATAAAATGCCTTCAAATCCTGTTCTGCTTCGTACAAATGGCCAACATTATGTTCCGCTGGATACTTGGCACCGATGGTATCTAAACGTTTTAACATAGCCTTTTTAACCTTCTTAGGATCTGCACCTTCTTTTAGAATATAATCTTGGTGAAAAACATGGCAGAAGAAATGCCCATAATATAGTTTTAATTCTATTTGATCATCGACTTCTTTGGGTAATACCTCAACCCAGTCTTCATCATTTCGACGAAGTGCAATATCCAATGCCAGTACAGCTTTATTTTTCATTACCTCATAACGAACCGGTGCACCAGCTGCAGCAAAACGTTGCAGGAATGCTTTTTTGGCCTCATCTTCAGTGCATTCAAAATAAGCACCCTCTTCTTTCGCATCCGTATTGTATAAATTACTCAAATATTTCTCAGCTTCCGCAATACCATCATCCGTCATTTTAATAATAAGATGATGTTCATATTTATCACGATATTCAAGCATACGCTTAGGCAGCGCTTGTGGCCATATTTGACTCATCCATTGCAAAATTCTATCGGGCAAGTATTTTGGCAGGAAAGGGATTTTATTGAGATAAGATTCAACGCGTCCCTTAATAGCAAACATTTTGGGCAAAGGATCTGTCCCTAAGTAATTAATCAACAAGAAAGTATCTTTACCATATTTTTCCGCTAGGTTAAAAATATCGCGATGCATATATTCACCAATATCGGGGACACTGGTAAATGTACTCAAAATATCACGCCGTATTTTCGTTAACTGGGCTGGGTTATTAGTACCGATATAAAAAACTTTTTCTTTTTTAGCGACAGGGAAAGTATCAAGGCGAACAGCAAAAATAGCCACTTTTCCTGCACAACCACTGGCTTCAAACAAACGTCTCTTATCTGCATTAAAACGGGCTGCAGTATCTGCATCAACATCGCGAACCCGATCCACATATTCTCTGTCAGAAGCGAGCCTATCATCTTGAACAATATCAGCTTCTGAAAATTTACCTTCTTCTATATTAGTTAATATCTCTTCTGGTGTTTCCCCTAAACCAT
The DNA here is from genome assembly GCA_050633825.1 of Cellvibrionaceae bacterium. Lineage (GTDB taxonomy): Bacteria > Pseudomonadota > Gammaproteobacteria > Pseudomonadales > Cellvibrionaceae > CANLBN01. The sequence goes on along the minus strand of JBOEHG010000067.1, from coordinate 4,385 downwards.
TGATCCCTAAGTGATTCACTAGTTCTAACTTCCCCTCCTTAGTGACCCGCGCATGAAGACTTAGCTCTGTATAAGCGGGACCACGTTTTACTAGTGCTCCACCTGAATTATTGGCAATACCACCTACAATTGAAGCCCCTAAACAGGAAGAACCTATAACAGAGTGCGGTGAGCGATTGAGAGGCTTTAGTAGCTTTTCTAGTGAAAATAGTGTTGATCCGGGAAAACTAATAACTTGTTGGGCATTATTAATAGGCATTATTTTTTTGATACGAGTAATATTAATAATGACGATATCACGGTCATAATCATCTCCGCTAGGAGTAGAGCCTTCAGTCAACCCAGTATTAGCGGCTTGCATAATGATAATTTTATTATTATCAACACAAGCTTGAAGTATTTTCCACTGCTGCAATAATGAGGTAGGAAAAACAACGGCCAGAGCTTCGCCCTGCCCTGACCGAAAACCTTTTCGATAAAATTCTGTGTCGCTTTTATTGCTGTATATATTTTTAGAGCCGACAATATTACTTAACTCTCTCAAAAATTCAGTTGTTGACATTTTAATTTCTCAATAAGTTAATGCTTTAATTTTATACTAAAGCAGCTATAAATAAATTTATTTCCCTAATAAAGACTCTAAAGTCAGGCCGCAAATTGTTGCGCCCCAGTGCTTACCTTTAAAAAAGACTGGCACTGATAAATCAAAAATTACTTCTCCCGTATCCCTTATATACGTTTGCAGTAAAAATGGCTCGGTATGTGTTGAGCGGCGCAACTCTGTTTCATTACTCACATAAAATCGATCTTGTCGACTATTAATAAGGTCTTGCTCATAATTACCTGTCATTGGCTGCGATACTTCGCTGTGGTGACAAGTTAGATAGCCATCTTTAGCTACCACCAACCAATAAAGTGCTCCACTGTAATCTGCACGCCAACGATCGATCATATCCTGTATTAAAATTTTCATTCTATCGCTATAAGAGCAGATAAATTTTTCTGGTCGTGTATTGGGTACCGCTTGGTAATTAGTATCAAACACATCAATACCTTCATTATCTAGGGTCTGTAAAACAGCCAGATATTCATCTCTACAGGACAACATTTTGACCAAAATAGATTCAAAACGTCCCCGACCAATTCTAAACTTAGATAATAATTCTAGCGTTCTTTCTGTAACGGCCCTCAAATCTTCTGAATGACCTGCTGCACGTGTCATATCTGCTGCAATCGTTTGGCTCAATTCACTGATTTCAAGGCTACTTTGATAATTTTGTTTATTGGCTGCTAACATTTGCTCCACAGAAGAACCTATTCCAATTAACTCTCCCTGTGTTGCCTCTGAGCCGTCAAGCAGTACTTGATATTCACAGGAAAACTCATTTATTGCATGGCTCGCTGACGATACATCTTTAGTGATCTCTTGTGTTTCTGCAGCCGTTTCCCCTACGGATTTTTTAATATTCTGTAATACCGCATCAATATCATCAGCAGCTTGCTTTACTTTTGTTGCCAGTTCGCGAACCTCATCTGCAACAACAGCAAAGCCCCTACCCGCATCACCCGCACGCGCAGCCTCTATAGAGGCATTAAGCGCAAGCATACTAGTTTGTCCTGAGAATGACTGCACTGTTTCCAATATAGTGCCAATATGCTCAGAATTATTAATTAATTCTTGTACTAACCCACTAAAGCTATCCATTTTTTTAACAACACTTGCCATAACAACAGACATATCTTGCATTTTAGAGGATGATGTTTGAGCCAATTTTAAGTTATCAGAGTTCGTTGCCGCGATTGCATGCGTTCTTTTCGATACATCTTCTAACGCAATATCGGTTTCCTCACTCGACACTACGATCTTTTTACCTAATTCTTCTTGTACACTTGAGCTAGATTCTGCATCTGCTGTGATCTTTCTTAAATGTGCGGCATTAAGAGAAATCGATAACATTCTATTCTGTAATGTCTCAATCAAGCGCTGAATGTTACTCCCAAAAGGTGTATTTACGGTAGAGATATCAATGCTTTCTTTGATCTCTGACAAATTCTCAAAATCTTCTATTAACAATATCCCCTTTTCATTGGAGGCATCGCTCCTCTTACTTGGTCGTAATAAACCCACTACAGTCAGGGCTGTAAACACAACAAGCAACGCTAATAAAACCCCTGCTGTAAAGTCAACATTTCCTTTTGATATCAGCCAGATAGCGAGGCATAGCGCCACTACTAGCTGTGCTATAGGAGTAAAAAATGTAGTTCTTGGGCGATTTATCATTGTTGTTTCACCTTATACCTATTTTGAGTATTTTCACGCTACCCATCCAAAAATAGATTAAAACTATTAAATAAAAATCATTGATAGCATGAGGGGCATATGACGCACTTTTTATCATTCTAGTACAAAAAATGATTGCGTGGTAATACCATATCACTTATGGTATTACCAATTCACCGAATTTTAGCCAAATATAAAAGAAATGGCTAAATATTTTGGTGGATTATTAATTTTTGTTATAACAATAAAACTCTTAGGAGACCCTTTATGAAAAGAATCAACACTTTTCTATGTGCGGCGTTAGCAACAGCTTCCATGTCAGCAGCCACTTATGCAGCCGATAAGCCCGTTTTACTTAAAATGCCTATTTATTACGGTTCACACTTACCTGGCCTAGGTTCTGTCGCCAAATATGTTGCCGATAATGCCGAGGTACTAAGCGGTGGTTCTGTGAAGGTAAAGCTTTATGAACCTAAAAAGCTTATCAACTCTGGGGAAATACTCGACGCTGTTTCAACAGGTAAAGTCCAAGCAGGTTATGCCACACCCGGTAACTGGGGCGGAAAAATGCCCGCAGCTCGTTTATTTTCTGCCGTACCTTTTGGTCCAGAAGCACCGGAATATCTGGCATGGTTTATGTACGGTAATGGTGCAAAACTACATCAAGAACTGTATGACAAATCAGGCTACAACGTTAAAACCCAAGTCTGTGGCATCATTGCACCGGAAACTTCAGGTTGGTTTGCAAAAGAAATTAAAACAGCCGATGACTTAAAAGGCTTAAAAATGCGTTTCTTTGGTCTCGGTGCTGAAGTAATGGAAAAATTGGGTGTAAGTACAGTGGGTCTTCCCGGCGGTGAAATCTTCCCTGCCTTAGAAAAAGGCGCTATTGATGCGACTGAATTCTCTATGCCAGCCATTGATAAGCGTATTGGTGTCAGCAAAATTGTTAAATTTAACTACTACCCTGGCTGGCATCAGCAAGCCACCGTATTTGAGTTGATAATTAACAAAGATACTTGGAAAAAAATGAGCGAGACTCAACAAGCGGTTGTTACCCAGTTATGTCGTGCAGCAACATTAGATGCATTAGCATTGGGTGAAGCAATTCAAGCACCCGTAATGCGTGAAAATGCTGCCAATGGTGTTAAAAACCTTTATTGGTCTGATGAAATGCTATCAACATTCGAAACCAAGTGGAATGAAGTTGTTGAAGAGCAAAAAGCAAAAGACGCCGATTTCGCCAGAATTTGGGCAGATTTAAGCGCTTTCCGTGCTGATTATGCCCTATGGGAAAAGAACGCGTTCTTACCGCGTAAGTAAAACTAATTTCTAGTTTTTAGAAGCTTAGTTAATCAAAAATGTGGGCGTACAAATCGTACGCCCACTTTTTATTCCACGTATTTCACGGAGCTTATTTAAGATGTCTGTAAGCGACCATCCTATTGATTCTGTTGAATCAAAAAGTCATTCAGCCCTTGCAAAAATTGCAAATAAACTGGATGCATTTATACACACCAGTGCACTTATTTTCTGTTGGAGTTATGCTTTACTGGTTGTTGCCATTTTAGGCAACGTTATTCTGCGCTACGGCTTTAGCAATGGCTTGATTATTTTTGAAGAAATTCAATGGCATTTATATGCTATTGGGATGATGTTCGGTTTGTCCTACGCCGAAATTACCAATAGTCAGGTACGCGTTGATATTGTTGCCGATAACCTAAGGCGACGCACCGTTCGTAAATGGGAAATTTTCGGCACAATTATTTTTGTACTCCCTTTTATCTATGTTGTTCTTATTAACAGTTTTGACTACGTTGCCGACTCATATAAAGTTAATGAAGCCTCTAGCTCTCCTCTTGGATTGCCTTTTCGATGGGCAATTAAAGCTGTTATTCCACTTAGTTTTTCTTTATTAGCCATTGCTATTGTATCGCGTTTGCTCCATAACATTGATGCGTTAATTTTTGATTTAGACGGAGAGAAGTAAGCATGGAAATTAATGAAATTATTGTTGTTGCGATGTTTCTCACCTTCATCGCTTTCTTGTTTACCGGTATACCCGTGGGTTATGTCCTCGCCGGTGTCGGTGTACTGTTTGGCT
>JBOEHG010000066.1:0-7564 GCA_050633825.1 Cellvibrionaceae bacterium | reverse complement strand
CTTTTAGCGCGCCGTCATTGACTAATACATTAATAACACCTTTATTACTTTGTGTTTTATCTTTCTCAGTAATCACTATATCTGCTGTAATATTCCCTCTGCCAGAGAGTTGATCAGTAATATTTGTATCTTTTAATAAAGGCTCTAATAGGATATTGCTTAATGATTTTTTGATGGTAAGGGTAGATTTGTTTTTCTCTGCATTAAACACTATTTTACTATCTAAAAATCCTTCATATAACTTGGCTTTAGGTGAGATAGTGACAGTATTATTGGTTGATACAATCCCGGTCACAAAGTTGGTTAGTTTGGCGCCATTGGCTTGTAATTGATTCACCCTAAGTGTTCCATTTGCTTTAATTAATTTAAATAAGCCAATGGGTGCTGCAAAGGCAATTTTAGGGCTCGACTCTTTTGCTTGAGTGGTTTTCTTCGAAGTATTATTTTTATCGGGTGCAGGAAGGTAATGATCGAGATTGACCTTATCAAGGTTGAGATCAAAACGATAATGTGGTTTATTAAAGCCAATAATAGAAATATCCCCCAATAATTGGCTTTTATCCAATAAAATTTCAATATGCTTTAAGCCTGCACCATTTAAACCAGCGCTTAATTGTGTTGTTATTTTCATACTGTTTAATACTGAGTCATCAATAGCTTTATAATCAATAGCAAAATGCTGTAATAATTTTTTTGGGCTAAAGGTTTCGGTCGTAATTTTACCGCGTACCATAAGTCGATCTTGCCAGTCTTTTAATAGCACTTTACCTTTTATGTTTAAGCCCAAGGCATCTTCTATCAAGGTAAAATCGATTGGAGACGTTTTGTACTGACCTAAGTCGATACTTAGTGCAGGGATAGCCAGTGTGGGCGCTAAGTTATGAATATTACTTTTTAACTTAACACCATTGAGTGTAAATAATTGTGCCTGTTGATTAAATTGCAGCCCATGAATGTTGCCATTAACTTGATGGCCTGTGGCGGCTTGCTTTGCACTAATAGCAATATTATCGGCAGTGACGGCTGTACTTTCTTTGTCGATCAATGCTTCCGTTGTTAAGGTGATATCCACCGGATCAAATTGATGCAGGCTGACTTTAGCCGATAATTGAACAGGTGCTGCATTGTCAGATAATAAATTGCCTGTTGTTAAGGCAAAGTCATTAAGTTTGTGGCGTTCGCCTGTTTGTTGATTAACATAAATAATACGCCCATCCGTGACCGATACCCCAGCAATAATAATCGATGCTGCAGCTGCTGCATTATTTGAAGGGCTGTTTGAAGGAAGTGATGACGGGGGTAATGAAGAGATATTGGGTGTCGAAAGCGTTGAATCTTGGGTAAAGCCATCAAAACTGCTTCGCCCATCTTTGGCGACGATATAAGTCAGTTGTGGCTGGCGTAATAAAATCGTATCGATTTCGATTTCTTTTTTAAGCAAAGGGAATAACTTTACTTTGATATCGGCTTCGGTGATGTTGAGTAGGGTTTTATCTTGTTCGCTATCACTCAGGCCTTCAGGTTGGAGAAGGGATAGGCTGCCAGTACGTATGCCCAGCCACGGAAAAACAGAAAAGCGTAATTCCCCATCAATCACAAGGGTTTGCCCGGTCTTTTGTTTCACCTGATCGCTAATTTTTTGCCGAAAACTGTCGGTATCAATGAAATAGGGTAAGGCGATAATGGCAATTGCTAACAAAAGAATAAGGGTAGCAATACTGTAAATCAGGGCTTTGAGTACTTTGGGCATAATGCTTAATTATCGTCTTGAGTAATGAATGTGGCTGTAATCACTATATATAGTGGCTATAAATAAATGTGTGGCTATAGGTAAATGTATAGCAACCAACTCTAACAGCCTATAGGCATAGACAAAGTTGCTGCTGAAGAGTTCGCTTGCTATTAAGGTTTTACACAGTTGAAACTTTGAGCCGATATTTGCTAAATAATGGTCTAAAACAAAGCGCTATAGGCCCTTGCTCAGTAGCACCATTGCTGGCGAACACGTATAATCGCTCTTTTGTTGGCTTGCCGCTGTCTATGGGTGGGGAGCTACTCTTTATGTTGGAATATCTATCGGAGAAAACTATGGGTCAAGCCACTGCGATACAGCGCACGGCTAGTGTTCGTCGAGACACATTGGAAACCAAAATTCAGGTTGATTTGAACTTGGATGGCACAGGCCAATCCAGCTTCAATACCGGTGTCCCGTTTTTAGAGCATATGATGGATCAAATTGCCCGTCACGGTCTTATTGACCTTACAGTCGTTTGTGATGGTGATACCCATATCGATGATCACCACACGGTTGAAGATATCGGCATTACCATCGGACAAGCAATTGCTGAAGCTGTGGGTGATAAAAAAGGCATTCGTCGCTATGGCCATGCTTATGTTCCTTTAGATGAGGCTTTATCACGCGTGGTTATCGACTTCTCTGGTCGTCCCGGCTTGGTTATGAATGTCGATTTCACCCAAGACCGCGTAGGGCAGTTTGATACAGAGTTATTCTGGGAGTTTTTTCAGGGCTTTGTTAATCATGCTCAAGTCACCTTACATATCGATTGTTTGCGTGGCCATAATGCTCACCACCAGATCGAAACGGTATACAAGGCCTTTGGTCGTGCAGTACGTATGGCCCTTGAGTTAGATCCGCGAATGGCGGGTGTTATGCCGTCGACGAAAGGGGTTTTATAAACCCTTTTCGTTTTATTCTTCGTTTGTCAGTATTAATTTTTTAAGTTGAAAATAAATGAGCGCAAGTTCAGTCGCAATTATTGACTATGGCATGGGCAACCTTCACTCGGTAGCGAGCGCACTCGCCCATGTTTCCCCTGAAAGCAATATTCAAATTACCGCCGACCCTCAGGCAATACGCAATGCCGATAAAGTGATTTTTCCCGGCGTGGGTGCCATACGTGATTGCATGGCAGAAATTCATCGTCTGGGTTTTGATACTTTGGTTCCCCAAGTGGTTAATGACGGTAAACCCGTATTAGCTATTTGTGTGGGCATGCAGTCGTTACTGCAGCAAAGTGAAGAGAATAACGGCGTTGAAGGGATGCATTTATTTCCGGGGCAGGTTAAATTTTTTGGCAATGATTTATGTGATGAACAAAATCATCGCTTAAAAGTGCCACATATGGGTTGGAATCAGGTTGAACAAACGAATGATCACCCTCTATGGCACAATATAGAAAACAATAGCCGCTTTTATTTCGTCCACAGTTATTATGCTGAGCTTGTGGATAGTAATTATTTGGCCGGGAAAAGCCATTACGGTAAAGATTTTACCGCTGCAATTGCCCATAATAATATTTTTGCCACACAGTTCCACCCGGAAAAAAGCCATACTGCTGGTTTGCAGTTATTAAAAAACTTTACAGAATGGAATGGGGCCTGAAGCGTTCAGCCCTAAGACCATTATTTTTTATTATCACGATTGACCCCCGAACAAGAGAACAAAAATTTAATGTTAATTATTCCCGCTATTGATTTAAAAGATGGACAGTGTGTCCGTTTACGCCAAGGTTTAATGGAGGACTCTACAGTCTTTGGTGATAACCCCGTTGATTTTGCCAAGCAGTGGGTTGATAAAGGTTGTCGCCGTTTACATTTGGTTGATTTAAATGGCGCCTTTGCCGGCGAGCCAGTCAATGGTGATGTAGTTACTGAAATTGCAAAAGCCTTTCCAAAATTACCGGTTCAAATTGGCGGTGGTATTCGTAGTGGCGAGACGATTGAATATTATCTTCAAGCCGGTGTGAACTACGTTATTATCGGCACCAAGGCGGTAAAAGAGCCAGAATTTGTTACCGAAATGTGTAAACAATTTCCCGGTCATATTATCGTGGGCCTAGATGCCAAAGACGGTTTGGTTGCAACCGATGGTTGGGCCGAGGTGTCAGAAATAAAAGCCACTGACTTGGCCAAGCGTTTTGAAAAAGATGGCGTAGAATCGATAGTTTATACTGATATTGCCAGAGATGGCATGATGCAAGGTGTGAATGTCGAAGCTACGGTTGCGATGGCACAAGCCTCCAGCATTCCTGTAATTGCTTCTGGCGGTATTACAAATATAGATGACATTAAAGCATTAAAAGCAGCGTCCCATCACGGCATTAGCGGCGCGATTACAGGGCGTGCTATTTATGAAGGCAGCTTAGATGTTAAAGAAGCACAGGAACTGTGTGATAAAAAATAAACTACGCCGAATAAAAATGGATCAATAATAAATAGAATGGCAGCCATTGAACCCAATACTCTCTATCAACTATTAAAGCATGGCTATAATTGGTTATCTAATCTACGCCGTGCAAAATCTGCCCGTAAACAAGAGTCAGTTATCGCATTACGTCGTGTCATTACTGCCAGCAGAGAAACAGCCGTTTATCTGCGACAATACCAGGAAAGCAAAAAGAGAATCTATAAAATTGAGCGAGGGCTCACTCTTTTATGGACAGAGCTCGGGTTTGCCCTTGATGATTTAGGTTTAAGTAAATTAGCAAAGCGTTGCCAAGTAACAGGTAAACATTGGTCCGACCCTGCTTATTATGAAGAGGCATTTCTGGAAAAAGCCGATATTAGTCTCGACCGAATGGAGCGTCTAGCAAAAGAGTTGCTGTTAGAGTTGGAAGCCTGATAGTTAAGAATTAATAGTAATTTCAGTGTACGTTCAGTTATTTTAAGCTAGAGTTATAAGATCAGTTTAAGTAGATCAAAGAGAGCATTATCACTATGAAAATAAAAACAATAAGCCTACTACTTTTATCGTTAGTCATCTATGGCTGCGCTACCATGAATGCAAACGAATGCACCACGGCCAATTGGCAAGCCATTGGTTATGAGGACGGCAATAGGGGCTATGGCGCGAGCCGCTTTGGACAGCATCGTAAAGCGTGCGCTAAACATGGCGTCAGTGCAGATTTTTCGGTTTATAAACAGGGCTATGATCAAGGCGTAAGAAGCTATTGCACACCTGAACGAGGTTATAGCTTGGGTAAACGAAATAGCGCACTACCTAATATATGCCCTAATGACCTTATTGCATCTGTGCGCCGTGGTTATGATCTGGGGCATAATCTTTATTTGGAAAAAAAGGAATTGCAGGAAGAAATTAAGCTGTTAAATAAAGATATTGCCGTAATCGACGCAGACATTGAAGTTTTAAATGAAGAGTTATCCGAACATGAAGAGTATTTACAGATTGCAGAAGCAGGTTTAAAAGATCCAAAGGTAAAAAGATCAGAGCGATTAATTTTTTATACGCAACGTGCGCAAATGCGAAAACTAATTAGAGAAAAGCAGCAGGAAATTGATAGCTTTGAAGAAGAAAAACAACCCTATTATAATTCTATTGAAAATCTAAAAGCCGATATTCGCCGATTAGATAATAGGCCAATGCCACCATTGAGGTAGTGTTAGCTATATTGGCTGGCAACCGTCATGCAAATGCATCCAGTGGGCTTGTGGTGCCAGCAAAATGTTGCCCTAAAACATGTGTATAAATCTGCGTAGTTTTAACATCACTATGACCGAGTAATTCTTGCACAGTGCGAATGTCAGTACCGGATTCTAACAAATGTGTCGCAAAGCTATGCCGAAATATATGACAGTTAACTCGCTTATTAATAGAAGAGTGTGATACTACTTTTTTAAGCGCCTTCCTAATGATAGATTCATGCAAGTGATGTCGACAAAGTATATTTGTTACAGGGTGATGACAGAGCACTATAGATGGAAATACAAACATCCACAAAGGGTTACAGTAGGCATTTGGGTATTTTTTACCGAGAGCATAAGGCAGTGATGGTCCAATGCCTTTTTTATTATCCTGTTTTTGAACACGCTTCGCTTCCCGAATTTGTTCTTGAAGCGCTGGAATACTCTGTGCACTTAAGAGAGTAACACGGTCTTTATTTCCTTTGCTATTTCTAACCACTATTGAACGCCGATCAAAATCAAAATCCTGAACCCGCAGCCGTAAACATTCAGACACCCGTAATCCGCTGCCATACATCAGTTCTACAATTAGCTTATGAGGAGGATTTAATTGATTGATTATGGATGAAATTTCCTGACGGGTTAATACAACGGGAATTTGCCTTTGCTTTGTGGCAAGCTGAAAACCCAGCTCACCTAAGGGTTGTTTTAATATCTGGTTGTACAAAAAGGCAAGCGCATTGAGAGCGGTTTTTTGTGTATTGATAGCAACAAATCGTTCATTCGCCAGATAGCTAAGAAAACCCGTTACCTCCTTCGGCCCCAGGTTTTTAGGGTGCTGCTTTTTAGTAAAATGAATATACCAGCGAATCCAGTAAAGATAGGTTTTTTCCGTACGTATACTATAACCACGTAAACGGATTTCTCTGCGAATTAACTCAATAAATGGGCTTTTAGGCATAATAACGCTCCTTGTAAAAACTGTATAAATATACAGTATATTTGATAGTAAGCCAACTTTCGCGCACTCTATATCCTTGGCGATGCCGGATATTTTTCCGTAAAAAAATAATACTTTTTTTAAATCAAAGACTTAGAAAGGCTAAGAGAAAAATAATAGGCGCGTGGCAGGAGAATAATGCGCATGCACGTTTACATCCCAAGGTTTTGCTGGTAAAAAGTGCAATAAGTTAAATAAAAACAGTGAGTTGAAGTATTTTTCTCGAAAGAGTTACGGAAGAATATCGCGCATGCTCACTATTAAAATGTTATGTTTCTTTATGAAGAAGTCCGGTCTATGGAAGAAAGTTTAGAAGAAATTATCAAGAAACTTGCTCAGGGTATTGATGAGTACAATATCCCGGATTGGATATCTTTTAGTGCAATATGTCGAGAAATGGATGAAAACAATGTTTCTGAGGTTCTTGGCTTTATCCCGGCGAAATATAAAGAAGCGTTCTATTCGTTTATTGAAGAGAGCCCTGAAACCGATGATGAATGGAATAAATACACAGTAATAGGCGGTGGGATATCATCCAATTCCAAAGAGCAGATTGATAGAAAAATCAAATATAGAGCAGGAGTGGATCTTGTACGTAGACATGGTAAGCGGCCAAAAACATAACAAGTTTGTCCAGCTGACGTTTTGGTCTACGCTTCGTTTTGGCGTGGCTGCGCCACTGTACGCCAAAACTACACTACGATTAAAACGCAACTGACAAAGGCGTTATGTTTTTAATTATGAATAGAAGAGATGAACTAAAATTTTTGCGTGAATATAAACGGGTAGCAGAGAACCCGGATATTCAAGCAGTAAAGTATGGACGAGCAAAGACCGCTATATACATAATCTCGGCTGCACTGGCGTTGTTTTTGTATAGGGCTCATCTCGAAGCCTGGATTAGCTTTTCTTGGCAGTTTATCTGGGCAGGAAGTATCGGATTACTCATTGGTACGGCTTGGTTTATTGGCTATTCAAAGTCGCAAATACATGTTATGAGTCCATACTTAGATGTCAATAAAATCGAAGAACGGCTCAATGAGCTTGAAACATAACAAGCGCAGCAAAAGCGACGCTAAAAAGCAGCGCGCTTTCTGCGGGCGTTATGTTTCTAAGGAGATT
>JBOEHG010000065.1:0-25285 GCA_050633825.1 Cellvibrionaceae bacterium | reverse complement strand
GTGTTGTTGCTAAGATTATTGAATAATCTGTCGACCATTTTGTTTGCTAAAAAGGTCGCCAATGGCGGCCTTTTTTAATGTCAGTATTTATTCTTTGTATCCAAACTGAGGTAAAGACCATGGATAAAAAACCAGAAGGTACTCTTACAACGAGAACATTAGCCATGCATAGTGATACAAACCCATCGGGTGATATATTTGGTGGTTGGGTTTTATCACAAATGGATATTGCTGCGGGTATTTGTGCTGGGCAGAGGGCTCAAAGTAGGGTGGTGACAGTTGCTTTGGAGAGTATGAGCTTTATTTTACCTGTAAGAGTGGGTGACATTTTAGGTTTGTATACCAAGGTTCTTAAGGTGGGCAACACATCAATGCTTATCAATGTTGAAGCGTGGGTACGCCGTGATCGTATTGGTAATCGTGAGAAGGTAACCGAAGGTAATTTTAAGTTTGTCGCTTTGGATGAAAATGGCTCGCCAAAAAAAGTACCTAGCGAGTCTGAACTGCCAAGTTATGTTTTGGATAAATGATTTGTGTCTATCATTTTTTATTAATTGCTAAGATAGAAAGCCCGCAAGTGCGAGCTTTTCATATGTATAGGAAATATTAAAATAATTATTTCTATTTTATATCTTTCTGGTTAACTCCGCCTGAATGTTAATATTAATTAGATCGCTTACTAGAGGTGAAAATTTACCCATATTAAAGTCACTTCTGAATAAATAAGTTTCAGCAGAAAACCCTATAAGGTAGGTGTCCTTCAAGTTCTTCCTGAATTTACCTAGTGGATGTTTACCTGAAAAGTTAAGAGTGGCTATTAGTGTGATGGGTTTGGTTTTCCCCTTAATTGTGATGTCGCCTTCAACTTTCCATTGTGTTGGGCTAACGGCTTTTACTGACTGACTTTTAAAGGTAATTGTTGGATGCTGCTCGCTTGCAAAAAAGTCTTTCTTGCTGAGTTCATTATCCAGCTCCGCTAGTCCTGTATTTAGGCTGCTAGTCTTAATTTTAATATCGACTTTGCTATTCTCTGGCTTTTCTAAATCGATAATGGCGCTACCTTCATAGTCATTAAAATGGCCTATGTTCTTACTTGCACCTAGGTGATCCCATTCAAAATGAATTTCTGTATGACGTTTGTCAAAGTCAAAGGTGTGGGGTTCGGCAAATGAAGATAAGGTTAATAAACTGCTGCTGATTAATAAAAGCCCAGCAGTCGCTCTTTTTAAAAGATACATAATATTTTCCTCTAGGTCTGAATGGCTAATGTGATACTATTTTAGTGATTTCCAGTTGGAAATATCACTAACAATTTTAGGAATTCCATATTTCATAATTGAAATGCAATGAAAAAAATTAACTTTCACACCAGTGATATTGAAGTATTTATAGCCGTTGCGCGAAGTGGCAGTTTAGTGGGTGCAGCCCGTAAGCTGAGAATCAATCATTCCACAGCGTTTCGGTGGCTCAAGCGTCTAGAAGGTCAAGTGGGGCAGCCTTTGTTTGAGCGTACAGATAACCATTATGTATTGACGGAGAGTGGTCATAGTATTTGGCCTGTGGCAGTAGATATAGAAAATAACCTATTAGCACTTTCCCTTCAGGTAACGGGACGGGAAGATAGTCTCTTTGGTGATGTGAGGATAACTTCTGCTGATGCGCTGGTGCTGGGTTATTTGCCTAAAAAACTGTGTCAGTTCAGTTGTCAATATCCAGGAATTAAGGTGAATCTGAGTTCTGCCAACGACTTTGCAGATTTATCCCGAAGAGAAGCAGATATTGCTATCAGGCCAACTATCAAGCCTGAAGGCAATATGATAGGTCGTAAAGCAGCGGTTATGGGCTTTGGTCTTTATGCTTCAAATAGCTATATTGAATCTACAAATGTTTCTCTTGATTCTCATCGGTTTGAGGGGCATAGGCTCTGTAACTATGATGAGAGTCTGGCCCACTTAAAGGCTGCTCAGTGGATAAAAGCTAACATGTCTCTAGCCGATACAGTGGTAGAGTTGAGTAGTACTGTTGTTGCTACCAATTTTGCTAAATCAGGAATGGGTTTAGCGGTTATTCCTTGCTTTTTGGCGGAGCGCGAACATGACTTGAAACAAGTTTTATATTTAGGTGATGAAGTTAAATCAGATATATGGGTGTTGACCCACCCAGACTTGCGTCATTCGCCTAAAATAAGAGCTGCTCTCGACTTTATATTTGATGAGATTAAGAAGGACGAAACTTTTTTTAATGGGAGACTCAAATAAAAAAGCCCCGCTATTGCGGGGCTTTTTGTTTTACTTATTGAAAGGCAATATTACTTGTTCGCTTTTCTTTCTTTCTCTTTAGCAATCACTTCTTCAGCAACTTGCGCGGGGCATGGTAAGTAGTGAGAGAATTCCATCGAGAATTGGCCACGACCTGATGTCATTGTACGCAGTTGACCAATGTAGCCAAACATTTCTGATAGTGGCACATCGGCTTTAATGCGAACACCAGTTACACCGGGCTCTTGATCTTTAATCATCCCGCGACGACGGTTTAAGTCACCAATTACGTCACCTACGTGATCGTCAGGTGTGAATACGTCAACGTGCATTATAGGTTCAATTAGCTGGGGGCCGGCTTTTGGAATTGATTGACGGAATGCGCCTTTTGCTGCGATTTCAAAGGCAACTGCAGATGAATCCACTGCATGGTAAGCACCATCATATAGCTCAATTTCAACGTCCAGTACTGGGAAGCCCGCTAGCACGCCTTCATCCATCATGCCTTTGAAGCCTTTTTCAATAGCTGGGAAGAATTCTTTTGGTACGTTACCACCAACAACGACAGAACCAAACTGGAAGCCAGAGCCAGGCTCGCCCGGTTTGATGCGGTAATCAATCTTACCGAACTGACCAGAACCACCTGATTGTTTCTTGTGAGTGTACGAGTCTTCAATCGCTTGAGTGATGGTCTCACGGTAGGCAACCTGTGGTTGACCTACTTCTAGCTCAACGCCGTAGGTACGCTTAAGAATATCAACTTTAATATCCAAATGAAGCTCACCCATACCTTTAAGGATGGTTTCGCCGGAATCTTCGTCTGTTTCTACGCGGAATGAAGGATCTTCGGCAACCATTTTACCGATGGCGATACCCATTTTCTCTGAGCCGCCTTTATCTTTAGGTGCAACCGCAATAGAGATTACAGGCTCAGGGAAGATCATTGGCTCTAGCGTACAGGGGTGGTTAGGGTCACAGAGAGTATGACCAGTCTGTACATTCTTCATGCCAACGATCGCAATAATATCGCCTGCTTGTGCTGAGTCTAGTTCGTTGCGGTCATCAGCATGCATTTCAACCATGCGACCAATACGTTCAGTTTTGCCGGTAAAGGAATTCAGGATGGTCATCCCTTTTTCTAATTTACCTGAGTAAATACGAACAAAGGTCAGGGCACCAAAGCGGTCATCCATAATTTTGAATGCTAGTGCGCGTAGTGGCTCATCAATAGAAACTGTAGCAACCTCACCTGTTGGTTCACCTGCTTCATCAGTAAGTGGCTGAGGGTCAACTTCTGTTGGGCTTGGTAAATAGTCGATTACAGCATCAAGTACGAGCTGAATACCTTTGTTCTTAAAGGCGGAACCACAGTATGTTGGGAAGAAATCAAGCGCAATTGTACCTTTGCGGATACAGCGTTTGATGTCTTCAAGTGAAGCCTCTTCGCCTTCCATATAGGCCATCAACAGATCGTCATCTTGCTCTAAAGCTGTTTCGATCAGTTGTTCGCGATACTCGGCTACTTTGTCAGCCATGTCTTCAGGAACATCTGTGACTTCGTAGTTTTCAGGTAAACCTGAGTCATCCCAGATGTAAGCTTTTTGAGTCAGAACATCAACAACACCGGTAAAGTCGTCCTCTACACCAATAGGTAAAGTCATAACAAGTGGGTTTGCGCCGAGTACTTTCTTAACTTGGCCAACAACGCGATAAAAATCAGCGCCCATACGGTCCAGCTTGTTGACGAAAATAACACGAGCTACTTCTGATTCGTTAGCATAGCGCCAGTTGGTTTCTGATTGAGGTTCAACACCACCTGAGCCACAGAAAACGCCTACACCGCCATCAAGTACTTTTAGAGAGCGATATACCTCAACAGTAAAGTCAACGTGTCCCGGAGTATCAATGATGTTTAAGCGATGGTCTTTCCAAAAGCAAGTTGTAGCAGCAGACTGAATCGTAATGCCACGCTCTTGTTCTTGTTCCATAAAGTCAGTCGTAGCCGCACCGTCATGAACTTCACCTGTTTTGTGAATCTTACCGGTGAGTTTGAGGATGCGTTCTGTAGAGGTGGTTTTGCCCGCGTCAACGTGGGCAAAGATACCGATATTTCTATAAAGTGATAAATCAGTCATGGGGTTGCTCTTTGATAGTGCTCTGTTAGTAGTGCTCGGTTTAAAAGTACTGGTTGAATAGTACTCCGTTAAAACGCTTTGAATGTTGCCCAATGGATTAATACTTGGGCAAAAATTGCGCGGGAGTATACAGCAACTGCACCTCTTTGTTGAGTAAAAACTTACAGTAATACCTGTTTAAAAGTAACTTTAGTGAGGTATGTCCTCTCTGCAGTCCGAGAATAAAGAGGCTATGTTTTGCTTTTTAATGATAATAATTATCATTATTGTTTAATTTCATGAATTTTGGCTTTTTGATAGTTTGTTTCTGTCTTCGTAAACAAGTTGTCATGTTTGGTATGCAGCATAAGGTTTTACAAGAAAATCAGGCAGGTATTGTTTCTGTAATGCCTTTGCATGTGATGACTATGCCCACGAATAATCACCTAAGCCAATACCATAAAAAAGCACTCGTAATTGTTATCGCTCTCAATGCCGCTATGTTTGTTGTCGGTTTATCATTTGGCTTGTTATCAGGCTCAACCGCTTTGCTGAGCGACTCGCTGGATATGTTTGGTGATGCGGTAACCTATGGTTTAAGCCTATGGGTTGTTGGAATGGGAGTGCAATGGAAGTATCGTTCAGCCTTGGTAAAAGCCAGTGTGATGATTTTGTTGGGTGCCTTTGTGATTATTGAGGCTATTGATAAGACACTTAATCCGGTGTTGCCTGATATTACGATTGTTATTCCTGTGGCTCTTTTAGCTTTAGGGGTAAATAGTTTTTGTCTCTATCTTCTCAATCGTCATCGTAAAGATGATATTAATATGCGTTCAGCGATGGCCTGTTCTTACACTGATATTTTTGCCAATATCGGCGTGCTGGTAGCGGCCTTATTGGTATGGTTTACAGGCTATCATTGGCCAGATTTAATTGTGGGTTGCATTGTTGCTCTGCTTTTTCTGCGGGCGGCACTCGCTATTATCAAAGAATGTGTTGATGATAACCGCCGTCAAAATATCTTGCCAGAGCTCAATATGGCAGAGCGTTTGTTTACGCCTATAAAAATCTTGATAAAGCCTATAATTTCTTATGCTGTTAGTTGTAGGCAATATTTACTGAGCCTTATAAAAAATAGTATTCAGCAAGTCTTGGGTATCCATGTCCAGCAAGAGCAAATTCAATCTTTGCAAGCTGAGATAGCGATGCTAAAAAATCAGTTATCTTCCACCGCATATCGTCCAGATGAAAGCCGCAAACGTGATGCCGCTTAAGGTTTGTGAATTCTGACGCTTAATCTTTATCGAGTGTCACGCAATAAAAGTGTCACACAATAGTGGTTGAATAATAATGACTCTTATTTACCTTTTCTTTGGTTTTGTTTAACGTTATGAAAATATATACAGCGATTTCTCTTTTATTCTGTTTGATGCTTTTTGCTTGCAGTAAAGACCCACAAATTCAAGTGGCGTCTGCTGATGAGAAACCATCTTATCAGGATGTGCTTGAATTATTGCTGGAAAATGAAAAGGTAGTTGCTGACTTTCCCAATGCTAACCCGGTTGCAGTTATGTATAACCGAGAGGCAGTTATTCCTGCGATGTGTTACACCAAAACAGAAGGCAAGCATAATCCTTGTTATGTTTGCCATCAGGATGCGATTCCTCAAAGAGAGAATACAATGAATGATGGGGAGTTGCAGGCGGCTTATAGTTTTAGTGATCTTGGTCTTAAAAATCATTGGAATAATTTATTTGAAGACCGTTCAGAGCGTGTTGCCAATATATCGGATAAAGCCATTTTAAAGTGGATAGAAGAAGATAATTATTCAGATTTGGCAGAGCGTTTAGATGATGTTGATTTTAAAGGCTGGATTCCCGATTTAAAAAACCTGCAAAAAGCAGCCGCTGCTTTTGATAAAGATGGCTTTGCTAAAGATGGCAGTCATTGGGTTGCTTTTAATTACAAGCCATTTCCCAGTTCGTTTTGGCCAACTAATGGCTCTACCGATGATGTCATGATTCGATTGCCGGAACCTTTTAGAGTTAATGATAAAGGGTATTATCAAGAAGATATCTATAAGGCAAATTTATCGATCCTAGAAGCTAAAATTAAAGGCTTGGAATCCATTAATACATGGTCGATTAATGAGAAAAATGTAGGTGTTGATCTCAATGGTGATGGTGATTTATCGAAAATTAATAACATTACGGTTTTAACCGATTATGTGGGTAAAGCTAAAGGGCTTTATTATATTGATTCATACCTCTACCCCAAAGATACTGAGTTTTTGCATACGGTACGTTATGTCGGTGTTAAAGGGGATGAGATCGTTAACTCTACACGTATGAAAGAAGTGCGTTATATGCGTAAGTGGAGTGTTTTTAGTAAACCGGAAATGGCGTGGCGATACACGCAAGAAGGTTTTGAAAAAGAGGCAGGTAACCTACCGGGTTATTATAATTTAGGTCAAAAAGGTCTGGATAACGATTTTGGTTGGTCTATTCAGGGGTTTATTGAAGACAAGCAGGGGCGCTTGCGTGTCAGTAGTCATGAAGAGAATTTTTTCTGCATGGGCTGTCATGGGTCTATAGGCGCAACCATTGATAAAACCTTTAGTTTTGCGCGAAAAATCGACGGTAAAAATGGTTGGGGTTATATTGATTTAAAAGGTATGCCTGATGCGCCTAATAAAGGCGAAGAGCAGGGTGAGTTTGCGACCTATTTTGAGCGTGTTGGGGGTGGCGGTGAATTTCGCAGCAATACTGAAATGCAGGCAAAATGGTTTAATAAGGATGGTACGGTTAATCAAGAAGCGATTGCCGCTGCCAGAGATGTTTATGATTTGATTACCCCTTCACGAGAGCGAGCGCTGGAATTAAATAAAGCGTATAAAGTGATTGTTGAAGATCAAGACTTTATTTTTGGCCGTGATGCAACGGTTAAACCGCCTATTAATGTTTATACTGAGGTGAGTAATGAAACCTCTCCTACCTTACCTTTAGATAAAGTCTACCAATGGGATATTCGCTTGGATTGGCAGAGTGCAGCAGCGATAGAGCTGGCTGAAGAATCATCATGCCGTTTATGTGATTGGTTTAAAACCTTGTTTTAAATCGTTAGCTCCAGCTGAGATTAAAAGTGCTCATTCTATCTTTTATTTTTTAGCTGCTTATAAAATATACCATCATTACATTTTTATGATTTGATAAATGATTCTCATTTGTTATCTGCGATTTTCTTTCATAAATACGTCATCAATCGTTCATTTAAATTTGTAAATATCTACGTGGCTCGAAAATCGACATTTTATCGATAAGTTCTTTTCATTGAGCCAAATCAAATCAACGAATCGTTTGATACTTAAAATTAAGGTGATAATCATGAAATTTTTTCCAAAGTTATTGGCTGCTGGTGTCGCGCTAGCTACGGCCCAAGTAGCTATGGCAGGGACGGGTGTTTTTTTTAATCCACTAACCCAGTCAACGGCTGTTGCTCCTAGTGCTAACCATGTTAATGAATTGAATTCTCCATGGCAGGTTCCAGCAGGTGTTCAGTATATGAATTTAACCAGCCTTTCTGAAGCTGAAGCGGATGCGAACCAATCTATTGTCCGTGTTTCAGAAGAAGGTGTTGGTGGTCCAAGCCGACTATCGAATGCATCAATGTTTGATATGATCTCCTTTGATGAAACGGGAAGTTATATTTTTATTCCTCACGAAACATTTACCGGTGCTGGCGTTTCACGTTACAGTTTTGAAGAAGATAAAGTAGAAGTTTTGTTTTCTGGTGATTCAGGTGGTCTAGTAGGTGATTGGACTAACGACTGGGGTGCTTTTGACCCTTCAACCTATACTCCTAATGGAACTTTGTTATTAGGTGAAGAGTGGTCTGGTGAAGGTCGTATCATGGAGGTATTAAACCCTAAGGCGCCCGTTGAAGAAATTCAAAAGCGTGAGCTTCACAGTATTGCAAACGTTTCTCATGAAGGTCTACGTTTTAGCCGGGATCAAAAAACACTTTATTTTGTTGATGAAAATCGCTCAGGTTCAATCTATAAGTTTGTGATGCCAGTACGAGGTGATTACACGAAAGGTCAAACATTTGTATTGCAGGTAACTGCATTTGATGGTGACGCAGTAGAGCGTTTTGATCGTGAGCCTAACATCGGTACTACACGTACGGGTGAAGCGGTTTGGGTTCCTTTAACTGATGCAGAAGGTAATGTGCTGGATGGTATAACCAACCCATTTGAAGTGACTGCTGAGGATAGTCGTCCAGGTCGTACCGCTGCTGATGATGTTTATGCGACTCCATTTGGTCGCCCAGAAGATATGGAAATTGGTCGCCTAAAAAATGGCAACGAAGTAATGTATTTCGCTGCTACATCTGAGCAAACAGTTTACTCTGTAGAAATGACAAGTGCAGGTACTGCCTTTGTTCGTGAGTTTGCCAGTGAAGCTAATACACCTAAGAATCTTGGTTTTGATGAAACTACCGGTGTATTAAACTCTCCAGATAACCTTGCGCAAGATGCTTACGGTAATATCTATATCATTGAAGATGCCCCTAACAGCTCTGATGTGGGTGGTGATATTTGGTTCGTTCGCGACAGCGATGAAGATGGTGTAGCCGAGTCAATCGATCACTTCTTGAGTATTCAGGTTCCTGGCGCTGAAGCAACAGGCATGATTTTTAACCCAATATTCCCTACGCAGTTTGTTGTTGCTGTTCAGCATCCAGCGAGTACTAACCTTGAAGAAACGCCTGAAGGTTTTGGTGATGCATTGTGGTTGTTTGACCTTGAAGATGTTGTTTCTCCCTATAAGAGAAGTACTTGGTATGGCCGTAATGCATGGGCTACCCAGAAAAGAGAAAACGAGCGTATTAAACGTTTAATTAAAGCAACGCCATAAGCGTATTGCTTGATGATAAAAAGCCCCGCTTATCAGCGGGGCTTTTTTATATCTACGGATAAGAGGTGTGTAATGGTGAGGAGTGTCAGGTTGGGCTAGGCTAGGAGGTCTTTTGGTTAGGTAAATACTTCAATAAAAAGAATGAATTATATTAATCTGACATATAACGCTTTTTCTTCTTCTCTTTTAGCATATTTAAGTCGGCTAACACCAAGCCGTCAACACAATAATTAAACTCAGGGTCGACGCTAAACCCTAGAAAGTGTACTCCATCATCTTGATAGGTTTCGGTGTACTGTTTATATAAAGTGGGAATGGCAGCATCCATATTATTGAGTAAGCTTTTTAACTTAATGAAATCATTTTTATAGTCATTTCCAGAAAAAAAGTTAGTTGTTGCTGATGAGGCTTGATAAGTTCTCTTGGGGGTGGCTAGTTCTCGTTTATCGCCAAAATAGAGTTGGTAAAAACATACAATAAGATCTTTGGCTGAATCCGGTAATGAATTGCTAAGCGATACTGGGCCGAATAAGTATCGGTATTGTGGGTGATGTCTTAAGAAGGCACCGATGCCATACCAAAGATAATCAAGACTTCTTTTTCCCCAATATTTTGGTTGGATAAAGCTGCGGCCTAATTCTAGCCCTTGCTCAAAATAAGGGGTCATTTTATCGGTATAATTAAATAAAGTGGCGCTATAAAGCTGGTTGTTTCGTTGCTTTGCCAGTTGTTTGGCGTCCCCAAGGCGATATGCTCCAACAACCTCAAGATCGTTGCTATCCCATAGAACTAAGTGAAAGTAGTTGGCATCATACTGGTCAATATCTCTACGTTTGTTGCTTCCTTCCCCTACAGCTCTAAAAGCTATTTCTCGCAAACGACCGATCTCTCTCATTAAAGGCGAGCTGCTTGTATAACGATATAATAATATCTCTTTGCCATCACCGGTTTCCCCTAATTGTTCGCATTGCTTGATTGCTTGAGAGAGAGCTTGACGGTTTTCTGCTGGGGCGATTGGTTTTTGTGTTTTGAATATAGTGGCCTTACCTTCGCCTAACCGATAAATATGTTTTTTGAATAATTTGGCAATTTGGGGCAGAGGTATATTGCTTGTGCTGTAACTGTCAAAGGCAATAAGTTCACCGATGCGGATGGGTAAGCGTTTTGTTCTATGTTTAAACATTTCACTGATGAGTAATAATGTTGCTAGAGGCTTATAAAGCATGGATGCTGTATAGAAAAGTGAGGAGTTTTTGCCGTCAATATAGATGGGCAGAATAGGTGACTTTGCTGACAGTGCTATTTGCAAAAAGTGGGTTTTCCAGCGGCAATCCCTTATCCCGTGAGGTTTTAGTCGTGATACTTCCCCAGCTGGAAAGATAATCAGCGCTCCTTCGTTTTGCAGGTGCTGATCAATGGTGCTTTTACATGTTTTGGTTGTGTTCTGGTATTGCTTATCCTTGTTGTTGAGGTGCTCATTCGATATCAGGATCGAATGTAGCGGTTTGATTGGGATAAGTTTATCGTTGGTAAGTACTCGAATGTCCTTGCGGACTTCGCTAACTAGCTTGATGAGAGTTAGTCCATCCAGAGAGCCTATGGGATGGTTGGCTGCAATTATTAGTCGGCCAAGGGGTGGGATGTACTCTTTCTCATTGCCGCTTACAGAAAAGCTGAAATCGAAGTGCTCCAGTATTTGTTCAACAAAATCCAAGCCTTCAAGGTGAGGGTACTGCTCAATGAAGGTGTTAATTTCTCTTTCCTTTAATATATAGCGTAAAAAAAGGCAGGTTGGCTTACTTATCCAGGGTTTGTTGTAGAGCTGCGGATGGTGCTCCGCCAATAATTTATCAACCGTAAACATGCTATTCGTCGGCCTAAGGTAACTAATGTGGTCATCTTATGGCCGTTATGTGACACTTTTTTTAAATTCAAGGTGTTTGGTTTGGCGCTATTTTTGAGTCATTCGCTGTATTTTCAATTAATATAAAAAATAGGGAATTAAAGGGTTGACGGCCCATAGCCTCGTCCCTATAATTGCGCCTCCATTTTACAGGGGTCTGCCACTCTTTATTGTTTTGGGCGACCGGCTGTGAACGTTCTTTAAGATTTTGGAGTTTGGTTGCAATGCAGAATCAGCGTATTCGTATTCGTTTAAAAGCGTTTGATCACAAATTGATTGACGCTTCTACGCAAGAGATTGTCGAAACTGTTCGTCGTACTGGCGCTCAAGTTCGTGGTCCGATTCCGCTACCGACTCGCAAGGAGCGCTTTACTGTATTGGTTTCTCCGCATGTTAATAAAGATGCGCGAGACCAGTATGAAATACGTACCCACAAGCGTTTGCTGGATATTGTGGAGCCAACCGAGAAAACTGTTGATGCCTTGATGAAGCTAGATCTAGCTGCGGGCGTTGAAGTTCAGATTTCTTTAGGATAACGGCCCGTTCCCAGCAGTAAGAGCTTGTGGGTTTTATTTTGGATGCTGTAAAAAGCAATCGAACTCACAGAGTTTTACTTTTCTTTATAGGATAGTAAGGCTCGTGTAACGCTCTGAAATGGGCGGCCATAGCGGGTCCCTGTGCCAATAAAGGTAGCGGGGTGAATAGCCCCGTACACTGAGAGGTTAAAAAAATGACGATAGGTCTAGTCGGCCGCAAGTGCGGTATGACGCGTGTATTCGCTGACGATGGCGCATCTATCCCGGTTACTGTAATCGAGGTGGAGCCCAATCGTATCACCCAGGTTAAGAATGTAGAAACCGACGGTTACCAAGCTGTTCAAGTTACCGTAGGGTCACGTCGTGCCTCCCGTGTTAATAAGCCTGCATCTGGGCACTACGCTAAAGCAAATGCTGAAGCGGGTCGCCGTTTGTGGGAGCTAAAAAATAATTCAGAAGAATCTTTTGAGGTTGGCGGTGAGCTAACAGTTTCAACATTTGAAGCAGGTCAAAAGGTTGATGTGACAGGTACATCTAAAGGTAAGGGTTTTCAGGGCGGTGTTAAGCGCTGGAACTTCCATATGCAAGATGCTACTCATGGTAACTCTATTTCTCACCGTGCCCCAGGTTCTATTGGTCAATGCCAAACCCCGGGTCGAGTATTTAAAGGTAAGAAAATGGCCGGTCACATGGGTTCTGAAAAAGTTACTACGCAAAACCTTGAGGTTGTCCGAGTGGACGCTGATCGCAACTTGTTGTTGATCAAAGGTGCGGTTCCGGGCGCTCCAGGCAGCGATGTTGTAGTTCGTCCGGCAGTAAAGGCGTAAGGGGAGAGTGATGGAATTAAATATTACGACACCTAAAGGCGCCAAGGGTACAGTTAGTGTATCTGAAGAAGCTTTTGGTAAAGAGTTTAATCAAGACTTAGTGCATCAGGTTGTTGTTGCTTATCAAGCAGCTGCGCGCCAAGGTACTAAGGCTCAAAAGAACCGTGCGGCAGTATCTGGTGGTGGTAAGAAGCCATGGCGCCAGAAAGGCAGTGGCCGTGCTCGTGCGGGAACAATTCGTAGTCCGATATGGCGCAGTGGTGGTGTTACTTTTGCTGCTCAGCCTCGTAACTATGAACAAAAAGTAAATAAAAAGATGTACCGCGCCGCATTGCGTTGCATTGTTTCTGAGTTAGCTCGTCAAGAGCGTTTGGTTGTGTTGGAGTCTATAGAGCTTTCGGCGCCGAAAACAAAAGAGTTGGTTCAGAATTTGGCTCAGTACGATATCGCTGAAGCGTTGATTGTTTCTGAAGAGATTAATGAGAATCTTTATTTGGCTGCACGCAACCTTCATAAGATTGATGTTGTTGATGTTCAGGCAATTGATCCAGTCAGTTTGGTTGGTTTTGATAAAGTTATCGTGACTGTTGCAGCATTGAAGAAAATTGAGGAGATGTTGGGATGAGTCAGGAGCGTTTATATAAAATTCTGTTGGCGCCGGTCGTTTCCGAAAAAGCTGTTGGTTCAGCTGAAGTGACCAATCAGGTTGTCTTCAAAGTGGTTAAGGATGCAGATAAGTCTGAAATCAAAGCCGCAGTTGAAAAAATGTTTGATGTCAAAGTTGAAGATGTTCGTACTTTGGTCATGAAAGGTAAAACTAAGCGTACTCGATTTGGTATCGGTAAGCGCAGTGACTGGAAAAAAGCCTACGTTAAGTTGGCTGAAGGTCAAGATATTGATTTTGCGATGGGGGCCTAACAGATGGCAGTTCTAAAACGTAAACCAACATCTGCAGGTCGTCGATTCGTCGTTAGTGTCGTTAATCCTGATTTGCATAAAGGTGCTCCGCACGCGCCTTTGTTGGAGAAAAAGTCAAAATCAGGCGGTCGTAACAATAATGGTCGTATTACCACTCGTCATATTGGTGGTGGTCATAAGCAGCATTATCGTAAGATCGACTTTAAAAGAAATAAAGATGGTATTCCGGCGACAGTTGAGCGTTTAGAATATGATCCTAATCGTAGTGCTCACATTGCCTTGGTATGTTATGCCGACGGTGAAAGACGATACATTATTGCGCCAAAAGCATTAGCTGCTGGCGACAAAATTGAATCAGGTGATGCGGCTGCAATTAAAACAGGTAATACGCTGCCGCTGAGAAATATTCCAGTAGGTAGTACGATTCATTGTATTGAGCTTAAGCCTGGTAAAGGTGCGCAGCTTGCCCGTTCGGCAGGCACTTCAGTTCAATTGGTTGCTCGTGAAGGTGCTTATGCAACTTTACGTCTTCGCAGCGGTGAAATGCGTAAAGTCTTATCAGAGTGTCGAGCCACTTTAGGTGAGGTTTCAAACTCTGAGCATAGTTTACGTTCATTGGGTAAAGCGGGTGCATCTCGCTGGCGCGGCGTGCGTCCAACCGTTCGCGGTGTTGCAATGAACCCGGTTGATCACCCGCATGGTGGTGGTGAAGGCCGTACATCGGGTGGTCGTCATCCGGTAAGTCCATGGGGTACGCCTACTAAGGGTTATAAAACTCGTAAGAATAAGCGTACAGATAAAATGATTGTTCGTCGTCGTAACAAGAAGTAATTGTTAAGTCGATAAATAAACAGTATTAGTAAAATAAGAGGAAAGTGCAGTGCCACGTTCACTTAAAAAAGGTCCATTCATCGATCTTCACTTGTTGAAGAAAGTAGATACGGCGCTTGAGAAAAATGATCGTCGCCCAATTAAAACTTGGTCGCGCCGTTCAATGGTTGCTCCTCAAATGGTTGGTTTGACTATTGCTGTGCATAATGGTCGTCAGCATGTTCCAGTATTGATCAACGAAGAAATGGTTGGTCATAAGCTTGGTGAATTTGCTGTGACCCGTACTTATAAAGGTCACGTTGCCGATAAAAAGGCTCGATAAGGTAGGTTGGTGATGGAAGTAGCGGCAAAATTAAGTGGTGCTCGCTTGTCAGCACAAAAGGCTCGGTTAGTAGCTGATCAGATTCGTGGCAAGCATGTAGAAGAAGCATTGGATTTGTTGGCCTTTAGTAAGAAAAAAGGTGCGGCAATTGTTAAGAAAGTATTGGAAAGTGCTATTGCCAATGCTGAGCAGAATGAAGGCGCAGATGTCGATGAGCTTCGTGTATCGACTGTCTATGTTGATGAAGGTGTGACGATGAAACGTATTCGTGCTCGCGCCAAAGGTCGTGCTGATCGCATATTAAAGCGTTCATGTCACATTACAGTTAAAGTCGCTGACGACGAATAAGAGAGCGAGAGCGGACGTTATGGGTCAAAAAGTACATCCCACCGGTATTCGTTTGGGCATTGTTAAAAAGCATACATCAACATGGTATGCGGGCAGTGATCAATATTCTGACAAGCTACACGCGGATCTTAAAGTTCGTGAGTACATTCAGAAATTATTGGCTAATGCTTCAGTAAGCCGTGTTGATATTGAACGCCCAGCTAATACAGCAAAAGTGACGATTCACACTGCCCGTCCAGGTATTGTGATTGGTAAAAAAGGTGAAGATGTTGAAAAGCTTCGCACTGAAATTGCCAAGCGTATGGGTGTTCCCGTGCACATCAATATTGAAGAAATTCGTAAGCCAGACTTGGATGCAAAACTAGTTGCAGACAGTGTTGCTAGCCAATTAGAGCGTCGAGTTATGTTTCGTCGTGCTATGAAGCGAGCAGTTCAAAACGCAATGCGCCAAGGTGCTGAAGGTATCAAAATTCAGGTTGGTGGACGTCTAGGTGGTGCTGAGATCGCTCGTTCAGAATGGTATCGTGAAGGTCGAGTGCCTCTACATACCTTAAGAGCTGATATTGATTATGCAACATCAGAAGCATTAACAACCTATGGTATTTTAGGTGTTAAGGTCTGGATCTTTAAAGGTGAAGTTATTGGTGATGCTGTAGAAGCTGAACCAGCACCTAAAAAGAAAAGCAATAAAGCTAAGTCCTAATTTGGACGAAATGGTTAGGGCTAAGTAAGGGTTAAGTCAATGTTACAGCCAAAGCGTACAAAGTTTCGCAAAATGATGAAGGGTCGCAATCGCGGCTTGGCTCATCGTGGCTCCAAAGTGAGCTTCGGAGAGTACGGACTAAAGGCCACTGGCCGCGGCCGCATTACTGCTCGCCAAATTGAGGCGGCACGTCGTGCGATGACTCGTCACGTTAAGCGTGGTGGTAAAATCTGGATTCGTGTTTTTCCAGATAAGCCGATTACAAGTAAGCCCTTGGAAGTTCGCCAAGGTAAAGGTAAGGGTAATGTAGAGTACTGGGTTGCACAAATTCAGCCTGGCAAAGTACTTTATGAAATGGAAGGTGTAAGTGAAGAGTTGGCGCGTGAAGCGTTCGCACTTGCAGCAGCCAAATTACCCATTAATACAACTTTCGTTAAACGTTCGGTGATGTGATGAAAGCTACAGAATTACGCGAAAAGTCTGTTGAAGAATTGAATGCTGAATTGGTCTCTACTTTGGATGAGCAATTCAAGCTCCGCATGCAAGCGGCTTCTGGTCAACAGGTTCAATCGCACCTGTTTAAACAAACTCGTCGTAATGTTGCTCGCATCAAGACGATCCTGAAAGAAAAGGCAGGTAACTAACCCATGAGCCAGCAAGCAGAAAATACAGTAGATGGCGCAGAAGGTACCGCGCGTACACTTATGGGCAAAGTCGTTAGCGACAAAATGGATAAAACAATTACCGTATTAATTGAGCGTCGTGTTAAACACCCGCTTTATGGTAAATATTTAAGTAAGTCATCAAAGCTTAAAGCGCATGATGAAGAAAACACCTGCAACATTGGTGATGTGGTGACGATTGCAGAATCGCGTCCACTATCCAAATCAAAGTCATGGACTTTGGTAAAAGTTGAAGAGCGTGCAACGCAAATTTAATTGCGTCGTTGGTAAGTAAAGTATTGTTAGCTTAATCGTTAACAGTAAGGGTTTCGGAGACGAACAATGATTCAAACACAAAGTTACCTGGAAGTTGCTGATAACAGCGGTGCTCGTCGGGTTATGTGTATTAAAGTACTTGGCGGTTCTCACCGTCGTTACGCTCGAATTGGCGATATTATTAAAGTTACTGTTAAGGAAGCAATTCCTCGCGGTAAGGTTAAGAAAGGCCAAGTGATGAATGCAGTTGTTGTTAGGACAAGAAAAGGTGTTCGTCGTCCAGACGGCTCACTGATCAAGTTTGACGATAACGCTGCAGTTATCTTGAATGCTCAAGATGCACCGATTGGTACGCGTATATTTGGGCCTGTCACCCGCGAATTGCGTGGTGAGAAATTTATGAAGATTATTTCTTTAGCGCCAGAAGTACTATAAGTCTATCTGGTGTTAAGGAGTAGAGGATAAAGTAATGCGCAAGATTAAACGTGATGATGAAGTGGTAGTAATCACTGGTCGTGACAAAGGCAAACGTGGCAAAGTGGTTAAAATCTTAGAAGATAACCGCATTATCGTTTCTGGCGTACAGATGGTGAAAAAACACCAAAAACCTAATCCACAAGCGGGTGTTCCCGGTGGCATTATCGAGAAAGAAGCGCCAATACAGATTTCCAATGTTGCAATATTTAATCCAGCAACGGAAAAGGCAGATCGTGTTGGTATTAAAATTCTTGAAGATGGTAAAAAAATTCGTGTCTTCAAGTCCAACGGCGAAGCTGTTGACGCTTAATTTGTTTGTTCGCTTGTATAGCGTTAAATAACGGTAGATAGAAATGGCTAGTTTGAAAAAACTGTATAACGAAGAGCTTGCTCCTAAATTAAAAGAAGAGTTGTCTCTTGCAAATGTAATGGAAGTGCCTCGCATCACTAAAATCACCATTAATATGGGTGTTGGTGAAGCGATTGGTGATAAGAAAGCATTAGAGCACGCTGTTGCTGATCTGGAAAAAATTGCAGGTCAAAAAGTTGTTGTGACTAAAGCGCGTAAATCCATTGCTGGCTTTAAAGTACGTGAAGAGTGGCCAATTGGTTGTAAGGTAACTTTACGTAGAGAGCGCATGTACGAATTTTTAGAGCGTTTAGTCTCTATCGCAATTCCTCGTATTCGTGACTTCCGTGGTATTAGTCCGAAGCAGTTCGATGGTCGTGGTAATTTCTCAATGGGTGTGACTGAACAGATCATCTTCCCAGAAATTGATTACGATAAAGTTGATAAGCTGCGTGGTTTAGATGTGTGTATTACTACTACAGCACGCAATGATGATGAAGGCCGAGCTTTGTTGAGAGCCTTTAACTTTCCATTTAAAGGATAAGATCCAGTTATGGCAAAGAAATCTATGATCGCACGTGAAGATAAGCGTGCAAAAACAGTCGCTAAGTTTGCTGAAAAGCGTAAAGCGTTGAAAGCTATTATTCATAGCGCTTCAGCTAGTGATGAAGAAATCTGGGAAGCCCAGCAAAAATTGCAAAAATTGCCGAGAGATGCCAGTCCCTCACGTCAACAACGTCGTTGTCGTTTAACTGGTCGCCCACACGCAGTCTATCGCAAGTTTGGCTTGTGTCGTAACAAATTGCGTGAAGCCGCTATGCGCGGTGATGTGCCTGGCTTGGTTAAGGCCAGCTGGTAATTTAGGAGCTAAATTTATGAGTATGCAAGATCCTTTATCAGATATGCTAACACGCATTCGTAATGCGCAGTTAGTTGGTAAAACTGATGTGGTTATGCCTTCTTCGAAGTTGAAAGTTAATGTAGCTAAAGTACTTGAGTCTGAAGGTTACATTGATGGTTTAAGCGTTGATGGTGATGTTAAATCACAATTGACACTTCGTTTAAAGTATTTTGGTGGTAAGCCTGTTATTACTGAGATTGACCGAGTGAGCCGTCCAGGTTTGCGTAACTATTCCGGCAAAGATGGTCTTCCATCAGTTCGTGGTGGTTTGGGTGTCGCTATTGTCTCTACCAGTCGTGGAGTAATGACCGATCGCGCAGCACGTGCTGCAGGCGTTGGTGGCGAAGTACTTTGTACCGTCTTCTAAGACACAGACTTTATTGAATATAGAGAAAAGTTATGTCACGTATTGCAAATAGCCCAGTTAGTTTACCTGCTGGCGTTGAAGTGAAATTAGAAGGTCAAGACTTGACCGTTAAAGGTGCGAAGGGCAGCTTAGCTTTGGTTGTTAATCAAGGCGTTGAGCTTAAGCAAGAAGATAAAACTTTGACCTTTGCTGCAAAAGAGTCAGGCAATAAAAAAGCCATGGCCTTAGCTGGAACTACAAGAGCGTTGGTTAACAACATGGTTGTTGGTGTTAGCCAAGGTTTTGAGAAAAAATTAATACTTAACGGTGTTGGTTATCGTGCTAAAGCAGCAGGTAAAACACTAAATTTAGTATTAGGTTTCTCACACGATGTTAACTATGACCTTCCTGAAGGTGTTACAGCAGAGACTCCTTCTCAAACAGAAGTGGTGCTAAAGTCTTCTGATAAGCAGTTGCTTGGTCAAGTTGCTTCAGAAATTCGCGCTTACCGTCCACCAGAGCCATATAAGGGTAAAGGTGTTCGTTATGCAGACGAGTATGTTCGTCGTAAAGAAGCTAAGAAGAAGTAATTCTTTTTAAAAATATATTGAAAGTGATGACACATATTGTGTCTTTTGTATGGGTTTCTTTAAAAGAAATACCGGACAAAGAATCAAGTAGGGTAGATTATGAATTCTAAAAAACAAGCTCGTATTCGCCGCGCTCGTCGCAGCCGAGCTAAAATTCGTGAACTGGGTGTTGACCGTTTATGTGTTAACCGTACCCCTCGTCACATTTATGCCCAAGTCATCGGTGCAGATGGCGATAAGGTATTAGCCAGTGCTTCTACATTGGATAAAAGTTTACGTGCCGGTACTACTGGCAATGTCGATGCTGCAAAAGCGGTGGGTGAGTTGATTGCTGAGCGTGCGAAAGCTGCTGGTGTTTCAGTTGTTGCCTTCGATCGTAGCGGTTTTAAATACCATGGTCGTGTTAAGGCGTTGGCTGATGCCGCACGCGAAGGCGGACTGGAATTCTAAGGGTTAAATCATGGCGCTAGTAAAAAAAGACGAAGCGAACACCGAAGGTCTAGAAGAAAAACTGGTCCAGGTAAATCGTGTAGCAAAAACAGTTAAAGGTGGACGTATTTTTGCGTTTACAGCTCTTACCGTTGTTGGTGATGGTAAAGGTAGAGTAGGCTTTGGTCGTGGTAAAGCACGTGAAGTGCCTGCTGCAATTCAGAAAGCAATGGAATCTGCACGACGTAATATGATTCAGGTTGAACTGAATGGTGATACGTTGCAGTATCCAACCAAAGGTCGTCATGGTGCATCTAAAGTGTACATGCAGCCTGCCTCACAAGGTACCGGTGTTATTGCTGGTGGTGCGATGCGTGCAGTACTTGAACTTGCTGGCGTACAAAACGTACTAGCAAAATGCTACGGATCAACAAACCCTGTTAACGTTGTGCGCGCTACTTTTCAAGCCTTAGGCTCGATGAAATCGCCTGAGCAAGTTGCAGCGAAACGTGGCAAATCAGTTGAAGATATTCTGGATTAAAAGTTGTTTACCGACTGGTAAACGCTCTTAGAAAGCAGGTTAAAAGTTATCATGGCTAAGAAAACATTAAAAGTGACCCAGTTAAAAAGTACAGCAGGGCGATTGAAAAATCATAAAGCTTGCGTTACTGGTTTGGGTTTGCGCCGCATTGGGCACACTGTAGAAGTAGAAGATACTCCCTCAGTACGTGGTATGATCAATGCAGTACATTATTTAGTAAAGGTTGAGGGAGAGTAAGATGCGATTGAATACACTAGCTCCAGCAGCTGGACATAAATCAGCAAAAAAACGTGTTGGCCGTGGTATCGGTAGTGGCACGGGCAAAACAGCTGGCCGTGGCCACAAAGGTTTAAAGTCTCGTTCAGGCGGTACTGTCAAGCCCGGCTTTGAGGGTGGTCAGATGCCTTTGCAGAAGCGCTTGCCGAAGTACGGTTTTACTTCACGAGTGGGTTTGGTAACTGCTGAAATTCGTTTAGCTGAATTGAACAAAGTTGATGCTGATGTTGTCGATATGGAAGCATTAAGAAAGGCAGACTTGATTAATGCTAATATCAAACGCGCTAAAATCTTCCTTTCTGGTGAGCTTAAAAAAGCAGTTACAGTAAAAGGTTTGGCAGTGACTAAAGGCGCTAAAGCTGCAATTGAAGCTGCTGGCGGCAAAATAGAAGAGTAATTTTATGGCGACTCCGGGCGGTTTGCTGGGTAATCAAAAAGGTTTAGGCGAGCTATGGGCTCGCCTTCGTTTTCTGTTTCTGGCAATAGTTGTCTATCGTATTGGTACACATATTCCTGTTCCCGGTATCGATCCAGATCGTGTTGCTGATCTTTTCTCGCGTAATGAAGGCACTTATATTGATTTATTCAATATGTTTTCAGGTGGTGCTCTAGAGCGAATGAGTATTCTGGCGCTGGGTATTATGCCTTATATATCAGCGTCTATTATTATGCAGTTGATGTCTGCGGTAAGCCCCTCTCTTGAACAACTTAAGAAAGAAGGTGATGCTGGTAGACGTAAAATTAGTCAGTACACGCGTTATTTGACAATTGTTCTAGCGATTATTCAAGCCACTGCAATGTCTACTGGTTTGAATCTTGGTTATCAAGATGCGCAAGCGGCCAGTGCAGCACAAGGGTTAATTAGCCATTTTGTGGCAATTACATCGTTGGTTACTGGTGCTGTATTTATGATGTGGCTAGGTGAGCAAGTGACTGAGAAAGGTATCGGTAACGGTATTTCAATGCTGATATTTGCCGGTATTGTTGCAGGTTTGCCTGGGGCTGTTGGTCAAGCATTTGAAAGTGCCCAGCAAGGTGATTTAAATATCCTCTTGTTATTAGGCATAATTTTCATCCTGCTTGCAGTTGTTTGGTTTGTTGTTCTGATTGAACGTGGCCAGCGTCGAATTACAGTAAATTATGCCAAGCGTCAGCAAGGCAAAAAGGTATATGCGGCTCAAACCAGCCACTTGCCTTTAAAAATAAATATGGCGGGTGTTATTCCGGCCATTTTTGCCAGTAGCTTGTTGTTATTCCCTCAGTCTATTGCTTCATGGATGGGAACCGGTGAAGGTCGTGGTGCTGAAGTTTTGCAATCTGTTGCAGCAGCATTAGGCCCTGGCCAGCCATTAAATATTGTTATTTTTATGGCATTGATTATTTTCTTCTGCTTCTTCTATACGGCATTAATGTATAACCCGAATGAAGTGGCAGATAACTTAAAGAAATCAGGTGCTTACATTCCAGGCATTCGTCCTGGCGAGCAGTCGGCAAAATACATTGATAGTGTGTTAACTCGATTGACGGTTGTAGGTTCCTTGTATATGGCTGCGGTATGTTTAATGCCTCAGTTTATGATTGTTGCTACCGGAATTCCTTTTTATCTGGGTGGAACATCATTATTAATTGTTGTGGTCGTATTGATGGACTTTATGTCCCAAGTGCAGTCTCATTTGATGTCACGCCAATATGAATCGCTAATGAAAAAAGCAAATTTAAAAGGTTATGGTGCTGGTACAGGCCTTTAATAGGCATACCAGTTTAGTGAGGAAACTATGAAAGTTCGTGCTTCTGTAAAGAAAATTTGTCGTAACTGTAAAATGGTGCGCCGTAAAGGTACATTAAGAGTCATTTGCAGTGCGGAACCAAGACACAAGCAGCGTCAGGGTTAATCTGAGCTGTTTGGGTAGTAGGTGCCAACCTAACTACCAATGAGGGGTGTTGACTGTCGTTTATTGAGAAATCAATAAACTATTGCATTTAGGTGATTTTATCGCTATCCTTTCGCGCCTTTTTGGACCCTATGTGTTCGAAAGCGAAACCGGTGGCTTAAGTTGCCGTTAACACTGAAATACTATTGCTGGCAAATATCCTTATTTTGCCGGTAGATACTGTGGAGTAAAATTGAATGGCTCGTATCGCTGGTGTCAACATACCCGATAACAAACATGCCGTTATCTCTCTGACTTATGTTTACGGAGTTGGTCGTACAAAAGCCAAGCAAATTTTGGCTGAAACAGGTATAGCTGAATCGACCAAAATAGGCGAATTGTCTGAAGATCAAATGGATCAGTTACGTACTGAAGTTGCCAAACTAACAGTAGAAGGTGACCTACGTCGTGAAGTATCCATGAACATTAAACGTTTAATGGATCTAGGTTGTAACCGTGGCATTCGTCACCGTCGTAACCTGCCTCTTCGTGGTCAGCGTACTAAAACGAATGCGCGTACCCGTAAAGGCCCCCGTAAACCCATTAAGAAGTAAGATTTTTGGGTCTTTCTCAGATTTATTAATCGCTCTTGCTTATTAATAGATAGACACAGTAAACAAAGGTTAGGAATTTGCTATGGCTAAGCCAAGTAAACAAACAACAAAAAAGAAAATCAAAAAGACGGTGGTTGATGGTATAGCCCACATCCATGCTTCTTTTAATAACACCATCGTTACCATCACAGATCGACAGGGCAATGCGCTTTCATGGGCGACTGCTGGTGGTTCAGGTTTCCGTGGTTCTCGTAAAAGTACGCCGTTTGCAGCACAGGTTGCCGCAGAGCGTGCAGGTCAAGCCGCTCTTGAGTATGGCTTAAAGAACCTCGACGTTGAAGTAAAGGGCCCAGGCCCAGGCCGTGAATCAGCTGTTCGTGCATTGAGCAATGTCGGCTACAAAATTACTAATATCACTGACGTGACACCCATTCCTCATAATGGCTGCCGTCCACCAAAAAGACGTCGTGTGTAAGGGGAATTATCAATGGCTCGTTATTTAGGACCTACTTGTAAGTTATCACGCCGTGAAGGTACAGACCTTTATTTGAAAAGCGGTGTTCGTCCTCTGGACTCAAAATGTAAACTCGAAACTGCACCCGGTATGCACGGTGTACGTCGTGGTCGTCTTTCTGACTACGGTGTTCAGTTACGTGAAAAGCAGAAAGTTCGCCGTATGTATGGTGTATTGGAAAAGCAATTTCGTGGTTACTACACTGAAGCAGCTCGTCGTAAAGGCGCAACAGGTGAAAACTTGTTACAACTGTTAGAATCTCGCCTTGATAATGTTGTTTATCGTATGGGCTTCGGTTCAACTCGTGCAGAAGCACGTCAGTTAGTTTCTCACAAATCTATATTAGTGAATGGCACAACAGTTAACGTACCTTCTTACCAGGTTAAAGCTGATGATGTTATTTCAATTCGTGAAAAAGCGAAAAGTCAATTGCGTATTAAACACGCTCTTGAGTTGGCCGCACAACGCGAAGTTGAGTGGGTAGAAGTGAACAACACTAAGCTAGAGGGTACTTTTAAACGTGCTCCAGATCGTGCTGATCTTCCTGCTGAAATTAATGAAAACCTTATTGTTGAGCTTTACTCTAAATAATTAATCTTTTGATTAACTATTAAGTAATTTCAATAGAAGAAAATATAAACCGAATTAAAGGTATGCTTATGCAAGCTGTGAACGAATTTTTGACACCACGTCACATTGATGTAACTGAAAATTCACCCACGCACGCCAAAGTTGTATTGGAGCCCTTGGAAAGAGGGTTTGGTCATACCTTGGGTAATGCGCTACGTCGTATATTGTTATCATCTATGCCTGGTTGTGCCATTATCGAAGCTGAAATCGATGGTGTTGAACATGAATACAGTGCCATTGAAGGTGTTCAGGAAGATGTTATTGAGATACTGCTAAACCTTAAAGGTGTAGCCGTAGTCATGAACGACCAAGAAAAGAACCAAGCAACGGTTACTTTAAGTAAAAGTGGTCCTGGTGTGGTAACTGCTGGTGATATGATTGTTGATCACGGTGTTGAAGTTAAAAACCCTGATCATGTTATTGCCACTATTACAGGCGATGTTGACTTATCAATGCGCTTAACGATTGCTCGTGGTCGTGGTTATGAGCCTGCTGATGCACGCCATAGTGATGAAGATGAAACGCGTACTATTGGTCGTCTGCAGTTAGATGCTTCTTTCAGCCCAGTTAAGCGTCTTGCTTATTCTGTTGAAAGTGCTCGTGTTGAACAGCGCACTGACTTGGATAAATTAGTATTGGATTTGGAAACAAACGGTACTATTGACCCTGAAGAAGCTATCCGTCGCTCTGCAACTATCTTGCAGCAACAGTTGGCAGTATTTGTTGACCTTGAGCATGAAAAATCGTCAGAGCCGGAAGAAAAAGAAGAA
This sequence comes from Cellvibrionaceae bacterium, assembly GCA_050633825.1. Classification (GTDB taxonomy): domain Bacteria; phylum Pseudomonadota; class Gammaproteobacteria; order Pseudomonadales; family Cellvibrionaceae; genus CANLBN01. Next base: position 363 of record JBOEHG010000065.1, on the reverse strand, counting down.
GAGATTGATCCTATTCTTTTACGCCCAGTGGATGATTTAGAGTTAACGGTTCGTTCTGCTAACTGTTTGAAAGCAGAAAATATTTACTACATTGGTGATCTGGTTCAGCGCACAGAAGTTGAATTGTTAAAGACGCCAAACTTGGGTAAAAAATCACTGACAGAAATCAAAGATGTTCTAGCATCTCGTGGTTTGTCTCTGGGTTTACGCTTAGAAAATTGGCCACCAGCCAGCTTGCGTACTGAAGATTAATTTAATCGTAGTTCTGTTTATTGATGGGACTACAACTGCTACAGACATTATTGCTGTGAAGCAGAAAATATAGAAGGGTAAAGTTATGCGTCATCGTCAAAGTGGACGTCA
>JBOEHG010000064.1:0-16316 GCA_050633825.1 Cellvibrionaceae bacterium | reverse complement strand
CAACCTGAATCCAGTATCCATTGGCGGGCACTACTGGCATTGTTTAAGGTTTCTAAAGTGGTAAATGTTTTCGAAGCAACAATAAATAAAGTGGTTTCTGGATCTAAATCGACTAATGTGTCCTCAAGGTCTGCGCCATCAATATTGGCAACAAAGTAGACCTTTGTTTGTGGAACATGATAAGTCGATAATGCTTGAGCAACCATGCGTGGTCCAAGGTCTGAGCCGCCAATACCGATATTCACTACAGTAGAGATTGGCTTCCCACTATGTCCTAGCCATTGATGTTGGTGGATGGATTCAACAAAACCACTGACCTTATCAAGTGTTTGTTGAACTAGTAGGCTTGTTGTTGTATGACTTTTAGGCTCGCGTAGTGCGCTATGTAGTGCAGGGCGTTTTTCCGTATTATTAATTTCTTCTCCATCAAGCAGGGCTGCGATGGAATTTTTCATATTTTTCTGATTAGCGAATTGTTGTAAATAGTTAAGCGTTTCTTGATCAATATGATTTTTAGCGTAGTCAAACTCTAATCCACCAACGTTTAAACAAAATTTATTCGCTCTTTTCGGATTTTGTTTAAATAATTCCAGTAAGGATAATTCTTTAAGCTTTTCTGATTGTGCTTGCAAGGCTGTTGAGATATTTTCCATAGAATTTTTCCGCAATGTCTCGATATTTTGTGTGGTAGCTTTTATGTATTGCTACTGTATAAAAGCTACATAAAGGCTGCTATGTATAGCCGCTTATGTGTCTGAAGTGTTTAGTGATTACGTGAAATAGAAAAGTCAGCTAAATCTAGCAGTGATTGCTTATATTTGGATTCGGCGAGGACCTTAAGTGCAGACTTTGCCTGTTCAACATGAAATACCGCTTTTTCTCTTGTGTAATCAATCGCGCCAGTTTGCTGGATAATTGTGACAATTTGTTGAAGTACGGATGGATCTACTTTCCCAGAGCTGTGTTTTATCGTGTTGGCAATTAATGTACTTTCTTCTGTGCTTCCTTTTTGCATGGCAAATATTAATGGAAGCGTGGGTTTTCCTTCTGCCAAATCGTCTCCGACATTTTTCCCTAGGTCTTCACTTGAACCAGTATAGTCTAATGCATCATCAATTAATTGAAACGCCATTCCTAGATGGTAACCATAAGCTTTGAGTTGAGCTTGTAGTGAATCACTATCGTTGCTTTCCGTGTGTACCGAACTTGAGCTGGAAAGTACTGCGGCTGTTTCACAGGCAGCTTCAAATAACACAGCCGTTTTTTTGTGGATAACGTCAAAGTAGCCTTCTTCACTCAATTTAGGGTCACCAGCGTTAATGAGTTGCTGGACTTCACCTTCGGCAATAATGTTAGTTGTATCAGAAAGAATCTTCATGACTTCCATGTTGCCAATAGCAACCATCATCTGAAAGGCACGAGAGTAGAGAAAATCACCCACTAAAACACTCGGTGCATTTCCCCACTTGGCGTTAGCGGTTGCCCGGCCACGGCGCATATCTGAGGTGTCCACAACATCATCGTGAAGTAATGTTGCGGAGTGAATGAATTCTATAATTGCAGCTAATGTATGTTGTTGGTTACCGTTATAGTCCAAGGCGCGTGCAACCAATAATACGAGTAAAGGGCGTAAACGCTTTCCTCCAGCCTCGATCAAATAATGGCCAATGTCTTCTACTAGCCCTACATCTGAGTGGACTTGGTTAATAATGAGCTGGTTAACAGCGGTAAAATCGTCAGCGACGGCTTCATGAAAAGAGAGCATATAAAGGTAGTTTCTTGTAATTTTTCGAGTATTATCAGAGGCTTGATGCTAGGCAGGTAAAGTAAGTGTGTCAAGGGCCGTTCAGGCATTAATGAAAGAATGAATTAATCATTGCGTGATTTGCCCGTTTGTCGTAAAATCCGCCCCCTCAAATTTCAGACACGGTGCGAGTCCGTCAAAGTGTTCGGTTCGAGTGTAACCAGCGCTACTTAGCATCGTCCATTGCTACTATGTGGAGCACATTAATATGTACGCAGTAATCAAAACCGGTGGAAAACAACACCGTGTTACTGAGGGTGAAACCCTTAAAATTGAAAAAATTGAAGTTGCAACGGGTGATACTGTTCAATTTGACGAAGTATTAATGGTTGCTGCAGGCGATGATTTTTCTATCGGCGCGCCTCTTGTTGAAGGTGCGGCAGTTAAGGCAGAAGTAATTCAGCACGGTCGTGCGGAAAAAGTACGCATTATCAAATTCCGTCGTCGTAAGCACTCAATGAAGCGTCAGGGCCACCGTCAGTGGTTTACTGAAGTAAAAATCACTGATATTTTGGCTTCTGGTGCAACTAAAGCAGCGCCTGCCAAAAAGACAGCTAAACCAAAAGCTGAAAAAGCAGCCCCTAAAAAGGCAGCAGCAAAGTCTACGGGTGGTGATGACCTAACTAAGATTTCTGGTGTTGGTCCGGTGCTTGTTAAGAAATTGGCCGATGCTGGTGTGACCAGCTTTGCTCAAATCGCGGCTTGGACAGCGGATGACGTTGTTGAGTTTGACGATAAACTAAACTTTAAAGGCCGTATTGAGCGTGATGACTGGATCGCTCAGGCTAAAGAATTCATGAAAGGGGAGTAATCACTCATGGCGCATAAGAAAGCTGGTGGTAGTACTAATAACGGTCGCGATTCCGAAAGTAAACGCTTAGGTGTTAAATGTTTTGGCGGTCAGTCTGTTGTAGCGGGTAACATTATTATTCGTCAACGTGGTACTAAAGTACATCCAGGTGAAAATATTGGTATGGGTAAAGACCATACACTTTTTGCCAAGGCTGATGGGGTTGTTAAGTTTGAAGTTAAAGGTCCACACAATCGCCAGTTTGTGAGTGTTGTTTCCGCATAAACTGTTGGTTTGATCCAAACGACAAAAGCCTCGTCAACTGACGGGGCTTTTTTATTTGCCCCCCAGGGATGGGGGGTACACCGAAAACGCAGGAGCAGTTTTCGGGTGCCCTCCAGAGATAGAGGGAATGCAAAATTGTTATCAGGAATAACTATTGCCCATGGCGCTCGAGCAATTTTGGAGTGCCCGTAAAAACAACAAGGAATGTTTAATTAGAGTTTATATAACGAGTAATCGATCATGAAATTTGTTGATGAAGCAACAATTTCGGTATTTGCAGGCAATGGTGGTAATGGTTGCTTAAGCTTTCGCCGTGAGAAGTATATTGCTAAAGGTGGCCCCGATGGTGGGGATGGCGGCGATGGTGGTAGTGTTTACCTTGAAGGTGATAATGACCTCAATACGCTGATCGATTATCGCTATCAACCCAAATACCGTGCGCAAAACGGTGCTTCTGGTCGTGGTAAAAACTGCACTGGTGCAAAAGGGGAAGACACAATACTCAAAGTACCGGTAGGCACATCAATTCATGATCAGGAAACGGAAGAGTTATTGGGCGATATTACGGCTGATGGCCAACGTTTGTTAGTTGCACAGGGCGGCTTCCATGGTTTAGGTAATACGCGCTTTAAATCCAGTGTAAATCGTGCGCCTCGGCAAACATCACCGGGCTCTGAAGGTGAAAATCGCCAGCTTAAACTTGAATTGAAAGTATTAGCCGATATCGGTTTACTCGGATTACCTAATGCAGGTAAATCTACGTTTATTCGTTCAGTCTCCTCGGCAACGCCTAAAGTTGCCGATTATCCTTTTACTACATTGGTACCTAATTTGGGGGTGGTGAAGGTACAAGAGCATCGTAGCTTTGTTGTTGCTGATATCCCGGGTTTAATCGGAGGTGCCTCTGAAGGTGCTGGTTTAGGTATCCGTTTCCTAAAGCATTTAACGCGCTGCCGTATTTTATTGCACTTGGTTGATGTTGCTCCTTTGGATCAGACGAACCCTGTTGAGAATATGCAAGGCATTACTGATGAATTGTTAAAATTCAGTCCCACACTGTCTCAGCGTGAAATCTGGTTGGTATTGAATAAAACCGATATGTTGTCGGAGGATGAAGCAGAATCACGTTGTCAGGAAATCGTTGAGCAGTTAAATTGGTCAGGTCCGGTATTCTTTATCTCGGCTCTTTCAAAAAAGGGTACGGATACTCTATGTCATAGACTTATGGAACGCCTTGAAACCATTAAGCAAGCTGAAGAGGATGATCCTGAGCTGGCAGAAAGTGAGCTCTTAGAGCAACGCCAGATGCAAGATGAGGCAAGAGAAAGAATAGAGTCTCTACGATCATTCAAGCGCAAAGAAAGTCGTAAAGCCCGAGGAAAAGAATCAGATGATGATGACGATTGGGACGATGATGATTATGATGTTGAAGTCGAATACCTTGAATAAACGATAGCTGTTACGAGAACGGATCAATAAAAGGACCCGCAAAACGTGTCTCAAAGACAAAAGATTAAACAAGCCCGCCGTTGGGTAATAAAAATAGGTAGTTCTTTGTTGACTAACAATGGTCGCGGCTTGGATACCGCTGCGATTCAGGGGTGGGTCAAACAAATAGCAGCACTTTGCCAACAGGAAATCGATGTTGTTCTTGTCTCCTCTGGCGCGGTTGCCGCAGGTATGACACGTTTAGGTTGGACTCAGCGGCCCTCAGCCGTTAATGAGTTGCAAGCTGCTGCTGCCGTCGGCCAAATGGGCTTAGTGCAAACCTATGAACAGGCATTCCAGCAGTATGATTTGCATACGGCTCAAGTGTTAGTTGATCATGATGATTTATCCAATCGTGAACGTTACCTTAATGCTCGTGCAACCTTAAAAACGTTGTTGGATTTAGGTGTAGTACCCGTTGTAAACGAAAATGATACGGTTGTGACCGATGAAATTCGCTTTGGCGATAACGATACCTTGGCAGCCTTAGTGGCTAACTTAGTTGAGGCGGATGTTTTAGTCTTATTGACGGATCAAGAGGGTATGTATACCGCTGATCCTCGTTCGGATAAAAGCGCCACTCTGATCAGTGAAATCCCTGCCGCAGATAAGTCGCTCGATTCAATGGCCAGTGGTGGCGGTAGTCTTGGTCGTGGTGGAATGGTAACCAAGGTTCGCGCTGCTAGGTTAGCTGCTCGTTCCGGCACGCAAACCTTGATTGTTGGTGGCAAAATCGAAGATGTGATTACACAGCTGTCCCAAGCAGAACCCATAGGGACGTTATTGCTGGCTGATCAGCAGCCTCAAGCGGCACGGAAGCGTTGGCTCGCGGGCCAGTTGCAGGTGAGAGGCGAAGTGATACTGGATGATGGTGCTGTACGTGTATTAAAGCAATCAGGGCGTAGTCTATTGCCTGTTGGCATCAAAGATGTGAAAGGCCAATTTACGCGTGGTGATCTTGTTTCCTGTAAAGATCTAAAGGGCAATGAGATTGCTCGTGGTTTGGTTAATTATCATTACCATGAGGCTCAGAAAATTATGGGTCAATCTAGTGATGCTATTGAGCGTTTACTGGGTTATAAAAATGAAGAAGAAATGATTCACCGTGATAATTTAGTGCTTGTTTAGTATTTTAAGCTTGGGTCTTACATATAAAGATGTAATCACAGTTTTAGGATTTACTCGTCAATAGAGCAATTATGGCCATTTTGAAGTCACACTTATTATCTATGTCAGCCTACCAGCCACCGTTGGAAGGGCGTAATCCCAATGCTTATACCTTGCTTGACTTTAATGAGCGTACGATTCCGGTGAGTGAGCCAGTAGTCAATGCTCTTCAGGATTATATTGCCAGCGGTCGCTTACAGCAGTACCCGGCTTACGGCGATATTGTCGAGCGCCTAGCCGCTTATGTTGAGCTCCCCGCTGATCATATCATGATAACCAATGGTTCTGATCAGGGTATTGATCTTATCTTTCGGGCTGTTTCCAGAGATAATGCGGAGGCGATTATTCCCGGCCCTTCTTTTGCGATGTATACACAGTGTGCAAAAGTGGAAGCGATGGCATTGATTGAACCTCAGTATACCAAAGAGAAGGGTTACCCTTTGGCAGAGGTGTTGGCGGCTATTACGCCTAATACAGCGATTATTGTAGTGTCTAACCCGAATAATCCTTGTGGAACATTGGTCAGTCAGCAGCAGATTCTAGAAATTGCCAAAGCTGCACCGAATGCGGCAATTTTGGTAGATGAGTGCTATTACGAATACAGCCAAGAAACGATAGCGCCTCGATTATCAGAGTTAAAGAATGTGTTTATCACTCGTACTTTCTCTAAGACTTGGGGCATTCCCTCTCTGCGTTTTGGGTATATTATGGCTGCGCCTGACTATATTCGTGCATTATGTAATGTGCGAGGCCCCTATGATATTAACCAGTTGGCTATTGTGGCTGCCAATGCCGCTTTAGATAACCCCGCTTACACTGAGGGCTATGTTAAAGAGGTTATGGAAGAGGCCAAACCCTTGTTAGAACGTTGGCTGGATTCGCAAGGTATCGACTATTGGCCGAGTTTTGCGAATTATCTATGGACATTCCCTGATAATGCAGAGTTGCTTAATACCCATTTAGCGACAGCGGGTTTCTTGGTTAGACCAAAAGCCTATGGTGAAAAAATAGGTTTACGTGTTACGGTTGGTACTATCGACCAGATGAAACAATTGATTAAAATCTGGGCTCAGCACCTATAAGTCTGATCTCAAACCTTAAAACAACTTTTGGCTAAGGTCTAACTAGACTTTTACCCCAAGGCTGTTTATTCTTGCCTAATATTTATCATTCTGTATTTTTTATTTATCTTGTGCACTGAGATGTGACGCGTATTTTCTCTTTCTGCCTGTTCGATTAATAAAAATATATTTTAAATGCTGCGGTATCTTTAACTGTCTGAAAATAATTACCTGAAAAACTGTTCATATCAAAAATATGTGTTATATGTATAGAGGTAGACATATTTAAACTTATTTGTTTTATTCTAATTTCTTTTACCTATTAATATTCAGGTGTGAGATCTAATAAATAATAGTAATAAAAACCGGTCTCCATTAGAGGGACTATTGATAACCTTAAAAACTAAGATACCTATTCATTCTTAGTTAGGTTATATTTTGAAGAGGGGTGTAGGTATTTCTAGTAGTAAGCCCGCAAAAACAGTAAGAGTTTTATTGATCAATGATGATAAGCAAATGTCATCATTTATTAGTTCTTTATTGTCGAAAAATTATGATAGGCCTTATCGGCAACTAAGGGCGAGAACGCTCGATAAATCCATCAACGCCATCGCTAAAAATGCCTGTGATATAGTGATTATGAACTATTATTGGGGCAAAACCCGTATTGGTGAAAAAGTTCTAAAATGGGTGAAATCTAAAAAGCCCCAACTCCCTGTTATCGTTATTACCAAAGATTTTGAAGAAAGTATTGATTCTGTTGCCATAAAATTAGGGGCAACAGACTATCTTGCTATCAGTGATTTGACGAGCCAATCCTTAGATCGTGCAGTGCGTTATGCTTTGGCGCGTAAACACAGTTATGATCATATTAACTACCTTATTCATCATGACCATTTAACCAGTTTGCCCAATCGTGTTTTATTTCAAAACCGATTACGTCATGCTATTCGGATTGCGGAGCGTGAAGAGGATCAATTTGCTTTATTATTAATTGACCTAAATAATTTTAAAGAAATTAATGACATTTATGGCCATGACGCAGGTGATATTTTTCTAAAGGAGTTTTCACAGCGCCTTAATAATACCTTAGATAAAAAAGGCTTCACTGCGCGTGTTGGCGATGATGAATTTGCTGTTATTTTAAAAGGCCTTGGGCGGCTTGTAGAAATACAACAACTCGTTGATAAAATGATTCAAGGTGTTAGTGAGCGTATTGACGCAAAAGGGCACTTCTTGGCAGTGCACTGTAGTATTGGTATTGCGATTTATCCTAATACTGGTGTGGAAGCTAACCAGTTGCTGCGAAATGCTGATTTAGCAATGTTGCGCGCTAAAAAAGAAACCGTCAGCAGTTATCAATTCTATTCTTTGGATATGGAGCAATCCAGCAATGAGTACAGTGGTTTACAGCAACAATTTATCAAAGCATTGGCTACAAACCAGATAGGATTGTATTTTAATCCTCGTGTGGACTGTTTAACGGATCACATCGTCGGTATTGAAGTAAATCCTTATTGGTCTCACCCTGAAAAAGGCTTACTGGAGTATGAAGAGTTTGTTTGGAATGGGTTGGATAATGATATTGCTAGTCGTTTTACCGAATGGTTGTTAGCAACAAGTTTTGAATATTTTAAAAAACTTAAAATATCAAGTACAACGAAATTAATTTTTAATATTGAATTTCAAGGCTTATCATCTGCAGGCTTTCCTCAAATCGTCGAAAAACATCTTGATGCGTATCAGATGAGTGGTGATCAGGTCGAATTTGATTTAGGCAAAGTGGCTTTATCGAAACATACCAATATTTTAGAAAGTTGTATGCGGCGTTTGCAATCCAAAGGCGTTAGTTTTGGTGTTAATCACTTTGGCACAGATGAACACTCTCTTTCTTACCTTAAGACCTTGCCCGTCAATATATTGAAGCTCAACAAAGAATATGTCGATGAAATACAAGAGTCAGATTACGATACTTTAATGGCGAAAGCATTGGTGGATTTTGCTCATAGTTTGGGTAAAAGTATTGTTATAGAAGGGCTTCACTCTGATCTGCCTCTTAATAATATCAAGGCTTTAGGTTTTGATTATTATAAGAGTGTTTTCTCCGTTGACGCACTTTCTCTTGTGAAACTGCAAGATGTTATGGAAAGCCCCTTGTTGGAGATTAAAAATCAATCAGCTATCAACTTAATTGACCCTAAGCCTTAGTTTTTGGCTATTCTAGCCACTTTGTAATATAAATTTTATTTTTTATGTAACCTTTTTCTTTCTTGTTACGAATTAGGGGGGTACTTCACCTTTTTAATTTTTTCAGGAGAGAATAATGCTAACTCGTTTTTTTATAGTAGCGCTGTTAAGTGTCGTCAGTACATTCGCTGTTGCTGACCGTTATCGTCAATTTACCTATGAAGTGACTATTACCAATATCACACGTGGGCAAACCTTTACGCCACAATTGGTTGTTACTCATAATCGTAATGTACAGTTATTTGAATTGGGCCAACCTTCTAGCTCTGAGTTAGAAATATTGGCGGAAGATGGTAATACTCAACCACTGACCGATCTATTAGGTTCGCTGGGCCGCAAAGTTGGCGATGTACAAACCATTGCTGGTTTATTGGAGCCGGGTGAGTCTATATCAACCACGGTTAAAGCCAACCCCTACAGACACCCTGTTATTAGTGTTGCCGCAATGTTAATTCCTACCAATGATACCTTCATGGCTTTAGACAGCTTACGTTTACCTTACCGTGGTACTAAAACCCGTCTTCTAAAGGCCTATGATGCAGGTACTGAATTAAATGATCAAAACTGTGCCAATATTCCTGGGCCACGTTGCGGAGGTGCTGGTTTTTCAGAAGGCCCTAATGAAGGTGATGAAGGCTATGTTTACATTGGCAATGGTTTTCATGACTTAGGAAATGCTGATGATTTAGGTAATGAAATTTTAGGCCCCCTTGTTTACGATTGGCGGAACCCGGTAGCTAAAGTGACTGTCCAACGTGTTTATTAATCCCTAGGCAATTCTTTACGCTTAGTATTTTTTAAAACCATTTTACCTGACGGTAAAATGGTTTTTGCCGTAATAGCCATCCATTACAACGGATAATGAACACAATAAAAAATGATGAAGTACGCTGGTCTGAATTAATGGCAAGCGCACAACAAGGCAATGAAACAGACTATAAGCAGCTCTTGGGGGAGTTGGGGGATTCTATTGCTGCCTATTTACGGTCTCGTTTTGGGGATATTGATGCACTTGAAGATTGTGTTCAGGAATCATTGATTGCTATTCATAAAGCAAGAAATACTTATGAAACTCAGCGTTTATTTAGACCGTGGTTATTTGCTATTGTCAGACACAAAACAATTGATATATTACGTAAAAAAGAGATGTACCAACAAAAAATACAAAACTTGGAGAGCGAACAACACCATGATAATTTAGATGTTCAGTTTGATCATGTAGATACAGGTGTAGATTGCGGACAGTTATTAGCGGCTCTACCGGATAAGCATCGTCAAGCGATCATTTTAACCAAGCTTGAAGGCTTAAGCATGAGAGAAGCCGCACAGCAATTGAATATATCTGAAGGGGCAATGAAAGTGAGAGTCCATAGAGCATTAGATGCTTCTCGGCAATTACTTGAGGGGGAGTTTCAGTAATGGCAAATCGGGAACAGCTTATCAGCTCATTAGTGGATGACTTAAGCGTAAAACCAAAAAAACAGCTACCTATTTTTGCTGTTGCCTTACTTTGGTGGCTGGCCAGTTGGCTTTATGTCGTGATAGCGACTTTAGTCATGGGCCCTTTAAGGGCAACGGCTTCTCATGAAATAGCGGATGTTCACCACTTTCAAATAGAGTCATTAGTCGGTCTTATTGCTAGTTTTTTAATTGCTCTAGCTGCGTGGTATGGTTCTGTTCCGGGGGCTTTGACACGACGTTTATTGACGGTAGGGCTTGTTACAGCCGTTGCTTGGGTTTCTTTTTATATTGTGGGTTTATCCGAGCCAGCAATAGAGCCCGCAATGCATGGTAAGCGCGAGTATTGTTATTTGGAGGCCTTTGTTTACAGCTTCCCGCCCACAGCAGTTGCCTGTTATTTTATTACTAAACGTTATCCATTGAAGCTATTGCAAACCGGTTTGATGGCAGGACTGGCGGCAGGAATAATGCCAGCATTATTTATGCAGTTCGCTTGCATGTATGATCCGGAGCATATATTGACACACCATATACTACCGGGGATTGCCAATGCAGGCATTGGCACGCTGGTATTATTTATTATTCGTCATTATATGAGCCGCAATGCGGCTCACTAGTAGGTGTTTTGCTTAACCCAAAATATTATTGTGTAGGACCTGGTGCTGCTCAGCTTTTAAACGAGGCCCGTACTGGCTGACAACTTGTGCCGAAGCTGCACTCGCTAGTTTGCCTGCTTGTTCGTGGGAATAGCCGTGGGTAATCCCATAAAGAAAAGCACCTGCAAACATATCGCCCGCGCCATTAGTGTCGATGGCTTTTACCGCAACGGGAGCAATGTTTATGACATTATTGCCATCATAAATAAGTGCTCCTTCACTTCCCAAGGTGATAGCAAACTCATCGGCGACTTTTTTTAATGCTTCTATGGCATCTTCAACCGATTCAGTCTCTGTATAGCCCATGGCCTCTTCTTTATTACAGAATAATAAGTTCACTTTATTGCCAATCATTTCACTTAAGCCATCACGAAAAAACTGCACCATGGCTGGGTCCGATAGACTAAGAGCTGTTTTTACACCATGAGCTTCTGCTTGCTCGCGTAATTTTATGGCTGCTGCTCTGCCTGTTTCGGAAGTGACCAAATAGCCTTCAATGTAAGCGTATTGTGTATTTTGAATAGCGGGTTCATGCAATTCATTACTGGAGACGGTTTCACTGATACCAAGAAATGTATTCATAGTGCGTTCGGCATCGGGAGTAATCATTACCAAGCATTTACCCGTAATCCCACTTTCATTCGCACTGTTAGGTGGAATATCAACACCGGCATCACGCATGTCTTGTAAATAGAATTCCCCATTCTCATCGTTTGCGACTTTGCATGAGTAGAAGTTATTCGCGCCAAAATAGCTGGCTGCAATAATCGTATTAGCAGCAGAGCCACCACTGGCACGTTTTGAGGCCACTAAATGATCAGAAAGGTGATCAATCAATTCGTGTTGACGGCTCTCATCTACTAAGGTCATAACACCTTTTTCGATGCCATACTTAGCTAAATCCTGATCAGACACTTCAATTTCTGTATCAACTAACGCGGCACCAATGCCGTAGATGTGGTAATTGCTCATAATTAAATATACTTTGCTTGCCAATAACAGGGGGCATTATGCGGATAAGATTATCGTAAGTCTATGGTATTGGCTTACTGATGTTATAAGCCGAGTCGATAGGAAAAGCTAAGGGATAAAGCGTTGGCTTTATCAATATCAAATTGATCGATATGTAGCCCAATAGAAAACTGAGGGCGCTCAAAATGAACACCAAGCGCATTGCTTTCCAGGTTGTAAATAGCTTCTATTCTTCCTACAGCTAAACCGTGGTAAATAAGCCCTATGCTTGGGAAATTAAAATTATCCACCCGTTGCCAGCGTGTGAGAATAGAATAATGGGGCTTAAACTGATACGTGTATTGTAAAGAACTACGTATTGGTAAGCTTTGCGTATGATTGCGGAAACCTTCGACACCGGATAGCGCGGGTAATGTATTGACGGTGCCATCACTCCCAATGGTTACAGTGTTTGTATTTAATGTAGCATTAGTATAAGGAACATTCTTCCAGCGAATCTCATTGAATAAATCTTCAAGACTAAGTGAGATTGACGATTGATTATTGATTTGCCATTGGCCATAAATATCTACAGCATAGCCTTTACCGTTGGCCCCATTGGTTTGGCGGTCAAATAAAACATCATCGGTATAATTATAGTCAACAGTAGCATTGCCTTGAAAAATATTACTGCTGGCAGTTGTTGTACCTTTTATGCTGCCATCGATAAGTTGGTCAGCATCAATATAACTCAGTGCAATTTTTGTTTTAAGCTTTGAATTAATCGCTTTAGCGTAAGCTAGTTTAATGCCTTGAGCATAAATATGATTTGCCTTTAGATGAATGTCATAACGTCGATTCTGTTCAATGGCTTGATCATTTTCGTCAGCATAAATTAAATCAATGGTGTCTCTGTTAAAACTTAAATGATAATCGTAACGTTTAAAAAAAGAAAATTCGAACGACTTATATCCTATGCCGATTGAAACTGCATTATGTGTAAAAGCGATATCACCAGTATCGGGGTTTTCTCCTTCTAGATTATCCAGCAATTGTTTTATTGGAACGGGTTCGCTATAAGAAGTGCTATTAAGAGAAACCAACAAATAGGTATCTGTTGCGGTAGCGGGCTGGCATTGTAAAAATGATATCAATGCAAATATATAAAGGTAGTTGGAGTTGAAAATAGTAACAATTCTCATAAAATTCTGGCGCTGGTACCCGTGGCGCTCTAAAAGTGATGATGGGATCGCTATTGCTAAAATTTATTGATGAAGAAAATAGAGAAATCGTCCCATGGTTTAACTATTTTCTTCTCTCAATAAAATATTGATTATTTACCTTTAGATGAGGGTCTTAGAAAGACTCAAGAATACCATCAATATAGCGAATTAATGAGGGGTCGCCTGAAATATTGGCATAAACAATATCGTTAACGCTGATAGTGCCAGTGATTACATCGTTAGAGGATGTAATATCAATCACAACACCATCCTGGTTACTTATTTCTAATGCACTGCTACTGCTTGCATTAAAAACGAGTTGGTGTCCTGGGTAGGTGATTGTCATAGTGGCTGAGGTGCTTTCTAATGCCGGGTCATCCCAGCTTAATTCAAACGACACGGTATCGGCAATGCCACCCAATTCTGCATCAAATGCCAGAGTAATATTGCTAAAACCTTCAGCGGTTTGTGTATCCGTTGCAGCTAAAGCAATAGATGCATTAAAGGATTCACCATTTGAGTTACTGAAGCTGCCACTGATTGTAAAAACAACATCAGTGAGTGAGAGTGCTATACCACTTTCACCGTCGCCACCATCAGCTCCATTGATTCCATCAGATGGAAGCGGCTCACCATTGGCACTAGTCCCATTTGCCGAGGATGAAGTATCACTTGAAGAGTTATCAGTAATTGACTGTAGAGCTTCTTCGTCTGCTGTAAATGCTATTCCCAAGCCACCAGTGAAACTGATCGGGTTCCCGGTATTTTGTTGATTGACTATGACATCCAAATCTAATTGGAAATTAGCGACTGTGGAGACTGAAGCTGCAGTAACAGAGAACTCAGAACCGTCTGCTATTGTCATTAAAATAGTGTCTTTTGCTGCAGTACCATTAATAGAAATGACTATTTGATTATCTATAGAGTCTGCATCGGGTACTGTAATGCCAAGGTTAATACTAACCCCATCCACATCTTCATTAACGGTATAAATTACATTGTCGTTACTTCTTGCTATCGTCACCGTAACAAAATTAAATGCGGTATATTCAGTGAGTGTAGGTTCATCTGCTAACACCTCACCGGCCTCAGTCATGGCCGTAACGGCTTGTTGTATAGCAAGATTAACATCTCTAAAGTCATCACTGCTAACCAGATTGGCAGCCTCCAGTTGCGCGCTAAAATTATCGGTAATCTCTTCAACAGTTAAACCGCCATTAACTGTTGTACCCGCAATCACGGTATTTAAATCACGCAAATCTGCAACCAGTTGTTTGGCCTGCGCTAATTCACTGGCATTGGCTGTTTCACTGGGTGTACCGTTATTGTATTGGTCAGGCAATTCATTATTGGCCGTTTGCTCATTGGCTGCGAGCTTGATGTTTAATGCTGTTAAATCCACCGTATTATTGCTATCAATACTTTCAATGGATACTAATACTGCTTGAGCAGCTGCGAATATTTCATCTAAACCTGTTTCTGCATCTTCACTGGTATTACTAGCAATACCAGTATTAGCATTGAAGTCGTTAACAAACTTGTTAAGCGCGCCTTCGATAGATAAAGCATTATCGTCTGTGAGGATTGCTGCGATAATGGCAGCATTTAATGTGGCGTATTCAATTGTCGCTTCATCCGTTGCTGCAACGGCATCGATATCAGTAATATCAAGAGTTTCGAAACCGGTTAAATTACCCGTGATACCAAATAGATCCGCTATTTGCGAATTAGCATTGTTAATGGCTTCTTCGACAGTGGAGTTACTGTTAGTAATTGATTCAAGCGCAAGCGATGTTGCTAAATGCGTTAATGGTGTTGGGTTAACCGAAACAGAATTATTACCAATAGCTGTAACAATGGCGTCTAGATAAAAGTCGCTATCGTCTATAGGATAATTATCACCAAAAGCGATACCTGTTCCACAACCAGCAGGAATGTCACACTTCATTAATAATGTTTCTGCACCAGCAGTAACACGTATTAGTATCGGGTTGGTCGTATCTGCATCCGATAAATCAATAGAGTACTGACCCGTACTGTCAGTCGTATCTGAACCAAGAGCATTGGATAAATCAGGTATGCCGTTAATCAGTGGGTAAGCTGTAACCAGACCATTAATAAAGATACCTTTACTTGCTGCTCCAGAGGCAGTGACAGATTGGTTTGATGAGGGTGAGTCGTCGCTACTACCGCCACCGCCTCCACAAGCAGTAAGAATTATCAAAAAGACGCTAATAACACTGGATTGGAGTAATCCTTTCATTGTATATATTCCTCTTGTATTTTATTTGTTCCTGTTAACCATCGGTTAATTTTTATAACTAACCTAGTCGCTAAGGTGTTTGCTTAGAACATAAGTATCTAAGGGATGATAACGTGGATTCAGTGCCTGATCAATGTTTTCTGTTCGTTTTTTGATCTTTGGAGGAAGTGAGTGTGACAAAAAATACTTTTATTGTCGTTAATGTTTAGGTAACCACAGAAAGTCTTCGACTTGCAGGTATAATGGCTGATTAACCGTATCATCTCGAATTAACTTTTATATTTCAATGCCTAAAAAACGCCGTCGTTCTTCAAGAAAAAAGAAATCTATATTCAGCTGGGCTTTCTTTTGGAAAATATCGTTTATCTTCACAGTTATCATTGCCATCTGGGTGGTTTATCTGGATTTTGCCGTTCGTGCGAAGTTTGACGGTAAAAAATGGGCGATTCCCGCGCGTGTTTATGCGCAACCGCTTGAATTGTATGAAGGCCTAAAGATAGCCCCGAGTGTATTGGAACGTGAATTAAAAGCACTAGGCTATCGTCCTATTAGCGGCCAACCGCAACGTTCAGGGCTTTTTGCTAAACAAGGGCTTACTTACCAAATTTATACCAAAGGTTTTACCTTTTGGGATAAAGCGGAAACAGCGAGTTACTATGAAGTTCAACTAGATGGTACACAGGTAATAAGGCTTACTGGTGCAGATGATGACTTTGTACTGCGCTTGGAACCACAGGAAATTGGCAGTATATACCCCAACCACGGTGAAGATCGTATTCTGGCACGACTGTCTAATATTCCCCCCTTACTGGGTGAAACATTAATCGCTGTGGAAGATAAAAACTTTATCCACCATCATGGTATTTCATTTAAAGGTATTGCGCGTGCCATGTTAGCGAATGTCAAAGCCGGAGGCTTTG
>JBOEHG010000063.1:0-21072 GCA_050633825.1 Cellvibrionaceae bacterium | reverse complement strand
CGTTAGCGGCGTGCATGCAGATACTAAAGTGGAAATTCTTGAGGGATTAAAACCGAATCAACGTATTGTTATCAAAGGTTTTACAAATCTACGTCATAAGAAGCGGGTAGTACTGGTTACTGATAATAAAACAGACAAGAAAGACAAATAGATTTGAGAAACCACTATGCGAGCAGTGACAAAAAATAATATATCATCATGGTCGATAAAGCACCCTATTGGTGTCACTATGTGCGCCCTTGCTGTTATCGTGCTTGGTTCCTTTTCCTTGGTGAGGTTGTCTATTGATCTTCTCCCTAGTATTGTTTACCCAGAAATACGTGTCAGAGTTGTAGATTCTGGTGTGCCTGCTGCGATTATGGAAGATAGCGTCACTCGGCAATTGGAAGAACAGTTAGCCATTACTGAGAATGTAACATCGGTTAGGTCTTTTTCAAGTCGAGGTGCTTCCCAGGTCGATTTAGCATTCGATTATAGTAATAATATTGATTCGGCATTACGTGATGCCAGTACTCGTTTAGACCGAGCCAAACGCTTTTTACCCGATAGTATCGACCCTCCAGTAATTTTCAAATTAGACCCTAGTCAAATTCCAGTAATGGAAATGGTTGTAAGCTCTTCTTTAAAAAATGGGGTCGAATTACGTAGTTGGTCGGATGATGTATTTAGTAAATGGTTCCTCAATTTGCCCGGCGTATCTTCAGTTGAAGTAGGCGGAGGTCTTTTAAGAGAAGTACAGGTTGTACTTAATCAAGATAAGTTGGCTGCCCTTGGCCTTAGCTACAACGATGTTTCTAAAACAATAAAAAATGCTAATAAAGATAGTGCTATAGGCCGTATTGATATGCCAAATAGCCAAATTACGGCACGTATTAGCGGTCGCTTCTACTCTATTGATGAGCTTAAGCGTTTACCTGTCCTAACAAGTGAAAATGAACCGCAGGCAAGTAATACTGTTTATCTTGGTGATATAGCTGATATTGTTGATTCTCATGAAGAAGAAAAACTAAAAGTAAGAGTTGATGGTATTAATGGCATTAGACTTTCTATACAAAAGCAGCCAACAGCCAATACGACAAATGTTGTTTCTGTTGTCAAAGAACGCCTGACGTGGCTCAAGCAGCAAAACATCATCCCAGAAGATACAGAGGTAACAGTAATCTCTGATCAAGCCGTTTATATTAAAACGGCCCTTAATAATGCATCGCTAGCTGCCATTAGTGGGGCCTTTTTGGCAATGTCGGTGGTGTACCTCTTTTTAGGAAATATGCGACATACGCTAATTATTGGTAGTGCCATCCCTATTGCTATATTTTTTACTTGCGTTTTAATGGGGGCTGGTGGTTTGACCTTGAATATCATGACACTTGGAGGTTTGGCGTTAGGCATTGGTATGCTTGTAGATAATACAATTGTCATGTTGGAAAATATCGCAAGACATCAAACAGAGCAACCTAGTGCATCAAAAGAATCAGCAAGTGTAGCGGCCTCTGAAGTAACCAGTGCAATTGTTGCATCTACATCGACTAATCTTTCAGCCGTATTCCCTTTTCTTTTCATTGGTGGCTTGATTGGTGTGCTGTTTAATGAATTAATTTTTACTATATCAGCCGCTATTTTTGCTTCTATGGTGGTAGCTCTAACAATTGTTCCTGCCTATGCTGCTTCACGCTCTCAAGTGCAAAAGAATGTAATTAGTAAGCCAATGGAATACATACTTTCCGTTCTTCAATCTGGTTATGCAGTGGTATTAAGTAAATTATTTACTGTTCGTTGGCTAATATTATTAATTTTCTTGGGTGCTCTGGGCTCCACTTATCCTATCTTCACTAGTGGTAAACAAATATTTTTGCCTAAACTAGATACGGGGCGTATTCGTGTCAGGGTTTCCGCAGATGCAGGTACATCTTTAGATATGATGGATAAGCAAGTACAGCTTATCGAAGATATTATAAGTCAACAGCCTGAAACGCAAACTGTCTCGACGATTGTTGGAGGTTCAATTTTCGGCCGTACCCAGAGACAGACACCGACTCGCTCAACTATTGTTGTGCAGCTTCAACCGCTTTCTGAGCATAAAGTGAGTAGTGATGAGTGGATTGATCGTGTTGAAAAAATTATTAAAAGTGAGCAGATTGCAGGTTTCAGAATTCGTTTATCTTCTCGTGGTATTAGAGGTATAAGAACTGGAGGAGGGGACGACGACATTCGCTTAATTTTGCAGGGAGATAATTTGCAGCAACTTAAATCTCTAGCTGATGATATTAGAAGTAAAGTGCGCGGCTTGGATGGGCTGCGGGGTGTCTATCATACATTACAGAATGAGCAGTTTGAAATGTCAGTTAGCTTAAACCGAGAGCGTGCATCTGAGCTTGGCATCAATGTAGCGGATATTGCTGAGACAACTAGAGTGGCTTTACAAGGGAAAGTGGTCAGTGATTTCATCCAAGATGGCCGTTCTTATGATATTCGTTTACGCTTTCCAGTGTATACCGTATCGAAGCTTGAGGATCTACAGTCTTTGGTTCTCACTCCGGAGTCTGACAGTCGACCAGCAGTATATTTAGGTGATATTGCCGACATAAAACTTATCTATACTCCTTTAACCATCCGGCGCGAAAATCAAATGCGAGTTGTTGAAATTGGGGCAACATTAACCGGTGAGTTAACTTTGGGAGAAGTATTATCCTCACTAGAGAGTGTGCGAAATGATATATCTTTACCCGAGGGGTATACATTATCTGATGGCGGTGCTGATCAAGCACTAAAGAAACAAAACCGCACAACGTTTATGCTTCTTGGTTTAGCGCTGTTTTTAGTTTTTGTTGTTATGGCTATTCAGTATGAGTCGCTATTGAACCCCGCTATTATTATGTTAACAATTCCTTTTGTTGCCACAGGAGTAGCTTTAGGGGTTGAGGTCTTTCATTTGCCTTTATCAATGCCAATGTGGTTAGGTATGATTATGCTGGTAGGTATTGTTGTGAATAACGCTATTTTACTTGTTGAATACATTGAGTTAGAGCGTGAAAAGCAGCAAGGTTTTGGAGATGCCATTATTCAAGCCGCGACAATACGGTTGCGCCCAATTCTAATGACAACAATGAGCACGGTTGTTGGTATGTTACCACTTGCTGTGGGTTTTGGTGATGGCTCGGAAATGCTGCAGCCGCTAGCAGTTACGGTTGTTTTTGGGTTAACTTATTCCTTATGCATTAGCTTGCTATTATTACCTGTGATCTACTATATTTTTCATTCGTTTAAACGTAAGCGCCAATAACAGAAGTGCTGAAGGTGGTTACACAAAATGTCAGGAAAGACATTTTGCACAGCTTCTCTGCCCGTAGTGGAAGTGTCGTGGATGAAACAATCATTTCGCTAGACTTGATTAAGCAAGTTAAACTCTACACATTATAAACGTGCTAAGTTATCAGCAAACCCAGTAATCTCTTTTTCGTTTTCTGCAAAGTCAAACTCTTCCGTACAATTTATATGAAGCGAGCTACCATAATGCATGCCGAGGTAATCAAAGGTTTTTAAAAATGCATCATTAAAGGTTGATGAAAATTGATAGTGGGTTGATACGATATAAGCGTACTTTCCTCTTAGTTTACGGCCGGTATCTAAAAGTTCAGGGAAGATCAGTAAATCTGAAATACGGTCTAAAAATATTTTCATTCCCGGGCTAACGGAATACCAATAAACAGGGGAGGCGAAAATGATATGTTCATAAGTCAGTACTTTTTCCATAAGTGGCAGGAAGTCATCGTCGTTATTTTTATTATCATAATCGAATGGTGCTATATTCGCTGTATCCAAATTAACAATGTCCATGTTTACTCGCTCGGCTAGGCTGTCAACTAGCTTTCCGGTATTGCCGTTTCGTCGAGCGCTTGAAAAGAGCGTAATAATTTTACTCATATTACTTAACCTTGTGATTGCTGTAATGTGTGAAAGGCCGTCAGTCTAAAACCTAAAGTTAAGTTGAGGTCAATAATAACTTTATATACACTGCTATTTTTAAAGGGTATATCAGTAAAGTCTTAAATAATGAAAAAGAGTCAATCAGCTAAACCCAAAAAAGAACTCAGTGTGGGTGTTGTTGCAAAACGCAGTGGCGTTGCTATTTCTACCGTTCATTTTTATGAAGCGAAAGGATTAATTAAAAGCTGGCGCAATTCAGGTAATCAACGCCGTTATAGTCAAGATGTTTTACGGCGCATTGCGGTGATTAAAGTGGCACAGAAGGTCGGTATACCTTTAAAGGAAATTGCTGAAGCTTTCAACAGTTTACCCAAAGAGAGGACACCCACTAAAAGGGATTGGGATCGTTTAGCAAAGCAGTGGAAGCATGCATTAAACGCAAAAATACAACTATTGGTTCACCTGCGAGATGATTTAAACAGTTGTATTGGTTGTGGCTGCTTATCGATTGAGTCCTGTCCCTTGCGTAACCCTGATGATATTTTATCGGCGCAAGGGGCTGGCCCCGTATTGTTTAATGAATAATAAGCCTAGCTAAGCTTACAGAGGCTTATTATGCTGGCAATTCATATTCAGAATAATCGATATGCTCTATATGTTCATCCAGTGATGATTCAAGCGCATTGAGTTGATTAAGAGCTTGTTGGGTACGACCTTGTTTAAGCAGGTCATGCACATTGTTGATGTGTGTGGTAATGCAATCAGTTGATGAGGCAGACATAAGTACTCCTTCCTTTTTCCATGTCAATCTATCGTCTCTATCAGGGTCTATTAGAGTAAGAAATAGACAAAGCCTGAAGTTGCGCAGTCTAATAATTAAACAGCTTGAATGCAAGCTCACTTCACAAAAAGTTTAATAAAAAGTCATCATTTTGTGAATTATTTCCTTAATTGTTTACTTGAATGTTATTGCTATAACTCCACCTTGTTTATTAGCCCGCTTAAGGCGATAGTAAGGATTTATACTGCTCAGACTGTCAGCCCTTATTTTCTGAGCCTAATAACTTAAAATAGCGCAAAGTGCATGAAGAGTGTAGAAGAGTGTGAAGCAGTTCCTTGTTGATTTTGACCGCCTCTCGCAAAATCGCACTGGATAATATTGGCAATAATTTGTCACATTTAGGAAGCTCTCAAGGAACCGACAACGATGTCAGCGCATTTGGATTCATTGCACCCCCGCCATGCTAACTCTCCCATTGCTTTTACCCAAAAAGATAAGGCGCTGTTGATCCCCGTCAGCCCTAACCCGGTACTGTTTAGCACGAATAAAGTACAGTTGAACCAGAGCACGACCAGCAACAAAACTATCATCCCCAATATGATGGCCTTGGGTACAATGTTAAGAGCATCGACTCGGCCAGTCACCGCAGCTTCTTTTCTAAAACACTTTGAGCCTAACCATCCTGATCTTGGTGGTGAGAATACCAGCCTAAAAGCACTGGTTGAGTTGCTTCGTACCGGCAAATTAAAAGCCTATCGCTGGCCCTACGACATGCCTAAAAAAACCGGCGGCCGTAATGCTTATACGCGCCCTACAGGTAAATACACGGCACCTTTTGTGCCCAGTTTATCCGAGCTCGATGAGCTGGTGTCCAAGGCCGAATCACTGCGAGGTGCTTCAAGCACTGACCTTGCCCGTGCTGCCGCGAGTATGGCGCCGCCAAAGGTACAACAGGCCGTTCAAACCATTGATACCATCAATGACAGTATTGTTGGCCCGGTTAATACCGCAAAGACCTTAGCGCAATCTGGTGATCCAGTCAGCGCTATGCAAGCAGTGACGTCAAGTGGCTTAGTGGCACCATTAGTCAGTAATACACCCACTGCCGGTGAGCCGATTAGTTTAATCAGTGGTGAAGAGTTACTGGCGCTAAATGACTTAACTCTTGCTGGGCCTTTACCATTAGCATGGTCCCGTACTTACCGCACCAGCAATGATTACGATATTGGCTTAGGTGTCGGCTGGACTCACAGTTTCAGCGATAAGCTGCTGGTAGATGAAGCCAACCAACAAGTAACACTACACGATACAGAAGGGCGGATGATTCCTTTTGAGCTGCCAACGCTTGAAGGCCGTAGTCACAATAGTGCAGAGGGGCTTAGTCTTTATCGTGCCGGTTTACATGACTATGTGATGACACCCTACGGCGAACCCGCAGGGATCCAAAGACACTACCATGCTTTACCCGCTGACCAACAAAGCCCCCAGCACCCTTCAGAGCAGACCTGTGTATTGACGGCGATTGAAAACAGTCATCATATGGGTTATCGCTTGGATTATGAAAACGGTTTACTCATAAAAATCACCAGCAGCCAAGGTGATAGCTTACGCTTTACTTATACCACCTGCGGCCATATTGCCCGTTTATTACAAACCCTTGCCGTTAATGAGCAGCACAGTGATAAGCTTGAAAGCAACGAAGCAACTCCTTTAATGGAGTATCGCTACAGTGCGCAAAATGATTTAATCAGCGCCATCGACGCAGACGGTTATGGTGAACATTATCAATACCAGCACCATCGTATTACCCAAAGGCAACTCAAAAGCGGTTATCGTTTTTACTTTGAATGGGATCAGCTCAATGCCAGCGCTCGTTGCCTGCGCCAGTGGGGGGATTTAATCAAAGGCCAGCCGACCTACGACTACCGCTTTGAATGGGATATAGCCAATAGGCAAGTCATTGTGACCGATACCCGCGGTGGCCGAGAAATTTATCGTCACGACGAACAAGCACAACTTGTTTATCACCAAGATGCAGAAGGCGGTGAAACCTACCACTACTTTAACGAGCAACAACAGCGCGTGCAAACGCAGCACCCCGACGGTAGTCGTGAATATTGGTTGTACAGTCATCAAGAAAACCACAAAGAACAGCACCTTACCCACATCGATAAACAAGGTCACTACCACGACAAAATATATGACCAACATGGCCGCTTAATTCTTACCAGTACCCGCACCGATAAGGATGTAAACACGCCTAGTGATCAGTGGCAGTACGCCTACAATGATCATCACCAGCTAATCCAAGTGACCAATCCGCTCGGTCAGCGCACCCGTTATACCTATAACGTGCTGGGTTTAATTGGCAGTGTCACCAATGCCGCAGGGCATACGCGCCGCTATTTGTGGAATGAGCAGGGCCAGTTAACGGCTGAGCAAGACCCTATGGGGAATGTGCAACAGTATCGTTACAACACACACAGCCAATTGACCGAAGTGCTGCATAGCCCCGGCCAAATTACCCGTTACCAATACAACACACGGGGGCAGGTGAGTGCAGTCTCTACACCTGACCATGAAACCACCACTTATACTTATACGCCACAAGGTTTATTAGAAAGCGTCACCGAACACAGTGGTCGTAGGACCCAATACCGTTACGATGGCTTAAGTCAGGTGGCCCAACGCATTATTGATGATGGTGCAGCGGGTTCGACACTGACATATGAATACGATGGCGAACGCAACCTCGTGGGTTTACTCAATGAAAAAGGTGAACGCTATCAGCTTGACTACGACCACAATGAACGCCTGATCAAAGAGGTGGGTTTTGATGGCCGAATGACAGAATACCGCTACAACCAATCAGGCCATATTATTCAGCAAATTGAGCGTAGCCATGCAAACAATAGCTCACCCAATATTACTGATTATCAGCGTAACCCAGCGGGGCAATTGTTATCGCAAACCCATGCAGACGGTACAGAAACGCATTTTAAATATAACCAGCAAGGTCAGTTAGTTCACGCGCAAAATAAACACCGCACCTTACAATGGCACTACGATGCTATCGGTCAAGTCATAGAAGAATGGCAAGATAAGGAGGTGCTCAAACACCGTTATGATAAAGCGGGTAATCGCATTGAAACCCAATTGCCTAATGGCGATAAACTAAAACTCAATTACAATCGCGCCCAACAATTTACCGCCATGCGTTATGTCACGGCAGATAATCAAAACGGTGCCGGTGAAGTCATTACCCATATACGCCACGACAGCCAAGGGCGGGATATCGAACGGGATCACGGCAACAAGCAAGTCACCTTAAAACACTACGACCCCCAAGGCCGTTTGCTGACACAAGGCATTGCCCAGCGCCGCCAAAACACCAAGCCCTTGGATGAATTAATCAATAGCTCGCTGGGTGGCAGGCAAAATAACTATCAAACAAGCGGTAACCGTAAAGATTACAGTTACAACAAAGCGGGCCAGCTCAGCCGTATTGATGACAGTTTTAGAGGAACAACCACCTATCACTACGACCCCCTGGATCGGCTAACCCAAGTTGATGGCCCCGTGCCAGAACGCATTGTTCATGATCCGGCCCATGCCGTATTGGCGCTAGAAAAAAGTACTAACAGTGATGCTTCTAAAAGCAGCCCGCAAGCGCACCAGCATCGTATTAAAACCAACCGTGTGCTGGAACAAAACGGTTGTCGCTTTGATTACGATAGCTACGGCAATCGTAGCCACTTACAAACAGCCGCAGGGCAAACACAATACCGTTATAACGCCCAACATCAACTTATTGCCCTTAAAAATGCCCAAGGCTTAACCACCTATACCTATGACCCCTTGGGTCGCCGTATTGGTAAATACCATAAAAATACCCAAGGTGAACTGAGCAAAACCAGCTATTTATGGCAGGGTGATAATTTATTATCAGAAAGCAAACAGCAAGCACATGCCGCCACTGCAGTAACACAATGGTATTGCTTTGAACCCAATAGCTTTAAACCTTTAGCCTTAATTAAAGACGACAACATTTACCGCTACCATCTCGATCACCTCGGCACCGCCGAAGGCCTTACGGATAAAAACGGCAATGTGGTTTGGTTTGTGAGTTACAGCAGCTACGGCAATGTTGCCATCGACTTTGCCAAGCAAATCCCCGTAGAGCATCGAGCCGATATCGAACAACCGTTTCGCTTCCAAGGCCAATATTTTGATAAAGAAAGCGGCCTGCATTACAACCGCCACCGTTATTACGACCCCAATACCGCAAGCTTTATTACGCAAGACCCGGTAAAATTACTGGGTGGCTTAAACCCTTATCGCTACGTTCCAAACCCGNNACCCGATACAATGGGTTGATCCGCTGGGGTTGACTGCTGAAAAAGAAGATCCGTTTAGGCAGTTGAATGCGGTTGCCGCGCCATATCAAAATAACCCGATGATTATGAATGTGAATGACAGTTATGAAACTTCAAGCACACGCATTGGTAAAGAATTAAAAGTAGAAATTGACTATTTGAATGGCGGCATGAAAGGGGCTATTGGAAGAATACATCCTTCTAGACCTCTAAGTGAGAACCTTTACAACGCTACAGTTGGAATGTTTATTGGGCTTTTCACTCCAGCAGAAGACTTGGTGAATGCTGTAGCGAATACCCCATCAAGAATTGCATTGTCGGGGGATGCTCTTGGAGAGGGAGCCTATAAACTTACTCACCCAGAGTCGACAGATGATTATTTAGGCGATGCTCTTAAGTTTACTCGTGATGCGTCTTTTGCTTTTGTTGATGGTGCAGCCATCGCTGCACCAGTGGCTGGTGCGGTAAAATCTAAATTAGCTTCTAAGGTTGTTGCAAGTAAACTACCGCAAGGCATTAGTGCGGATGCATTTGCAACCATGTCTCAAACAATTAGGCAGCAGGTTGGTCACCTTAGTGATGATATTGCAGTTCACGGAAGTCGAGCTTCAGGTACAGCCAAAGCGACGTCTGATATTGATATTGCTATTCGTGTCTCCCCAGAAAAATTTAATCAACTCATAGTTAAGAGTTTTGGGTCGCCGAACGCTGGTTCTGCAAAAATGCGTACAATGAAGCATGCAATAGACACAGGGAAAATCCAAGCTGGTGAGGCTGGAATGAGGGGTTTAAGAAAAACTTTATCAAAACAGTTGGATATGCCCGTGGATATTTCTGTTATTCGAAAAGGTGGCTCTTTCGATAAAGGCCCGTATATTCCAATTAATTAATGAGGAACCCATGACAGAATTTTATACAAAGCTATTTGTTAAAATCGATATTTCGTTGCAGGCACTATTGCAAGTAGTTGCTAGTATTTGTAATGGAGATATAGATGTAATGACGGTTGAAGCAGGTCGCTATGAAGTAGATGTATTGGAAAATAAAGATGCGTCAGTTATAAGTGATCCCTCTGACTTTATGTCTTTTGACTACATTGTTGAAATTGTCAATATAGAAGATACAACATTAGATGCATACCTTGAATTTACAGGTAACTTAATGACGAAGTTGAATTCTAATGATGCAAAAGTAGTCGCCGCGTGTGATTGGGAAGAAAAATTGCCTGGTTCGGGTAAATTAGGTTGACAAGCAAGATTTTGATAAGGATAGGCGTGGTCAGATAAATAATAATTTAAAGACGCTGCATGGATTTGCTTGGCACCTATTTAATTCGGCAGCTTTATCGCTACGTTCCAAACCCGATACAATGGGTTGATCCCTTGGGGTTGGCTGCTGAAAAAAATTAAATGGGTCAAAGCCCTTTAATTTATTTGATTCAATCGATAGTTTTTTTCTCTTTCCTTTAAGTTAAAAAATACTAGAGGGTCTGTAGAGTATAATTACGTCAATTTAAAAATATCAGGATTGATAATATTTTCTCAAATAACACCCCATTGATTTACGCGATTATTTTTTGAATAAAGCCTCTGTGTTTTTTTACACACCTTGTGGTTTTTTTACTTATTGATCAGCTTTGTATGAGTGTTAAACTTTATTAATACCTATCTTGGTAACCTCAAATATTAATTAAAACAGGGAGCATGTTTGTGAAACCATTAATTATCTTATCTCTTCTATTGCTTATGCTGGCGTCTTGCGGTGGCGGTAGTAATGGGTCAAGTGATGATACTGTCGTCGATGACGGTAGTAATACCGGTACAGGTACTAATAATAATGGAGGTGGCAATACGAACTCCGGTAATGGCAATAATGGGGGTGCTTCTTCTGGTGGTAATACAACGACTGAGCTGGAAGGAGAGTGGCTGAAAATATGTGGCCCGATTGACCCTGCGTTCCCTGCTGATGGCTACGATATTGTCCGCTTGACCTTTATGGGGGATCAGATCTTTACCGATATAGAAAATTATACCGATGCCGCCTGTTCAGTTGCATTTCCGCAATCACCTAATCCAACAGCAACCAGTACTTTTACTTTGGGTGAGGTGGTGATGACAAGCAATGGTATTGATGCAACAGAAATTG
Organism: Cellvibrionaceae bacterium; assembly: GCA_050633825.1. Classification (GTDB taxonomy): domain Bacteria; phylum Pseudomonadota; class Gammaproteobacteria; order Pseudomonadales; family Cellvibrionaceae; genus CANLBN01. The sequence goes on along the minus strand of JBOEHG010000063.1, from coordinate 9,846 downwards.
ATATTCAGATTACGGAGTTTAATGGCGCGCCCTTCGATGAATTTGAATATGATATTTATGCGATAGAGGACGATAACCTGTATGGCGGCACAGTTATTGGCCTAAGCCCTGAAGAGCGGCCCGATACGCTGGATTTTATTCGAGTTTTTGTTCGTCAATAAACGTAAGATCCAATACCTTGGAGTGGGTCACAGCTTAAACTTAAATCTGCTCCAGTTTTAAGATTATTCTTCTCTGTTTTTACCGCTATTATGGCGGCGGCGGTAGCTTGCCAAAATGGCACTCTACTTTTCAAGTTATAGCTTTATTTGTGTTAAAATCATTGCCCTGAAAAAACATTCCCCAGTTTTTGAATGGCTCATATTCTATGAAACTGATTTTAACAATTGTCAATAGCGATGAATGGTTAGCTGAGCAGGATCGTTCCCGAGAGTGGGTCGATTGTGGTGGTTCTATTGGCCGTTTTGAAGGTAATGATTGGGTATTACCTGATCCTGAGAGTGAGATTTCCAGAGTACATGCGCGGGTTTATTTTGAGGATCAAATCTTCTTTCTTGAAGATTTAAGTGTCAACGGTGTTTTTGTTTCGGAGCATAAGCAACGTATTGAGCATATGCCGTATGCCATTAGTGATGGCGATAGCCTTTTTATTGGCCCCTATCAAATAAACGCTCAAGTTTTGACGGAAACACGGCTTGCTACTGACCATAATCACGCTGATGTTTGGGGTGCTGAGTCCATATTTGATTCAATGGATAAACAGTACCCGTCACATAATAATCAAGAGAGTGATTTTTTTGAGCGTATGCTATCAGATTTTTCTGAGGCCGGGACTCTACAAAATACTTCCTCTAAGAGTGACCTTGGCGATCATACCGATCAAGGGAATAATAACAGCCTTGCCTTATCAGAGAATCTATCACCCAGTAGCTTGCTAAGTAATACGATGTCGGCTCAAGAAACACTATTGGAGCCACCTATACAGATTGATGGTTTACAGCAACATATAAACGCACAACAACAGGCATTTCAATTGATGCTGACGACTTTGTTGGATGAAATGAAGGCGGAGAACGTAACAAAAATATTGTCGCGTTTGGATAAAGATAAAGAAAACCTTTTACCCAGTTTGTATCAGGGTGTTTTTTCTGAGGAATATAAAAAGTGGTTTGAATATATTGGTCTACCAACAATTGGTAGTGATTAAGTATTTATAAGGGCTATTCGATTTTCTAACTAAAACAATTTTTATGAAATTAACTTTAAGCATTATCAATTCTAATAAATTGCCTGAAAAATATGAGCGTTCTATGTCATGGGAGAACGAGGGCGGTTCTATTGGTCGCCTCGATAGCAATGATTGGGCTTTATATGATTTGCAAAGTAAGATTTCAAGAGTCCATGCGCGCATTTCCTTTGCAGATGACACTTTCTTTATTGAAGATCTCAGTACTAATGGCGTTTTTATTAAGGACCGTCGAAATCGTATCGGTCAAATGCCTCAGGCGATTAGTGATGGTGATATTGTTTTAATTGGCCATTATAAAATGGAGGCGGCAGTCCACCAAGATGAAATCGTTGATACGGCCCAAGCAGATATAACGGTACTACCCACTGAGGATTCTCTAGCAGAATTGAATGATGGTAGTGAGCCTTCTGAAGTCAGCGAACCTGTAAATGAAGATGACGACGCCCTTGCCATTCCTGAAAAATGGTGGGATGCGCCTGCTTCTGCCAGTTTGAAGGTTAAAGATGATAGTTGCCAGAGTGATATTTGCCAAGCAAAGGCTGATGATGAGTATAATCTGCCATCTACTCATAAAAAAAATACTAAAAAGAACGTAAGCCCTGAGTTATTAAAGCAACATTTAAGCTCGCAAAAATTTGCGATACAAGCAACCTTTAACCTTTTGCTGGATCAATTGGAGCCAAAAGAGTTGGAGCTTATGCTGTCTAATTTGGGTGAAGATAGAGAAGCATTTTTTCAGCGGCTCTATGATGATGTTTTTTGTAAGGAGTATGAGAGTAACCTACAATTAACTCCCGAATTAGCTGTGCATGAGTGACTCAAACGTTTTATAAAGGAAATAGGGTGATAGAGCAAATTGAACAATGGATTGATCAGCAGCTGGTCAATTATTCTGAACAGCGAGTCAGTTGTTTAGGTTTGCCTGAAAGTGTTCGCGGCTTTTTTTCTGATGATTTTTTATCAAATGCTTACTTTGTTGAGACTAAGGATATTCCTAAACCTTACTTTACTAAGGGTATTCCGGGTGCGGTTGATTTTTTGTCCATGCAAGCACAGGGCATCACTTATAAAAATACCTACTTTCTACTGCCGGATTCACCTTTATCCACTCACCTTCATGAGTTAGTGCATGTTACCCAATGGCATTTGTTGGGTGGTGTTGGTTTTATCCAAGCTTATATCGCGGGTGTACAACAATACGGCTATAGAGACTCTCCTTTGGAAGAAATGGCTTATTCTATTCAGGCACATTTTGAATCTGAAGGTGAGTTTTTTCATATTCCGTCACATATTGAACAACTAATGGCACAAAAAACAACTACAGAGTTTCTAAAATCCAATAAAATAGCGCTGTCGTAAGATCAGGCTTAAATAACCTGCTCTTTATTTTATGCAATAACATTTACAGGAAAAATAATGCTAATACTAACCCGTCGTATCGGTGAAACATTAAAAATTGGTGATGATGTTGATGTAACAGTTTTGGGAATTAAAGGGAATCAGGTTCGTATTGGTATTAACGCACCAGCAGATGTGTCTGTTCATCGTGAAGAAATTTATGAGCGCATTCAGCGAGAGAAGCATCATGCCAAAATGGGTGACCCGATATTATAGCGTTTGACAGTTAAATTCTCGATACCATAAGTAATGGGAGGTGCTGCTCTTGATTGTGAACAAAGGTTATGTATTTATCATTGTAATATAGAGCGCATTCAACAGTATGGCAGGGAGTTCAAAACAACAAAAAGAACATAGACAAGGAAACAGGACGACATTGTTATGAAACACACTACTACTCCACCAGATGCGTTAATGGAAAGTTGTCTGGATGCGATTATCGAAGTACGACATTTACTCAAAGCCGGTGAGGTACCTAAAGCTTTAATGAAACTCACGGTGCTGGAATCTTCCTTGCACACCGGTTTAGCTATGCGGAATATGAGTTTAGATGAAAAAATTGATTATGTTGATAGTACAGAATATGTCCACTCAACAGATGGTTAATGCTCTTATTGATCGCACAGATTATCTATTACAGTTAACGATTAAATGATGAAATGGAACAAGGAAAGACCCATATGATAAAAAATGAGTTTGTTCAATCTGAAATATTGGCCGATGATTATATTCAAAGTATCATCGATGCTAAAAAACTTCTTAAAAGTGGCAAAGCGGATGAGTGTTTAAATACACTTGAAGAGCTTGAGCATATTATGCAGATTACTTTAGCGATGAGTGAGCGTTATGATGTTGAGGTGATTAACTGAGCTTCACTTATTGGTGAGTTACCACTAAATAGCATACTAATTCTTTATCTCCATTATTTTTAATGCTGTGCTCAATATCAGCACGGTAGTGTGCTGAATCACCAGTTGTAAGGGTGCAGTGGCTGTTGCCTGACTCAATCACTGCCATGCCTTGGGTTACCGTTAGCAGTTCTTTGGCACCATCAAAATGAGCGGCACTTTTGAGTTGGGCATTTGCGGCAATACGCAGTTCATAAAACTCTACATTCTTTTCCATATGCAAAGGGGAGAGGGTCCGTATTTGGCATTCCTTATCAGAGCGGAATAAATTATTCGGGTCCTCTCCATGAACGACATCGATACTCGGGTTATTACCGGGTTGTTCGATCAGTTCACCAATGCTCATACCAAAGGCTTGTGCAATTCTGAAGGTAACGGCTAATGTCGGGTTGGCTTGTCCACGCTCTATTTGGCTCAGCATGGAGCGACTGACGCCTGACATAGAAGCAAGTTGGTTGAGTGTCAGTTTATTTTTTTTACGCAGTTCAATAACACGCTTACACAGTACTTCGCTGGCGTAATCGGTTTCTACATCATTGCCCATATGCTTTTTTCTCTCATTAGCAAATCCCTTATATAAGATTTTAATCCTTTATTTTGGAATTTTGTTGTTCTAATATATCGGAAAATTTCTTATATAGTAAACTTTTTGTTAAAAAAGTCCAGTTTAAAGCCCGAATAGTGAGGGAAATAAGGTGAGTATTAAATAATGAAAGCGCTCGTGAAAAGAGAAGCCGCTGCAGGTTTGTGGTTGGAGGATGTCCCTGTGCCAGGCTATGGCATTAATGATGTGTTGATCCGTGTATTGAGAACAGCCATTTGCGGTACGGATATGCATATCTATAACTGGGATGCATGGGCACAGAAAACCATTCCTGTACCCATGACCGTAGGTCATGAATTTGTCGGTGAGATTATTGAGGTGGGTTCCAATGTAAATGACTTTAAACCCGGACAAATTGTTTCCGGTGAAGGCCATGTTGTTTGTGGCCGTTGTCGAAATTGCTTGGCTGGGCGCCGCCATTTATGTGCAGATACTTCCGGTATTGGCGTTGATAGGTCCGGTGCTTTCGCGGAGTACCTTGCTTTACCTATGTCCAATGTATGGGAGCATCGCCCCGGTATTGATCTCGATATTGCCGCATTATTTGACCCTTTAGGTAATGCAGTACATACCGCCTTGCAGTATGACTTATTGGGTGAGGATGTATTAATTACCGGTGCAGGCCCTATTGGTGTTATGGCGGCTGCTGTGTGTCGGCATGCGGGTGCTCGCCATGTTGTCGTGACCGATGTAAACCCTCAACGTTTGGAAAAGGCGCTGGAGCTAGGGGCGACTCATACGGTTGATGTGCGCTCGACAGATCTGGCGACTGTTCAACAGCAGTTGGGTATGTCTGAAGGGTTTGATATTGGCTTAGAAATGTCAGGCAACCCTTCAGCTTTTCGTGATTTGCTGGCGAATATGTGTCACGGCGGCAAAGTGTCTATTTTAGGCATTCCTGAAAATGATACGGCGATTGATTGGAATGTTGTGATTTTTAATATGCTGACCCTAAAAGGTATTTATGGTCGGGAGATGTATGAAACCTGGTACAAAATGTCTGTCATGGTAGAAACGGGGTTGGATGTGAGTTCAGTGATTACCCATCGTTTTGATTATAGTGAATTTCAGCAAGGCTTTGCGGCTATGAAATCCGGTGAAGCCAGTAAAGTTATTTTAAACTGGGCTGCTTAGGAGGCAATATGTACGGTCAGTTACAGGACTATTTACAAGATGAGTTGGCCGCGATTAAAGGCGCCGGTTTATACAAACATGAAAGTGCCATTATGACACCTCAGGGGGCTTATATTGGTGTTAAAGGTGACACAAAAAAACTGATGAATTTTTGCGCTAATAACTATTTGGGTTTGGCGCAACACCTCGAAATTAATCAAGCAGCAAAGCAAGCCCTTGATCAATGGGGGTATGGCATGGCATCGGTGCGTTTTATTTGTGGAACGCAGTCCTTGCATCAACAACTGGAGAATAAATTAAGTCAGTTTTTGCAAATGGAAGATACAATTCTATATCCATCTTGCTTTGATGCAAATGGCGGCTTATTTGAAACCTTATTAGGTGAAGAAGATGCCGTTATTTCAGATGAATTAAATCACGCGAGTATTATTGATGGTGTTCGTCTGTGTAAAGCGCGTCGCTATCGTTATAAAAATAATGATATGTCTGACTTAGAGAATCAATTAAAGGTAGCCACTAAAAAAGGCGCACGCTTTAAGTTAATTACAACGGATGGTGTGTTTTCTATGGACGGTTATATTGCACGCTTGCACGATATTTGCGATTTGGCTGATCACTATGATGCTTTGGTACATTTTGACGATTGCCATGCAACCGGCTTTGTTGGTGAAAACGGGCGGGGCACCCACGAGTTCAGGCAATGTATAGATCGTGTTGATATTACTACTGGGACTTTGGGTAAAGCCTTGGGCGGTGCCAGTGGAGGATATACCAGTGGGCGTCGAGAAATTATTGAATTATTACGGCAACGCTCACGCCCTTATTTGTTTTCGAATACGGTGGCGCCGCCTGTTGTTGCAGGCGCACTTAAAGCACTTGAACTAGTTGAAGGATCTGATGAACTGCGAGAGAAACTAAATAAAAACACTCGGCTGTTTCGTGATGGCCTACAAAAAATTGGCTTTGATATCTTGCCCGGAGAACATGCAATTGTTCCGGTGATGTTATATGACGCGACAATTGCAGCTAAGTTTGCTCAAGCTATGCTAGCAGAAGGGGTTTATGTTGTTGCTTTTTCTTATCCTGTTGTGCCTCAGGGCAAGGCAAGGGTTCGTACACAAATGTCATCGGCATTTGCTGAAAGTGATATTGCTTTTGCTCTTGCTGCATTTAAGAAAGTGAAGCAACAATTGGGTATATAGTAACAATATTATGATTGATTATTGTTCAGTTATGAATGCCATTGATGCTCTATCAATGGTTTTCACTGTGTTGATGAATTACTAAAGGCGTTAATGAAGAAAGCTTAGCGTTACTGTTTGCAAATTCACATACTTCTCCTGACTTTTCATTATCTCTACAGGAGAAATTTATGTCTAAAGCAGTTAGTATTTATTCTATTATTTTGAGTATTGCCTTTATTTTATCACCGGTAACACTTTCGGCCGGTAATCATAAACATCGTCTTGAACCCACCTTGGTTGAGTTATGGACAGTTGACGAGTCACTTATTCGTCCTGAGTCGGTAGTTTATGATGAGTATCGGGATGTGCTGTATGTCTCTAATATCAATGGCGGCACGACTGATAAAGACGGTAATGGCTATATCACAAGGATTTCTGTGGATGGTGATATTCTTGATGCAGAGTGGATATCTGGCCTCAATGCACCCAAGGGGATGACGATCAGTAATGGTAAATTATATGTTGCCGATATTGATAGTTTGCTTGAAATATCTCTTGAAACCCAGCAGGTACTGAATGTATACCCTGCTGAGGGTGCGCAATTTCTGAATGATGTGGCTGCGGATCGATATGGTAATGTCTATGTTTCTGATTCTCGCCAGCAAACCGTCTACCGTTTGCACTATGGCCTCCTTGATGTTTGGGTTGATGATGAGCGTATTAGTGAGCCTAATGGTCTTTTTGCACGAGCAGGGCGCTTGATTATTGCTGCAGGGGATTCTACCGCGGAAAGACCGGGACGTTCTCGCTATTTACAGTCGATTAATTTTAAAAATAAAAAAATTAAACCTGTAACAGATACTACACCACTTGGCAGTTTGGATGGGATTGAAAAAACAGGCATGGGCGGTTATTTTCTGACAGATTTTCGTGAAGGTAATATTATTTACTTTACACGAAAGCAAGGCGCTAAGGTTTTGGCAACACCAGAACCCGGTACGGCAGATATCGATTATGTGAAAGATCAGCAAGTATTGTATGTGCCGATACTAAATACTGGAAAACTTATTGCTTACAAAGTGCTGTGGTGTAAGTGATGGTGCTTTGATGTGGGTAAGGCTATCTTTGCTTAGCTTTAGGTTTGATTAATCTTATTGTCTCTCAGCAAGAACCTTATTCAGTAATTTCTTGCTGAGACGACCATCAATAATAATAAGTCCACAAAAAATTACCAACATGCCAATTAATGCTTGTTTTTGTAACACTTCATTTAATAGTGTCGCCCCAAGAAAAATAGCGCTGACAGGTACGAGTAGCGTCACTAATGAAATATTAGTTGCTCCTGCTTCTGATAGAATTTTAAAATAAATTCCATAAGCAAATGCAGTGCTGATGGTTGCAAGAGCGATGACTGCTAATGCGCTAGGGAGAGTGATCATTACTTGATTGTTATTGGAGAAATCGATTAATAACACAGTGGGCAACATAATAATACTTGAACAAATGAGCATGCCGGTTGAATTGACCATAGGCGAGTTATAGTTTAATTTTTTGCCCCAAACACCTGCAAAGGCATAAGATAAGGCTGCGCCAAGTACCGCAAGCTGGCCATAACTTTTCCAGCTTATACCTTCTTCTAATGTAGGTAGCATCATTATCATTACGCCGCTAAAGCCTAAGACTACGCCCGTCAATTTGTTAAACGACAAGCGTTCATCCTGAGTAAATAAATGAGCGACTAATATTGTAAAGATTGGTGTCATTGCATTTAAAATGGATGCAACGCTCCCTGTAATATAGGTTTGCCCCCAAACAATCAGTGTAAAGGGCAGGGCATTATTCAGTAAGCCCATAACAAAAAAGTAATACCAGTCTTTTATCCTTTTTGGCAGGTATTGTTTTTGAGCGTAAGTAAAACCCATTAATATAATTGCGGCGATACTCACGCGCAAAAAGACTAATGTAAATGGTGAAACACTATTAAGAGCTACCTCTATAAAAAAGAAAGAGCCGCCCCAAACAAAAGATAAAATGAATAATAGAGCCCAGTAATGTAAAGACACGTAAAAGCTTACCTTGGTGATACAGATCGGTACTTTAGTCTATTTCGATACGATAAAATATCTATTTTTCAGCTAGTACGAATTTTGCTTTTTTAGTCGTTTGTTTTTATGGTGAGCCTGCCCTCGATTTTCAGAAAATTTGGCTATACTCAATAGAACAATGTTGTAATGAGTAAGAGGTTGTATTGTGCTGCAGGCCCTAGGTGTATTGATTTTATTGAGTTTTTCCGCGTCTGTGATAGCTGTTCCCAATTATCGCCATATCCCTGATAGTGCACTGAGTCGGGTCCATTCTCAGTATGGGGAAGAGGCGCGAGACCGAGTCGGTGGGTGGCGAGATTTGTTAAATCAGCTTGCAGAAAAAGTACCGCCTGAAGATGCGGAACATATAAGAGCGGCTAATGACTACTTTAATCAAGTGGAATGGTTGTGGGATATTGATCATTGGGGGCAGGAAGATTATTGGGCGACACCTATTGAAACACTGGCAACCAATGGAGGGGATTGTGAAGACTATTCTATTGGAAAATACTTTTCATTAACCAGTGTCGGAATGCCCACATCCAAATTGCGTATTACTTATGTAAAGGCACTTGAATACAATTTAGCGCATATGGTCTTAGCATATTATCCGACGCCTTCAGCGGAGCCTTTGATATTGGATAATATTAATAAAACTATTTTACCTGCATCTCAGCGTAAAGATTTACTGCCTATCTATAGTTTTAATGGTGATGGTTTATGGTTGGCAAAGTCTCGCTCACAGGCAGTCAAAGGTGATGTTTCTAGAAACTTACCTAGCTGGGGTAATCTGAAAGGTAAAATGGAAGCAGAATTAAAATAGTGATGACTGCTAACAATAAACCTTAATAATAGACATTAACGATAGCAATAAAAAAGGCCGTTCATTTCTGAACGGCCTTTTTTAATTTTAAGTAGAGAATTAACGCTTATTAAGCGGCGTATAATCTCTTGAGTCATAACCAGTATAAAGCTGGCGAGGACGGCCAATTTTATAGCTGTTACTAATCATTTCATTCCAGTGTGCGATCCAACCAACAGTACGACCTGTTGCGAAGATAACTGTAAACATATCTGTTGGAATGCCGATTGCTTTCATAATAATACCCGAATAGAAATCAACATTTGGGTATAGTTTTTTACTAATGAAGTAATCGTCTTCCAAGGCGATTTGCTCTAGACGTTTGGCAATAGCGAGTAGCGGGTCGTTTTCTAAACCAAGTTCCCCCAGTACTTCATCACAGGTTTCTTTCATTACTTTGGCGCGAGGGTCAAAGTTTTTATA
>JBOEHG010000062.1:0-15059 GCA_050633825.1 Cellvibrionaceae bacterium | reverse complement strand
TGAACTTTTTGCCGTTATTAGCGGTCTTATAAAAGCCGTGCTAGAATACGCGGTACAGTTGATTTTACCCCTGATTTTGCTATTGAGTGGAGAAATAAATGGGAACTAGCTTACAGCCTGTCGATATGCTTGCACCTGGTGCGAATATCAACGCGTATATGCAAGCGGTGAACAGTTTTGCAGTATTGTCGGTCGAAGAAGAGCGTGCTCTCGGAGAGCGTCTTTATTACGAAGGTGATGTTGATGCAGCTCGTCAGTTAGTTATGGCGCATCTTCGCTTTGTTGTCCATATTGCCAAATCCTATTCAGGTTATGGTTTGTCTCAATCTGACCTTATTCAGGAAGGTAACGTAGGCTTGATGAAAGCGGTTAAGCGTTACAATCCTGAGAAAGGTGTTCGCTTGGTGTCTTTTGCGGTGCACTGGGTGAAGGCAGAGATGCACGAGTTTATTTTGCGTAACTGGCGTATTGTTAAAGTTGCAACGACTAAAGCCCAGCGTAAATTGTTTTTCAATCTACGTGGACAGAAAAAACGTTTAGGTTGGTTGACCCACGAAGAAGCTAAAGCGGTTGCTAAAGACCTGAATGTTGATATCAAACATGTACATGAAATGGAAGGCCGTTTGTCTTCTTATGATGCGACCTTTGATGCAGGTGCAGATGACGATGATGAATCGGCTTATCAAGCCCCGGCAAATTACCTTGAAGATAATAGCTTTAATCCAGCGCAACAGCTTGAAGCGGATGATTGGAATAATGATAATGTTTCCCGTTTACGTAAAGCATTAAAAACCTTGGATGAGCGTAGTCAAACCATTATCCAACGTCGTTGGTTAAATGAAGATGATAAGTCTACATTGCATGAGTTGGCTGCTGAATTTGGCGTGTCTGCTGAACGTATTCGTCAACTTGAAAAAAATGCAATGAAGAAAGTACGAACAGCAATGGACGCATAAAATTAACAAAGTTATTAATTAAAGAGCTGCATTATTTGCAGCTTTTTTTGTTTTACGACTATGTAAGTTATCCCGGCTCCTTGCTATACAATATATAAAGAGATTGTTTAAATGATTAAGACATGGTTGGTTGTGTCAGGCTTCAGTGGTTTTTTGGCAGTTATGCTTGGTGCTTTTGGTGCTCATGGGCTTAAAGGTAAAATTTCAGACTCTTTGCTAGCAGCATTTCAAACGGGTACTTATTACCAAATGTTTCACACGCTTGCATTGCTTGGGTTAGCGGTTCTGTTAATACAGCTTCCTAGTTTTTCTAAAGCTTTTACTATTGCAGGTTATTCTTGGATTGCTGGAATCGTATTGTTTTGTGGAAGTCTTTACGGCTTAGCTCTTGGTGGTCCAGCTTGGTTGGGGCCGATAACGCCGCTCGGTGGTTTGTTGTTTATGTTGGGGTGGTTGAGCTTGATTACTGGCGCCATACAGTTGTAAGCTTGTGAGCACATTGTTAAATATTGATCTTAATATGACAAAAAGAATGACAAAAGGAAATTCATAATGGACGATAATATTTATAAGGCGCCTGAGGCAAATCTTGTTTCTAGTAATGATGAAGCAAATGCGCAGTTTTATATCGTATCAATCAAAAAATTTACCATCCTGTTTTTCGCAACGGTGGGAATGTATCCTATCTACTGGTTTTATAAAAACTGGAAGCTACAAAAAGAACGTCATGATTTAAGTATTTGGCCAGTTGCTCGTGGTATTTTTAGTATTTTTTATGCCCACACTCTTTTTAATAAAATCGACTCTGTTCTTCAGCAGAAGCAAAAGGTTTTTGAGTGGTCTGCTGGTGCGGTGGCAACATCCTATGTTGTTTTGACCGTTGTGAGTACATTAATGAGTCAGTTGGCTAGCAAAGAAATTGGCTCACCTTATACAGATATATTGTCTATTGCAGCATTACCGGTGTTGTACGTTATTTTATTAAAAGCACAAAAAGCCATTAACTTGAGCCAGAATGATCCAGAAGGAGAGGCCAATAATCAGCTGACAGGTGCCAATATTGTTTGGATTTTTATTGGTTTATTGCTCTGGGCTTTGATCATATTGGGTCTGTTAATTGTTCTTAATATGGTTGTGATGTAACTGTTCTGTAACTCTCGTGTTTTTTCGTTAGCTGAAAAATAACGGATCTTGATGGTGAGACGTCGGCAGATCCTACATGTATAATACTCGACCTATTTATTATTAAGTCTTCTGCTGCTGTCTATCTCATGTCTCAATCTTTCGAACTTAAACCTGAATATAAGCAAAAGCCTATTCGCAGTTATGTTATTCGTGGTGGCCGTATTACTGAAGGCCAGAAAAAGGCTTTTGATAATGCTTGGCCTACTTATGGTTTGAGCCTTTTTGATGGTTTACTTGAGCCTAAGTCTTTATTTGATCGCGATGCGTCTTTGGTGCTTGAAGTTGGCTTTGGCATGGGAGATTCATTGTTCTCTATGGCACAAACTGCACCTGATTGTGATTTTATTGGTATTGAGGTGCATCCTCCTGGTGTGGGTCGGCTGATTAATAATGCATCTAAGGAAGGCTTGAAAAATCTGCGCGTTTATATGGCGGATGCGATTGATGTCTTTGAAGACTGTATTCCAGACCACTCAGTTGATCGTTTTCAGCTGTATTTTCCTGATCCTTGGCATAAGAAAAAGCACAATAAACGCCGTATTGTACAGCCAGAGTTTATTCAGCTTGTCCGTAGTAAATTGAAAATAGGAGGCATATGCCACCTTGCAACGGACTGGGAGCCTTATGCTGACTATATGATGGAAGTAATGTCTCTGTCAGAGGGTTTCAGTAATCAGGCGGATGAATATTGCTTTTCTCCAAGGCCTGATTACCGTCCCCTGACTAAATTTGAAAATCGTGGCCAACGTTTAGGGCATGGTGTTTGGGATTTGTTGTTCCAGCGAGATCAATAGAATCCCACACATAGCACTTGCTTTGCGTTTTATAGGTTTACTACAGGGGTGTAAAGGCGGTATTTCTGTTAAACTGTTGAATTATGGTCATTAAGCCTCACATTAGGTGTTGATGATGTATATTTTCTTACCTTGAACACTGATCCATGGATAATCACTTTTTTAAGCAGTTGGAACCCTTGTCCCAAGGAAGCCAAGTGGACTTACAAAGCGCTCTGCAACATTTAAGGTTTGATGAGAATGGCTTGATTCCAGCCATTGCTCAACAACAAAGTAGTGGCGAAGTGCTGATGATGGCATGGATGAACAAAGACTCTTTGCAAGAAACCTTAGAGACAAGGCAGGTTTGCTACTGGTCTCGTTCTCGCCAAGCGCTTTGGCGTAAAGGTGAGAGTTCAGGAAATATACAAACATTAGTTGAATTGCGAATAGATTGCGATGGAGACACGTTGCTGTGTGTAGTTGACCAAAAGGGTCCAGCTTGTCATACAGACCGTACAAATTGTTTCTATTTGCGTGCGGATGATAAAGACTTATCCGTCATTGCGAATCCCGTTACATCATCGGAAACCTCGTCATAATCGTCTGAGGATAGTGTTGATAACGGACTTTTTTAGCCTTTAAGCAATCTATTGATTTATGAATTCATATACAAAACCGGATATGCCCGATGTGGCAGCCAATCAGCCCGCTCAACAAAATGGCACCCTCGATTGGGTGGGTATGAGTCGTATTGCCTTACCTCTATCCATAAAAGATCAAAATTTAGGTGCATACAGTGCCAGTGCTTTTGTGGAAACCTATGTCAACTTAGTGAACCCGCAAGTGAAAGGCATTCATATGTCGCGCTTGTATTTACTATTAGCTGAATTTGCTAAAGAAGAAGTGCTAACAATCGAGAATTTATCGAATTTTCTTAAAGATAAATTAGCAAGCCATGAAGATATTAGTGATACGACGTGCTTACAGGTGGATTTTGATTATTTTATCAACCAGCCAGCCTTAAAAAGTGAATACAGTGGTTGGAAAGATTACCCTGTGAGTATTCGAGCTATCTTTGATGGCAAAAAAGTCAATATTGAGCTTTCAGTAAAGATTCCTTATTCATCAACCTGCCCTTGTTCCGCTGCGCTATCGCGTCAGCTATTACAGCAAGCATTTCTTGATGATTTTGCAGGTAAAGATAGCATCGATAAGTCAACTATTGAGAAATGGTTACGCTCTGATCGGGGCAGTGTTGCTACGCCTCATAGTCAGCGCAGTTACGCCAATATTTTAGTCAAGTTAGATTATACATATACGCAAGGCTTTCCTATTAGTGAATTAATACAGCGCGCAGAATCGACACTAAAAACTGCAGTGCAAACCGCAGTGAAGCGTGAAGATGAACAAGAATTCGCACGTTTAAATGGTGCAAACCAAATGTTTTGTGAAGACGCTGCACGTCGCTTAAAAAATGCGTTAAATCAGCAGGTGAACTATACCGATTTTTGGGTGCGCGTTGAGCATATCGAAAGCTTGCATGCCCATGATGCTGTCGCTATGGCGACCAAAGGTGTTACCAATGGTTATCAACCTTTATTGCATCGCTAGTGTTTAAGATGAGTTTTTTGCTGGCCTAGCAAGGAATTAAATCATGCGCATAAAATTACTTGTTGCTATTACTTTTTTATTAAATTCGTTTGCATTTGCGGATTTTAAAACGCAAGTGATCACTAATGGTTTACAACAGCCCTGGGGTTTTACAAAATTACCGGATGGGCGCTTTCTAGTGACTGAAAAATCAGGTCAGTTACGCTTAGTTGATCAGCAAGGTAATATTTCGAATGGTATTTCAGTGCCGGGTGTTGATGTTGTTGGTCAAGGCGGTTTGCTGGATGTTGTACTTCATCCTGACTTTTCCGAAAATAATATTATTTACCTCAGTTATGCAGCTGGTAATCGCCTGCAAGGACATAATACGGAAGTTGTACGTGCCGTACTCAAAGACAAAAAATTATCCGATATAAAAAAAATATTTGTTGCTCTGCCTAAAGTAAAAGGCGGCCGACATTTTGGCAGCCGCTTGGTCTTTGATCGAGAAGGGTTTTTATATATTTCTTTAGGTGATCGTGGCCGCCGTTCCGAGTCACAAAATTTAAAGAGTCATATTGGCAGCATTATTCGTTTACATGATGATGGAAAAATTCCTGAGGATAATCCTTTTATAGGTATCGCCGGAGCCAAGCCAGAAATTTATTCCTATGGCCATCGTAATGTGCAGGGGATGACCGTCCACCCGCAAACAGGGCAGGTATGGGCTCATGAGCATGGCCCGCAGGGTGGCGATGAAGTTAACCTTATTGAAAAAGGTAGAAACTACGGTTGGCCAATCATTACTTATGGTGCTGAATACGGCTCTGGTCTCAAAATTGGTGAAGGCAATAAAAAAGCAGGGATGACGCAACCCGCTCATTATTGGGATCCTTCGATTGCACCATCGGGTATGGCGTTTTTTAATGATCAATTGTGGGTCGGCGCATTAAAGTATCAACTGTTGGCCAGTCTGACATTAAAAAAACAGCTTGTATTGAAAGAAGATCGCTTTTTTGCGGGAGAATTTGGACGCATTCGAGATGTTAAATCTTTCGAGGGCGCTTTGTATATAATAACGGATTCTCAACAGGGGCAATTAATTCGTATCACGCCATCTTCTCGGTAAACGGTATAAAAAAATAGCAAAATAACTACTAAACTAATTAGGAAATAATATTCGAATATTATGAATAGTCTTACAATTACCACACCTGATGATTGGCACCTTCATTTTCGTGATGGCGATATCCTTAATGAAACCGTTCCCGCGACAGCGCGTTGCTTTCGTCGGGCGATAGTTATGCCCAATTTGGTGCCGCCTGTAACAACAGGACAAATGGTCAATGACTATCGCGAACGTATTTTGGCAGCGAGCCCAAGCGATAGTAATTTTGAACCCTTGATGACCTTATATCTTACTAATGAGACAACAGCTGAGACTATTCGTGATGCTAAGCAAGCTGGTGCTGTTGCGGTTAAATTATATCCGGCCGGTGCAACAACTAACTCCGATGCTGCTGTCAGTGACTTAAGCCATTTAGAGCCCGTATTTGAAGCAATGTCAGAGCAGGGTTTACTGTTGTTGATTCATGGTGAAGTGACTGATGGTGAGATTGATATTTTTGATAGAGAAAAAGTATTTATCGATCGGCACTTAAACGATATTGTTGAAAATTTTCCTGATTTAAAAGTCGTCTTTGAGCATATTACGACAAAAGATGCCGTCGACTTTGTAGTGTCAGCTTCTGAAAATGTTGCCGCGACGATTACGCCACAACATTTGTTACTTAATCGCAATGATTTATTAGTTGGTGGTGTGCGTCCACATAATTATTGTTTGCCGGTTTTAAAACGTAATACACATCAGGCGGCTTTGCGAAATATTGTAGCCACAGGTTCACCGAAGTTCTTTCTGGGCACGGACTCTGCTCCTCACGAAAAACATCGTAAAGAGTCGGCGTGCGGTTGCGCTGGCTGCTACAGTGCTTGGAGTGCGATAGAGCTTTATGCACAAGTTTTTGATGATCTCGATGCGCTTGATAAATTTGAAGGTTTTTCCAGCCATCACGGGGCTGATTTTTACGGTTTGCCAAGAAATAAAGGAACGATCACCTTAGTAAAACAGGAATGGCAGACCCCGGAAGAAATTATCTTGCCTAACGGTAGTCCTATAGTTCCCTTCTTTGCCGGCCAGACTTTAGCTTGGAAACTACAACAATAGAGCCAACTTAACATTTATTCGCCACCATTGCGTTTAACAAGCGGAATGGTGTGCCAATTAGTAATGGCAGGCTTTTCAAGTTCCGTAGCGTCTTCTTTGGTCTCACTTTCTTGCGTTTTTTCTTTATCCTCTGAAAGTGTTACTGGTTTTTCTTTCGCTTCCACTTCTGCCTCTACCTCGTTTCCCAAGGTCTCTTCACTTTCTTGATTGTCAATTTTCGTTTCTGAAGGCACGACAGGTTGTTCTTTGCGGATCACTGAGTTTTTGGTAACTGTAGTTGTTGTTTGAGGTTCTGACGATTCATTTGCTTTCTCTTGTGCTGCCATATTTGGTATTACAATGGGTGCAGGCTTCCAATGTTTTTTACTCTCGTTTGTTTTTGTCGTCACGGGTTTGGAAAGGTCGGGTGTCAGTGTTTTTATTTGCTTGGTTTTCTTAACGACTTTTTTAACCGCGGCCTTTTTTAGGGGTTTTTTCTTTTCCTGTTTTTTTTGTGCAGGGCGTTTTACACGCTTACTCTTTTCAATTTCTTTCACTGCTCTTTCAGCTGTTTTCTTTAAACTGGCCGCATGCTTCATGGCGGTTTTGGCCATAGCAAGCTCAGCTTTTATTTGTGCGAGATCTTCTTTTAATGTAGCAATTGTCAGCGTCAGGGAGTCTTTGTTGCGTTTCGCGGCAGGCGTCGATTTGCTTTTTAGAGATGATTTTCTAGCTTGCGTTTTCTTAAGCTTGCAGGAGAGGGCGTTGGCCGTCTTTTCCAGTTTGCTGACTTTATTGGAGTGAGCCTTGAGCAATTGTAGCTCTAGCTTGCTAATGGCTTTTTCTAAGGGTTGAACTGGGTTGACTATTTTTTTAGGTGTTTTTCTAACGACTACTTTTTGGGCTGTTTTTTTAGCCTTTTTCTTGGTTTTTATCTGAGCCATAGCTGCCTCCAATACGAAAATACTCTGCTTTTATACATGCCTTATCGATAATTGATGGTTATACCGTGTGAGCGGTAAATTTAATCATAATGGTAAATTTACTCAAGCTTAACTACTTTTTATTAAATTTTTGTGCAATTGTTTCAAAAATAGTGAATTTTGCCTCGTAATCGCGCTCAAAACCCGGTATCTATCCCTCCGGCTTTGTTATACCATTGCTGCCCGGATGTTTTCGGTATCACCCGAAAACTTCTTGTCAGTCTAGTAGCTGCTGCTGCTGGGTTGATCATCAATAATTATTTAAATGTTAGGATAATCTCATGAAATTAAAGCTTCTGATGATCAGTGTCGCGGCTATGACACTGGTTGCTTGTGGTGATAAATCTGCAGAGCAGGCTGACGTGGCAGAACCCACTCTAGAATCCGTCGAACAACGCCTTAGTTATATGGTTGGTAATAATATGGCCAAGCAGTTTAAGCGCGATGAAGTCGATATCGATATTTCAGCCTTGACGCTGGGCATACAAGATTCCATGGCTGACAAAGAGTCTCGCCTTTCTGAAGAACAGGTTCAACAAACGATCGCAACCTTACAAGAACGCGCTCAAGAGCGCCAAAAAACTCAGCAAGCTGAACAAGAAAAGGAAAAAGCGGAACTGGGTGAGAAGAACAAAGCCGAAGGTGCTGCCTTCCTTGCTGAAAATGCCAGTAAAGAAGGTGTTGTGACAACTGATAGCGGTCTTCAATACAAAGAATTGGTGGCAGGTGATGGCCCTACTCCCAGTGCAGATGACACAGTATCTGTTCACTACAAAGGTACCTTGATTGATGGCACTGAGTTTGACAGTTCATATGGTCGTGGTGAACCTGCAACTTTCCCTGTGACAGGTGTTATTCCTGGTTGGGTAGAAGCGCTACAGTTAATGAATAAGGGCGACAAGTGGGAATTATATATCCCATCTGATTTAGCTTACGGCCCGGGTGGTACAGGCGGCCCTATTGGTCCAAATGCAACCTTGGTCTTTGAGGTTGAGCTGTTGGATGTGATCAAGCCAGAAGCAGCTAAATAATCAGTTTTATTGCAGTAAGTAAATAAAACCGCTGGAACCAATCGCATAATAACGATTGGTTCCTTTAACAAAAGCTAGGTCGACAACAGAAACGCCAGTGGGTTGCCATTGATGGCGTTTTGTTAATTTCCAAGTATCTAATAGTTTCATTCCTTGTATTTGCCAACGTTCCACCTTTTGATTGGTATAACCCAGTAATAGCTCTTTCCCATCTTCGCTAAAACGTGCCGCTGTGATTTCCAGCCCTCTTTTTATCCTTTCTTTGGATAAAGGAATTGTTTTGAGTGATTTCTTTTGCTTAATATCCCACACCTCAGCCCTATCATATTTTGCTGTGGTGAGCGCGTAACGCCCATCATCGCTAATGGCAACTTGCTGTACATCTTCTAAGTGCTCTATTGTAAGTAAGCGCTCACCATTATCTACTCGCCAAACAACGGCAGTTTGGTCTTCAGAGCCGGTAATTGCCAGTTTTCCGTTTCCACTGAGGTCAACGCTTCTTACTCGTGCTTCGTGGGTAAATGTCCTAACGACACCGCCGCGAATCGTGTTAAATATAACGGCTGAGTGATCAGCCTGTCCTAGTAGAGCATAACGGCCACCCGCGGCTAAATCGGCATCGAGGACTTCACCTGGTGCTGTCCAAAAACGGGCAGCATTACCACTGCTCAAGTCCCATAAAACCAGAGTGTGAGCTTCCGCTGTTAAGGCCCAGTTACCGCTAGGGTCAATATCGGCAGAGATAATCACGCTCAGTTCGTCTTTGCTGTGATTCCAATTATAGAGGCGTTCGCCATCACTCATGCGCCATAGGCTGCCGCCGTGTTGTACAGAACCTACAATCGCAAGACGCCCGTCATTACTGAGTGCGCCGCCATGGATACCATTGACGGCTACTTCAACTCGGTTGTTGGGTGCTTTTGACTGGCCGCAGGCTGTCAGCAGCAGAGTGGTAACGATGAGGCAATAAAGGCGTATCATGAGTAAACCGTCTTGGCTCCATAATAAAAATGGGTTCTTTTATAAGGGTAGACGAACTGGTCGTTATTGTAGAAGAAATTGACAGAAATAGAGGGGGGAAGCTAAGAAGAGTAAATCAAATAAAGCCCGAGTGCTGTAGCAAATCGGGCTTTTAAGAATGTTATGCTGCTTAGGCCACCATATCTTTGTGGCTCACATGCAACACTGCGATCATTTTGTCTTCGGCTTCAAAACGAGACTCGAGTTGCTGACCCGCATGGGATAAGTCCTGAGCTAATGAAGACAAATCATCTGTCTCCTGATACTTATCGTTAAAATCCAAAAGCTGTTCTGTGGTCGCATCAATCGTTTTGTAGAGTTCTGCTGCGGCGTTGAGAGCTTGCTTGTCATCAAAATCTTGGCCTTCTTTGATCAGTTGATCGTAGACTTCAAAGTGTCCTGCAGAGACATAATCGACTAGAGTTTGGCAGAAATGACGTGTTTTTTGGCTGTGCTCAGAGTTGTTTTCATCAAAAGAATCTACGCCGGATAATGCGCAGTAATGAACCAGCAACTCTTGACGCTCTTGCAACCAGCGATCAACGATATCGTTAACTCCGCCCCAACGTTCTTTTGCTGATTTACAATTTTCTAACATAGTTGATTCCTTGGTGATTGGTTTTGGCTTACTTTACTAATCTTATAGACAGTATGTTTGATGGGTAAGCCTCAGTGTTAATCGTTATTGTTACTGCTTACATTAAATGACTTAGTCACGTTAAGCAGTCTCACTAAATCAGGCAAAGCCACCTGACACTTTCTTCATTCTTGCCCCTAAGATAGGAGAAGTGAATAACATTCGCAAGGAATAGCGTTTTGTTAGTCGAATATCGTCTAAATTAACCATTTTATCGTTGCAATGATTTATAAAAAACCACAATATTGGTTAAAAATAATCCAATGAAGGCAACGAGTGTCCACCCGGGAATGGTAAGCCCTAAGAATGACCAAACACTTTCTGCGCAATTGCCATCACCTTGTAGTAAAACACGCAAAGCTTCAAAAAACGGAACCGTTTCTAATAAATAGCTCAAGCTGGGCCCGCATGCCGGCGCTAAATCTTCAGGCAGGCTTTGTAACCAAATATGCCGAGAAGAAAAAGCGCCACCTATGATGGCCATAATCATGCCGATAACACTATAAACCCTGACTCCTCTGGCTTGTGGCTGGAGTAGCCAAGCAAGTAAGGCCACGATGCCTACAGCAATGACAAAGACTCTTTGAGTCATACAGAGTGCACAAGGAATCAGCTCCATCACATATTGCATATAAAGGGCAATACTAATTAGTACGATCACTCCCACCCAAATAAGAAGCAGTAGGTTACGTGTGGAGGGTAATTTATCCAGCATAGTCAATTCTCTAGAGGTAAAAATTATCAAGGAATATAGAGTACGGGTTTTAATTTCTTCTGGCAATTGTGTCAGACCTTCTATACTTAAATAGTTCACATTGAAAGAATGTTCTTCACCCATTGGCTGGACTAATACATGGCTTGTTTCTGATGGGGCATTCCTTATTGGTTTTGGAGTTATCTATGTTATTGAATCGCGCTATTTGTCTGTTGCTTTTTTTGCTGATGAGCCTTGGTGTGCACGCGCAGGATGATAAAGAAGAGGAGGCCGATCCCGATGAGCCGGCGGTTCTCGAGCGCCCAATTTATGTCCCTGTTAAACCGGCTTTTGTGGTTAATTATGGGGGTAAAGGTAAGCTGAAGTATATGAAGTTGGAAGTATCCCTGCGTGCCAAAGATACACCTGCCTCCAATGCCATTCGCCATCACATGCCTTTGATTCGGGATTATTTGGTCCGCTCTTTTAGTCGCCTTCAAGATGAGGATGTTGATACTCAGCAAGGGAAAGAAAATGTACGCTTGTCTGCGCTTGAGGGTATTAAACAGTTATTGAAAGAAGAGGATGGTGAAGAAAGTGTCACTGGTTTGTATTTTAATAATTTTGTTGTCCAGCGGTAATTAAAGACCATAACTTTTCAGTCATATTTTCTTCAAGATAGGCATAGAGTCGCCTGATACACTGTTATCAAGTACTTGATGTGACGAAATCATTGCCCGTAATGTCATAAGGCTGTTAGGGTAGAGCGTTACGCTACTACCCCACTAACTATAATAACTGAGGCCTTTTTATGGACAATATCAATTTATCAGAATTATACCAATCTGCTATCGGCTACATTACCACTTACGGTGTGCAGTTTTTGTTAGCACTTTTAGTCTTGATTATCGGCTTGTGGGTCATTGGTAAAATAACCAATCTGGTTAATAACCGTATAACAACCAACGTAAAAGATATTACGTTAGCGAAATTTTTAAGCAGTGCTGTCAACATTGCATTAAAGGTGATGTTATTAATCAGTGTTGCATCAATGGTGGGGATAAAAACAACGTCATTTGTTGCTGTTTTAGGTGCAGCAGGTTTGGCCGTTGGTTTGGCTTTACAAGGCAGTTTGGCGAATTTGGCCGGTGGCGTTATGTTGCTGATCTTTAGACCGATTCGCGTCGGCGATTATATTGCGGCACAGGGGCATGAGGGTACCGTTAAAGATATGGGAATCTTTGTGACTATATTAGAAACGTTTGATAAACGACATATTATTTTGCCAAATGGTCCTTTAAGCAATGGTGATCTTGTTAACTATACATCCAGCGAAGAGCGTGCGGTAGAAATCACCTTTGGTATTTCATATAGTGATGATATGAAAGTTGCTCGAGATGCACTAACACAGTTAATGAATAATGATGACCGCGTGTTAAAAGATGAAAATAATCTTATTGCGGTCAGTGAGTTGGCTGACAGTTCAGTGAATATTTTATATCGCGTATTTGTAAAAACTGATGATTACTGGGCTTACTTTTTTGATATTCAAGAACAAGGAAAATTAGCACTTGAAGCAGCAGGCTGTACAATTCCTTTCCCTCAAAGAGATGTTCACAATTATCAAGGCTAATCGTTAAATCGAAAGAGCATCTTTTTTAGTCTTTCTATTGTTAAAAGCCGTGATGATAACGTTATCATCACGGTTTCTGTCATACCAGTGATCCGGCTGATCTTTTTTGGTTTGTTTTCGGAGTTGGGTGGTTGACAGCTTATATCTCTAAACGTAAAGTTATCTTCGCAAAAAATAATAATGATATGAAATTGTTAGCCTCATTGTTTAATGGTGTTGATTATCAAGCATTAGAAATCTTTTGTTGTGGTGGATAGTGGTATAAAAGGGATTCATAGGAATGAATGTATTACAGGGCTTTCAAAAGGTGTTTCTCTTCTTCTCTCTCTTTCCCAGCTTTAAGTTTTCTCAGTTTTTTTGCCTTTCTTCGAATAGCTAGTCTTTCAATATAATCAGGAGTGTTTATGAAAACTAAAATGTCACTGGCAATTGCTTCCACGCTGAGTGTTTTGTGTATTGCAATGTCTCCAATGAGCTATGCTGATACTGAGTCAAATAGTGTTGATGTAAAATCAAAAAATTATAAAAAATTTAATCCATTTAAAAAGCTTAATAAAAAAATTAAAACTAATGCCGCTAATATCGCTGAAAATACACTGGATATTAATGATTTAGAAGATCGTGTATCTGTGCTTGAAAATACTACACCTACTAATACAACAGTGATTGATGTTGACTGTGGTGAGCAAACGGTTTCAGATGTATTGGCGTCTGCGCCAACAGCGGGTGCATTGACTCTTAATGTGAGTGGTGTATGTACCGATACAATTCTTATTGATCGTAGTAATGTTTCGTTAATTGGTGCTGATGCTGGTGCGGTTATCAATTTTAATGATTTTGGTACAGACAATGCTTTTACTAATTTGGCGGGTGTTGTTAACGTTGTTGGTGCACAAAATGTTGTGATTGATAATTTAACCTTGTCTAATGTTGATGGGAATGGTGTTGGCTTAAATATTCAGGCTGGTAGTTCAGTTGCATTGAGTAACTCTACTATTGAAAATGCTTTCAGCGGTATCGTGGTTCAATATAATAGTCATATTACGATGAGAGGCACAACTATCCAATCAAATACCCGCGGGGCACTGCTAGTTATTGATCAGTCCAGTGCTCGTTTAACGGGTGATAACACTATTGTTCAAAGTGCTTCTTTTAATGGTGATAGTTGGACGGCATTAGTTGGTCGCAATAGTAGCGTTAGAGTTGATGGTGTTAATAATGTGCTTATTAATGATGCTGTAGAGCCTGGTGCAAGAGCAATTGAATTATTTCAGGCGGGTTCATTTAGGAATAATTCTGGTTTAACTATCAATGGTAATGTTGGTGTTTTTCAAACCTCGCAACTGGAGTTTCGTAATGTTGAGTTAAATGGCTCGACTGTTGTTGACTCAACTGGTGTGTTACGTTTGAGAGGCCGAGGCGGCATTATTACATTAAATGGTGATGTGAATATTGGAGCGCTAGGAACGGTTTCAACGGTAGGTTCAAGTACGATTAATGGTAATGTGATTTGTTCTGGTGGACCGCTCTCTTATTTCCAAATTAATCCTGTAGTAACCGGTTCAGTTGACCCAGCGTGCACAACCTTTTAATATTTTGCTCACAAAAAAACCCGGATAAAACCGGGCTTTTTTGTATTGTTCATTTTTAAGAAGTCGCTGCTTTCGCTGATTCCTCTATTGGCTTTTTCTCGCACTCACGACATTCGTATTGATCATAATAATTTTGTAAGAATTGATTGAAGTTAATACTTGTGTCCGCTTCAATCCTTGATTGTTGTTCGAGAGACTCTTTAGCCATTTTTGTATAATAATCAACTTTCTCTTGATCAAGGGTATGTTCTAAAAAATGTTCTCTATTTTTTAAGGAAGCATTCATTGCTAATCGATAAAAAGTGACTTGCTGCTCGTGTAAATTGTTAATGATTTTTGCAGAAGGTGTCAGGCTGTCATTGCTAAATTTCATCAATTCATTTGTTAGCGCTTGTTGATAGCTCCTGTCAGTGTCGCAAGCGTTTAGATCAAGCAGTTCTGCAATAGGCTTTAATTTTTCTATTATTTCTTTGCCCCAGTCTCTAGCGCCTCTTTCTTTACCATTATGGAATAATGTCAATAATGGGTCGCGACCGTTATACACCATTCTGTGTTGGTTTTCTTGAAGTTGTAGATACTCTTTTTCATCCGATGGCGGGCTATCTTCTAATAAACAAAAAAGTAAGAATGTATCCAAAAATTGTATTTGCTGTTGGTTGATACCAACTGGATCATAAGGGTTTAGATCTAAACAACGAACCTCTATATATTCAACACCGCCAGTGGATAACGCATTGAGTGCTGTTTGTCCGCTTTGTG